>PHEV01000150.1 GCA_002843035.1 Actinobacteria bacterium HGW-Actinobacteria-5 | reverse complement strand
CCGACGAAGAAGATCTTGTTGGGCAGGGTGAACCGCTTGCTGCCGTCACCCAGGCCCAGGTCCTCGAGCGTGCCGGCGGGGTACTTCGCCTTCAGCTGGGAGAACGTGAGCGTGAGCGGTACGCCGTCCTGCACCGCGAGCGCGGCGGGCAGCGTCGAGCCGGCCGTCACGCCCCAGGCAGCCAGGGTCCGCGGGGACTTCTTCGATGTGTCCTTGGCGTCGTACTCCACCCAGAAGTTGCCCCAGCTCACCGTCTGGGCCCACGGGCTGCTGTCGTCCAGCTCGCACCGGATGCCCTGCGAGCTCTCCTCGGGCTCGCCGAGGGCGTCCTCGAGTACCGCCGTGACGTCGGACTGCTTCGCCCCGAACGAGTAGGTCCCGAGCCCGTCCCCGCGCAGCACGAGCCGGGCGCTGTCCGCCGTCGGCGTCACGGTGGGCGTCGGCGTCGGGGTCGCGCTGGTCGCGGTGACGGTGGGAACGACCGGGCTGGGCGTCACGGACGGCGACGGGGAGGCCACCGGCGAGGTCGTCGCGCAGGCGGCGAGGCCGGGTGCGAGCAGGCCGACGAACAGGACGGTTAGGGCACGACGACGCATGGCGGGGCTCCCTCGCTGGATCAGTGCGTCCAGTATCCCTCCCGACCCGCCGCACCCCCACCCGGCACGCACCGGTCATCGTGACCCGTCCCGCACCCCGCTGTCCGGGCTCCTCACTGTGGAGCAGCCGCGCATCCCGACCTCTGGTCGCCTGCTCCTCGCCGCCGAGCCGCTCGCGCGTCTCGGCGGCTCGTCGTCTAGCCTGAGTTCCGGACCAGGCGAAGGGGCGGCGGACATGGCGCAGGCGAAGAAGCGGATCGGGATCCTCACCGCGGGCGGCGACAGTCCCGGCCTGAACGCGGCCATCCGTGGCTTCGGCAAGGCAGCGATCAGCAACGGCTGGGAACTGCTGGGTTACCGGGACGGTATTCGCGGCCTGGTCGAGGATCGCAACACCGTGCTGGACTCGAAGGCCCTGTCCGGCATCCTCACGATCGGCGGCACGATCCTGGGCACCAGCCGCGACAAGGTGCACAAGATGTCCATCGACGGCGAGGTCGTCGACATGCGTCCCCAGGTCGTCGAGAACATCCAGAAGGAGGGCCTGGAGGCCCTCGTCCTGCTCGGCGGCGGCGGGACGGCGAAGAACGCGCTGCGGCTCGCCGAGGCGGGCATCAACGTGATCACCCTGCCCAAGACGATCGACAACGACATCGCCCGCACCGACACCACGTTCGGCTTCGCCACAGCGATGGAGATCGCCACCGAGGCCGTCGACCGGCTGCACAGCACCGCGCACAGCCACCACCGGATCATCCTCACCGAGATCATGGGCCACCGGGCCGGCTGGCTCACGCTCGGCGCCGGCATCGCAGGCGGCGCGGACATCATCCTGCTGCCGGAGATCCCCTACTCGGTGGCGAGCGTGGCCGACACGATCAAGCAACGGCTGGACCGGGGCAGCACCTTCAGCGTGGTGGCCGTGGCCGAGGGCGCGCGCGACACGCAGGACGCGTCCGACTACGAGGCGGCCCAGCTGCTGGTCAAGGCGGCGAAGACACCGGAGGCCATCCGGGCGGCGAAGGCCGACCTGGCCAATGTCGAGGACGAGCAGCGCGAGCACACCTTCAAGCTGGCCCGCGAGCTGGAGGCGGCCACCGGGCTGGAGTCGCGGGTGTCGATCCTCGGCTACGTCCAGCGTGGCGGCATTCCGTGCGCCGCCGACCGGCTGCTCGCCTCCCGCCTCGGGACCGCCGCGGCACACGCCGTCGGGAAGGGCCAGTTCGGCGTGATGGTCGCCGCCCGCGGCGAGGACACCGAACTCGTTCCGCTCACAGAGGTGGCCGGGCAGCTCAAGCTGGTGCCGCCCGACCACGAGTGGATCCTCACCGCACGCAAACTCGGTACTGGCCTGGGCGACTGAGGCCCTGCACAACCCTTCGGAGGCGACCATGATCCGGCGTTTCTGCCAGGTCGATGTCTTCGGTGACGGGGGGATCACCGGCAACCCGCTCGCCGTCGTGCTGGACGGTGACGGACTCGACCCCGCCGCCATGCAGGCGTTCGCCACCTGGACCAACCTGTCCGAGACAACCTTCCTGCTGCGTCCCACCCGGCCGGAGGCCGACTACCGGGTGCGGATCTTCACCGCCACGTCCGAACTACCCTTCGCCGGGCATCCCACGCTGGGCAGCGCGCACGCCTGGCTCGACACCGGCGGCGTCCCCCGGGATCGGGGCGAGATCGTCCAGGAGTGTGGCGTCGGGCTCGTCCGGCTGCGCTGGGACGGCGAGCGGCTGGCCTTCGCCGCCCCGCCACGCCGGCGCTCGGGGCCGCTCGACGAGGCGCACCTCGCTCTCGCGGAGGCCGCGCTCGGAATGCCCCGCACCGACTGGGTCGACCACGAGTGGGGCGACAACGGCGCGCCGTGGATGATGGTCGAGCTCGCCGACGCCGGCTCCGTCCGTCGCGCCTGGGTCGACTCGACGCAGCTCGGGCGCCACGACCACCTCGGGCTGGTCGGACGGGATGACGCCGGCTATGCCTACGAGGTGCGCGGCGTGGTCGCCGACCTCGAGGACCCGGTCACCGGCAGCCTGCACGCCTCGGTAGCACAGTGGCTGCGCGGACGGGGCGTCGTCCCCGCCGACTATGTCGCCACCCAGGGTTCGCAGGTGGGCCGGCACGGCGAGGTGTTCGTGCACGACGACGGCGAGGAGATCTGGATCGGCGGACGCACGCTCACCGTGATCAGCGGAGAGGTGCGCCTGTAGGGGCTTCGGCGAGTCGGCACGGCACGGATCACTCGCCGCGCGGGCCGCGTTCGCGATCGGTACGCCGTCCCCCGGGTCGCCGTGATCTCGCCCTCCGGTCGGGCCGGTGCACGCCGAACAGGGCGCGGACTAGGCTGGCTGGGTTGTAGTCGAATCGAGGTAGCCATGCCCGCACTGCGTTCCCGAACCGTCACCCACGGCCGCAATATGGCCGGGGCCCGCGCCCTGTGGCGCGCGACCGGACTGGTCGAGTCCGACTTCGGCAAGCCGATCGTGGCCATCGCGAACTCGTACACCCAGTTCGTCCCCGGCCACGTCCACCTCAAGGAGATGGGCGCCCTGGTCGCCGGCGCGGTCGCGGAGGCGGGCGGAGTGGGCCGGGAGTTCAACACGATCGCCATCGATGACGGCATCGCCATGGGCCACGATGGCATGCTCTACTCGCTGCCCAGCCGCGAGCTGATCGCCGACTCGGTGGAGTACATGGTGAACGCGCACTGCGCGGACGCGCTGGTCTGCATCTCCAACTGCGACAAGATCACTCCCGGCATGCTGCTGGCCGCACTGCGGCTGAACATCCCCACCGTGTTCGTCTCCGGCGGTCCGATGGAGGCCGGCAAGGCGCAGGTGGTGGCCGGGGTGGCGCAGCCGCGGCTGGACCTGATCGACGCGATGTACAAGGCCGTCGACGACAAGGTCAGCGACGAGCAGCTGCTCTCGATCGAGCAGAGCGCCTGCCCGACCTGCGGATCGTGCTCGGGGATGTTCACCGCCAACTCGATGAACTGCCTGCTCGAGGCGCTCGGCCTCGCGCTGCCGGGCAACGGCTCGACGCTCGCGACCGCGTCCGCCCGCAAGGACCTGTTCCTCAACGCCGGCCGCCTGGTCGTCGAGCTGGCCAAGCGCTGGTACGACGGCGACGACGCCTCGGTGCTCCCGAAGTCGATCGCCACGAAGCCGGCGTTCGCCAACGCCATGCGGCTGGACATCGCGATGGGTGGCTCCACCAACACCGTGCTGCACCTGCTGGCCGCCGCCCACGAGGCCGGCGTCGATTTCGACTCCGACGACATCGATGCCCTGTCCCGGACCACCCCGTGCATCTGCAAGGTGGCCCCGAACACCACGAACTACTACATGGAGGACGTGCACCGCGCCGGCGGCATCACCGCCATCCTCGGTGAGCTCGACCGCGGCGGCCTGCTGGACCGCAGCGTCCACGCCGTCCACTCCCCGTCGCTGGACGCGTGGCTGGCGGACTGGGACCTGCGTGGCGGCTCGCCGCTGCCCGAGGCCGTGGAACTGTTCCATGCCGCGCCGGGCGGCGTCCGCACCACCGAGCCGTTCTCGTCCACCGCCCGGTGGGAGAGCCTCGACACCGACAGCCTGAACGGGTGCATCCGCTCGACCGCCACCCCGTACACCGCGGATGGCGGCCTGGCGATCCTCAAGGGGAACATCGCCGTGGACGGCGCGATCGTGAAGACGGCCGGCGTCCCGGAGGACCTGTGGACGTTCCGCGGCACCGCGATCGTCACCGAGAGCCAGGAGGAGGCGGTCGAGGCGATCCTGTCCAAGCGCGTCCAGCCCGGCCACGTCGTGATCGTCCGGTACGAGGGCCCCAAGGGCGGCCCGGGCATGCAGGAGATGCTGTATCCGACGTCCTATCTGAAGGGGCTGGGTCTCGGCCCGACGTGCGCGCTGATCACCGACGGACGCTTCTCCGGCGGCTCGTCCGGGCTGTGCATCGGGCACGTCTCCCCCGAGGCGGCCTCCGGCGGTGCGATCGGCCTGATCGAGGACGGCGACCTGATCGAGATCTCCATCCCCGACCGCACGATGACCCTGCTGGTGGACGACTCCACGCTGGCTGAGCGCCGGGCCCGCCAGGATGAGCTCGGCTGGAAGCCGAAGAACCGCGACCGCGTGGTCTCGAAGGCCCTGCAGGTGTACGCGGCCATGGCGCTGAGTGCCGACCGGGGCGCGGCCCGCTCGATCGAGCTGGTCACCCAGCCGGCAGCGCGTCCCGAACCCCACCCGATCGGGTGAGCGCCAGCCCCGAGTCCGGAGGCGACTGGACCCCGCCGGCGTATCCGGTGAGGATGGAGCGGTGACCTCGACGAGCCAGCCGCCCATCCGTGCCCTGCTGATGGATGCGGACGGGGTGGTGCAGTACCCGCGCAAGGGTTGGCTGAAGGACATGCTTCGGCTGGGCGGACCGCGGTTCGTCGCCGATGTGTTCCGCACCGAGAAGGAGACCCTCACCGGGCAGGTCGACCTGTACCCGCTGGTCACCGGGCTGCTGGAGCGCGACGGCCGGGACTGCACGGCCGACGATATCCTCGAGGTGTGGTGCCGGATCGAGGCGGACGAGTACATGTTGCGCCTCGTCGACCGGGTGCGTGCGGCCGGGATCGTCACCGCGCTGGCCACCAACCAGCAGAGCTATCGGGGCAGCTTCATGCTTGCGAACCTGGGCCACGAGGCGCATTTCGACCACCAGTTCCACTCGTTCCAGGTAGGTCTGGCGAAGCCCGACCCCGCCTATTACACGCACATCGTCACCACCCTCGGCGTCGCGCCCGAGGAGGCGGTGTTCGTCGACGACATGGAGGTCAACGTGCGCGGGGCGCAGCGGGCCGGGCTGCGGGCCGTCCACTTCTCCGCCACTGACACCTACGGCCACCTGCGTTGCCGGCTGCGGGCGCTGGGCGTCCCCGGACTGTGAGGCGGTCCAGTACCCTCGCACCCGTGCTCGAGTACACCCTGACCCCTTCCGACCTGGCCGCCTTCGCCGCCTGGCGCTCGGCCGAGGCGGGCGAAGCGGACCCACGCCGGCGGCGGATGCGGGTGAGGGGCGCCTGGCTGGCCGGATCGGCCGCCTACCTCGTGCTGTTCGCGGTCTCGGTGCTGCCGCTGCTGCTGAATCTGGAGTTGGTGCTGGCCGCGGTGCTGGAACTCGTCGACGTCGCCCTGGGCGCCGCCGTCGGCTGGTGGGAGTGGCGCACCGGTCGGGTGGCCGACGTGCTGCTGCGGCGCAGCAACCTCGTCCGCGCGCGCGTGGCGCTGGAGAAGTCGGGGGCGTCCCGGAAAGTCTGGCTCGACCCGGACGGGCTGAACGTTGCGGCCGGTGAGCGGACGGCGCACGTCGGCTGGGCCGGCGTCACCCGCGTCGCGGAGACCGGAGACCATGTGTTCGTCCTCACCGGTTCCGACGCCGCCCACGTGATCCCGCGCCGCGCCGGCGCCGAGGTCACCGAACTCGTCGCCGAACTCCGCCGCCGCCTGCCCTGAGTCGCCCGCCCCCTCCGGTCCCGGCGACGGTCGGCCTCGGGGACGGTTCCCTTTCCGTTCACGGGGACGGTTCCCTTTCCGTTCACAGTTCCGTTCACGGGGACGGTTCCCTTTCCGTTCACAGGGACGGTTCCCTTTCCGTTCACCCAGGGTTCCGGGACGCCCGGCCCGTCAGCGTCACCGTCCGCCGAGCTACCGGTCCTTGTCAGCGCCGCACGCAGGGCAGGAACCGTCCCCAATTCCGTTCATTCGACTCAGGATTGGCTGAATGAACGGGAAGGGAACCGTCCCCGAATCTCCCGGATGAACGGGAAGGGAACCGTCCCCGAATCTCCGGATCTCAACGGGAGTGCCGTTGGCGGGGTTACCAGTCGAGGGCGCCGGCCAGCCGGTCGAGGCCGTCCTCGATCACGCGGGGGGCGTTCGTCACGAACGACAGCCGCATCGTCGATCGGTCGGGGTCGGCGGCGAAGAACGACCAGCCGGGCACGTAGGCGACCCCGGCGTCCACGGCGGACGACAAGGAGGCGGCAGTGTCGATGCCGTCGCCCAGCGCGACCCACAAGAACATGCCGCCCTCGGGACGGGTCACCGCGGCACCCTCCGGCAGCCGGCGGACGAGACCGTCGGCCATGGCGTTCCTGCGCTCGCGGTACACCTCGACAACGTGCGCGATGTGCGCGTCCAGGTCACACGTGGCCAGATAGCGCGCGACGGCCAGCTGGTCGGTCACGGCACTCTGCAGCCCGACCGCCTGCTTGGCGATCTCGAGCGCGCGCAGGATCGGTCCCTCCGCCCGAAGCCAGCCGATCCGCACCCCCGGAGCCATCACCTTGGACGCCGAGTTCAGCAACACCGTCTGGGCCGACATCCCCGGCACCGCTGCCAACGGCGGGGCGGCCTCGCCCTCGAACCGGAGCTCGCCGTACGGGTCGTCCTCGAGCAGGGGCACGCCGGTGCGCAGCAACACCTCGGCCACGTCGCGCCGACGTTCGGCCGGCATCGAGCGGCCGGTGGGGTTCTGGAAGGTCGGAATCAGGTAGACGAACTTCGGGTGGTGCGCGGCGATGGCGGCGGACAGCGCGTCCGGAAGCATGCCGTGGGCGTCCGTCTCCACCGCCACCAATCGCGCACCGGCAAGCGTGAACGCCTGGACGGCCGCCAGATAGGTGGGCTGCTCGACCAGCACCACGTCCCCCGGGTCGAGCAGGGTTTGGCCAACCAGGAAGATGCCCTCCTGCGAACCGCTGGTCACCTGCACCTGCTCAGGCGTGGTCGGCAGGTGCCGGTCCATCCGGGCCGCGACCTGCTCGAGCAGCTCCGGTTCGCCCTTCGTCCCGGCGTACTGCAGCGCCCGACGGCCCTGCCGGGCGAGCACGTGGTCGTAGGCCGCGCGGAAATCGTCCAGCTCGAACAGGGACGCGTCCGGAATACCGCCGGCGAAGCTGATCACGTCGCCACGGTTCACGACGGCGAGGATGTCCCGCACCGGAGAGGTGGTGACGCCCTCGAACCGTCCGGCCAGCCGGAAG
>PHEV01000149.1 GCA_002843035.1 Actinobacteria bacterium HGW-Actinobacteria-5 | reverse complement strand
GGCCTTCGCCGAGGCCAGCAGTCGTGCCGAGTCGGCCTGCGCCTGCTCGCGGATCTCCGCGGCGAGGGTCACGGCCTGGGTCCTGGCCTCCTCGCGGATACGCCCCGCCTCCTCGCGGGCGGTGGCGAGCTGCGCCTGATACTGGGCCAGCGCCGCTGCCGCTTCGGCCTGCGCGGATTCGGCCTTCTCGATGCCGCCGGTGATCTCGGCGGTGCGCTCGGCGTAGGTCTTCTCGAAGACCGGCACCACCTTCTTCGCCGCCACCCACCAGATCAGCAGGAACAGGACGGCGCCGGCGATCATCTCCGAGAGGTGCTCGGGGACCAGTGGCCCGAAGTCGACCCCTTCAAGGATGAGCATGTTCGGCAGCCTCAGAGCACGAAGGCGAGCGCGATGCCGATGATCGCGAGCGCCTCAACCACGGCGAAGCCGATCCAGGCCGTGCTCAGCATGGCGCCGCGGGCCTCGGGCTGCCGTGCAGTGCCGGTGATCACCGAGGAGAAGATCCAGGCCACGCCCAGGGCCGGACCGAGCGTAGCCAGGCCGTAGCCGAGCATGTTCAGGGAGCCGTTGATGGCGATGTCCAAGGGGAGCATGTGAGCTTTCCTTTCGAGGGTTACTTGGCGTTGCTCAGTGTTCCTCGGCGATCGCCGAGGAGACGTATTGGGCGGTGAGGACGGTGAAGATGTAGGCCTGCAGGACACCGACGAAGATCTCCAGGCCGAAGATCGCGAAGCTGAAGATGAGCGAGGCCCCGCCTGCGGCCACGAGCCCCAGTTGGCCACTCTCCAGCAGGAGGGTGCCGCCGAGCACGAAGACCAGCACGACCAGGTGGCCGGCGAAGAGGTTCGCGAAGAGACGAAGGGCGAGCGTGATCGGCCGCACGACGAGGTTCGAGAGGAACTCCAGCGGGATGATCAGGACCCACAGGGCCTTCGGCACACCCGCGGGCAGCGTTGTGCGCTTGAGGTATCCGAAGAAGCCCCACTTCGCGATGCCGACCCCGTTGTAGAGCAGCCAGGACAGGATCGCCAGAGCCCACGCATAGCCGATCTTGGAGAAGGTCGGGAACATGAACAGGAAGAACTCGCCGAAGAGGTTGTTCACCAGGATGAAGCTGAACAGGGCGACCAGGTACGGCACGAAGCGCTGGTAGTCGTGGCCGACGATGTCGCGCGCGATGCCGTTGCGCAGGACGTTGTAGAGGGCCTCGCCGAGGAACTGGCGCTTGCCGGGGACGACCTTCTGACGGTGGGCCATCCACAGCCAGAAGCCGATCACGAGGGCGGCTCCGACGACCGCCTGCACCAGATGGTTGTTCAGCCAGGCCCAGTTCTCCCCCATCTCGGGGAAGAGGGGACGCGAGCAGAAGCTCGAGACCCCCGGTGGAAACCCGGCGGAGGCACCTTCCTCCCCCTGCTCTGCACACTCGGCCGCCCACTCCAGCGGAATCAGCAGTCCGGTCACGCCGGCCATCCATGCTCCTGTCCGTTGATCATGTGGATCGTCCGTACCGTGCGATGACCATGTAGACGCCGGCAGCAGCGCCGACCACTATGCCCACCGGCAGGCACCAGGAGATCTGCAGCCAGCGGTCCAGAACCCAGCCCAGTCCTCCGTAGAAGATCAGTCCCGAGATCAGGATGCTGAGAACGCGCAGCCCTGCGTCCATACCGCTCTGCTCACCCATGGCCTTCCGCACCTTACCAGCCGGATTGCGCTCAGATAACCACTTGACTAGCGGGAGTCCGGAGGGTGTCCGGTTTCGTCGAAAACCGGGATCCGGAGCCTGACGAAGATCCGGATCTCGCCGGCCAGCCACCCCACCACGACGGCGATGGACCCGATCGCCACAGCGGTCGGATCGAGACCGGAGAGTCGCTCGCGGTTCGCCATCGCGAGGGCGAGCAGACCGCCAAGGGCACCGATTCGCACCGCGTACGAGACCAGGGACGCGAACAGCACCCGCCGCGGGTCCGCGTCCGCCACCCGGATCTGCACCGCCTGCCCGATCGTGAAGAACGCGAGCGCAGCCACGCCGCCGAGCGCGGCGGACGCCGCCCCCCGCACTCCCCCGGCTACGCCGAAGGCCGCCACGCAGGCGAGCCAGGCGAGATGGCCGCCGACCAGGCCGCCAAGGAGGAGCTTGCGGGCGCGCTGGACGTTCGGGCTCGGCCCGACGCCCGGCGCCGGATCAGCCACCGGCCGGCCGCACGGTCCGCCGTCCCCAGGTGAGGTAGGCCGCCAGCGCGACCCCCGCGACGAACCCCGCGATCGTGGCCGGGTAGGGGAACAGTCCGATCAGCACCACTCCGAACGCGACCAGCGCGGTCCACAGCCAGAGCAGTGCGACCGCCGTGCCGTGGCTGTGGCCCAGGTTCAGCATCCGATGGTGGAGGTGCTGCTTGTCGGCCTGGTACCAGAGCTTCCCGGCCAGCGTCCTGCGGATGTAGGCCAGGACCAGGTCGAGCACGGGGAGGGCGAGCACGGCCAGGGGCAGCAGCAGCGGGATGTAGGCCGCCCAGGCGCTCCAGCCGAAGTCGTCCAGCTTGGACGGATCGATCTGGCCGGTCAGGCTGATCAGCGCCGTCGCAAGCAGGAAACCGAGCAGCATGGCCCCGGAATCGCCCATGAACATGCGGGCCCGGTGGATGTTGTAGGGCAGGAAGCCCAGGCACACCCCGATCGTCGCGACCGTGATCAGACTGGACGTCGTGGCCCGCACCAGCTCCTGCTCGAAGGACAGCAGATAGGCATAGGTGAAGAACGCTCCCGCGCCGATGGCCACCACGCCGGCGGCGAGCCCGTCCAGCCCGTCGATCAGGTTGATCGCGTTCACCGCGACGAAGATGAACACGACGGTCAACGCGATCGAGGTGCCGTCGTCGAGCGAGACGATCGAGTCCGGCAGCGGGATCCAGTAGACCTTCACGCCGTTCAGCACGACGACCCCCGCGGCGAGCAGTTGCCCGGCGATCTTGGCCAGCGCGTTCAGCTCCACCATGTCGTCCATCACGCCCACCGCACAGATCAGGCCGCCGGCGAAGAGCACCGCGCCGGCGTCGTGGGTGACCAGTGGGAACCCGCCGAGCCAAGGCAGCTGGGCGGCAACCAGAAGCGCCGCAGCCAGGCCGAACCACATCGAGACGCCGCCGAAGTACGGGATCGGCTTGGTGTGCACGTCCCGCTCGCGCACCATTGCCACCGCGTTGTAGCGGAAAGCAAGGCGGCGGGCCAGCCCGCTGAGCAGGTAGGTCACCCCGGCTGCGACCAGCAGCACCAGCAGGTATTCGCGCATCAGGCCTCGCCGGGGCCTTCCGTCCCGGAATCCTGCTCGCCGGGGCTGACCAGCTCCCCGTCCGGGGTCTCGACCAGATCGACCAGCGCATCCGGGGTTCCGGCCATCGTTTCCGGAGCCTCGAGCGACGGGTCCGGGGCTTCGGAGGGCGGTTCGGGCTCGGCCAGCTCGGGGACCAGCGCGGCGAGGTCGGCCCGCGGGATCGCGCCCTCGCGGAGGATCCGCGGTTCCCCGGTCAGGTCGACGATCGTGGACGGAACACCACCCGCGGCGGGGCCGCCGTCCAGGTAGACCTTCACCCGCTTGCCGAGCTGGTCCTTCGCCTCGGCAACGGTCGTGGCCGCCGGCCGGCCCGACACATTCGCCGAGCTGACCGCCAGCGGCCCGGTGGCCCGGAGCAGGTCTCGGGTGAAGTCGTGGTCGGGGACGCGCACGGCAATGGTGGCGCCCCGGTCACCGAGGTCCATCCTCAGGTGCGGGTGCGCGGTCACGACCAGGGTCAGCGCGCCGGGCCAGAAGGCCTCGGCCAGCGCGAGCACGGCAGGACTGACCTGATCGGTGAGCGCGCGGAGCATGCCCACCTCGGCGATCAGGACGGGCGGAGGCATGTCCCGGCCGCGCTCCTTGGCGTCCAGCAGTCCCTGCACAGCTGCAGCGTTCGTCGCGTCCGCGCCGATGCCGTACACGGTGTCGGTGGGCAGCACGATGCACAGCCCCTCCGCCACGGCAGCCGCGGCCGCGTCGATCGCCGCGTCCGGATCGGCGCTGATGTCCCACACCTTGGCCATGGAGCTCATCCTGCCAGCTTGGTGGCCCGGACGGCGGTGACGTACCGGGGGCGGTCGTTGTAGTCGGTGTGGTCGGCCACCTGGGTGAACGCACCAGCGCCCGCGAACACGCCCACCACCGATTCCGACTGCACCTCGGCGTGCTCCGCGCACACCCAGCCGCCCGGACGCAGCAGTCGCGCCGCCACCCGGGCGACGACCTTCAGGGCGTCCAGGCCGTCGGCGCCGGAGAACAGCGCCAGCTCCGGCTCGTGGGTGCGGACGTCCGCCGCCACGTGCTCCCACGCCTCCAGCGGGATGTACGGCGGATTGGCGATGACGAGGTCGACGGTGCCGTCCAGGTCGGGGAAGGCATCGGCCATGTCCCCCTCCGCGAGCGCCACCCCGGTCCCGGCCAGGTTCCGCTCCGCGAGCCGGCACGCGGCGGTCGACAACTCGACGGCGTACTGGCGACAGCCCGGGCGTTCCGCCGCGATCGCCGCGGAGATCGCACCGCTGCCGGCGCACAGCTCCACCACCACCGGCTCTCCGGGCAGGCCAACCAGCCGGTCGATCGCCCAACCCGTCATCACTTCTGTCTCCGGACGCGGAATGAACACCCCCGGCGCGACCGCAACCTCCACCGTCCGGAACCAGGCGAGTCCGGTGAGGTACTGCACGGGTTCGCCCGCGGCGCGACGCTCCAGCAGGGTGGCGTAGGCGCCCGCGGCGTCATCAGCGACCTCGGTGAGCAGGGCGAGCCGGGACGGCTCCACCCCGGCTGCGTGGCCGAGCAGCGTGCGGGCCTCGGCCGCGGAACCGAGACGCCGAAGACCCTCGGCGAGCAGCCCGGAGACGGCCGGCATCAGCCGGCGCTGCCCAGGCGCTGGGCCAGGTCAGCGGCCTGCAGCGCTTCGATCACCGCCGAGAGGTCGCCGCCAAGGACGTGGTCGAGGTTGTAGGCCTTGAAGCCGATCCGATGATCGGCGATCCGGTTCTCCGGGAAGTTGTAGGTGCGGATCCGCTCGGACCGGTCCACCGTGCGCACCTGTGACCGACGGGCCTCGGACGCGGCGCTGGCCGCCTCCTCCTCGGCTCGGGTCACCAGGCGGGCGCGCAGCATCCGCATCGCTGACTCCTTGTTCTGCAGCTGGGAGCGCTCGTTCTGGCAGGACACCACGATGCCGCTGGGCAGGTGGGTGATCCGCACCGCGGAGTCGGTGGTGTTGACGCCCTGGCCGCCCGGACCCGACGACCGGTACACGTCGATGCGCAGGTCGTCGGGATCGATGTCGACCTCTGTGGCCTCCACCTCGGGCATCACCAGCACACCCGCGGCAGACGTGTGGATGCGTCCCTGCGACTCGGTGACGGGCACCCGCTGCACCCGGTGCACGCCGCCCTCGAACTTCAGCACGCCGTAGGGGGCGTTCTCCGGATCGGGGCTGCCGGTTGCCTTCACCGCCATCGTGACCGACTTGTACCCGCCGAGGTCGGTCTCCTGGGCGTCGAGCACCTCCACCTTCCAGCCCCGGGTCTCCGCATAGCGGGAGTACATCCGGAACAGGTCACCGGCGAACAGGGCGGACTCCTCGCCGCCCTCGCCCGACTTGATCTCGATCAGGCAGTCGGCGGAGTCGTTGGGGTCGCGCGGGGCGAGCAGGCGGGTGAGCCGCTCCTCCACCTCGGCCAGTTCCGTGGCGATGCCCTCGGCCTCGTCGGCGAAAGCCGGGTCCTCTTCGGCCAACTCCCGGGCCGCGGCGAGGTCCGCGGTCAGCTGCTCGTGGGCGGTGAGGTTCTTCACGATCGGGGTGAGCTCGGCGTAGCGCCGGCCGATCCGGCGGGACGCGACAAGGTCGGCGTGAACGGCCGGATCGGCGAGCTGCTGCTCCAATTCGGCGAACTCCTCGCGCAGGCCGGCTGCGGACTCGAACACGGCATCCTCCCTGTCTGGTTGGCTGGCTCCGGTGCCGCCGGCTGAGCCGCTCGACGCCCGGTACGACAAACGCCGGGCGCCAGGAGTGACCTGGCGCCCGGCGTTGACGTCGCTACTTCTTCTTCGCCTGGGCCTGCTTCGCGTACCGCTTCTCGAAGCGGGCGACGCGGCCACCGGTGTCGAGGATCTTCTGCTTGCCCGTGTAGAACGGGTGGCAGGCGGCGCAGACCTCGGCGTGGATCACGCCGTTCTTCGCGGTGCTGCGCGTGGTGAACGTATTGCCGCAGGTGCAGGTCACCTGGGTCTCCACGTAATCGGGGTGGATGCCCTGCTTCATGGTTTCTCCTGTTCTCGCGGCCCCGGGTCGCCCGTCGATGATGCGGGGCTGGATGAACCCCTGTGGCGTGAACCGGAACCGACCCACCATTGTGCCTGATCGCGCGCCCAATCCCAAACCGGCCGAGTGGGCGTCCGCGACTCAGCCGACCCCGACGTCCGGCGCCAGCCACTCCAGGGCGACCGCGGCCGTCCACGACTGGTGTCGCGAACCCAGTGGCTCGGCGGTGAACGGCTCGTAGTACTCGCCGAACTCCAGGTCGGAGAGCTGGGCCAGCGCTTCGGCACGAAGCCGGGAGAACAGCCGTTCGCTGCCGCCGCGACGGGCCTGAAAGGCGAGGAACCAGGTCAGCACGGGCCAGTTCGGGCCGCGCCAGTAGCGCCGCGGCTGGAACCGGTCGGACGCCGGCGAGGTCGAGCACGGGACGCCGAAGGCCAGCCCTTCCGCTCCGAGCCAGGCCGGTCCGCTCAGCAACTCCTCCTGCGCGTCGCGGGTCGCCCGGTCCGCCGTGCACAGCAGCGGGGCGAAGCCCGAGACGCAGGCGACACCCAGCCACTCCCCGGTGCGCAGGTCCCGGTCACGAGCCAGGCCGGTCGCCGGGTCGATGGTCGCGTCCACCGCGGCCCGGGTTCGGTCGGCGTGGGCGCGCAACCACCGTGCGTCGTCGCCGCGGCCGAGTTCTTCGGCGAGGGCCGCGAGGTCGTCGTCCGCGACGGCGAGGACGGCGGAGAAGAACACGTCCTCGACCTGGAAGTCGCAGGCTTCCCGCGCCTGGTCGTCCCGGTAGCCGAGGTCCGCCAGCTGCTGGACGAGCCACAGGTACCGCCGGTACTCCAGGTCGGAGGGACGCTCGGACGGGTCGGCCAGCCGGGTGTCGGTGCGGGTGAACGGCTCAAGCTCGCCCGGCTCCACCCGCGAATAGGGGGCATCGAACCGGGGCGAGTTGTCCATCCCCGACTCCCAGCCGTGGTGGATGGTGACCAGGCCGGACTCCCCGGCCCGAGCAGTGTGCAGCCACCGGTGCCACGCCAGCCACGAGTCGAACGTGCGCCGAAGGTAGTCCAGCACGGCGGGCTCCCCGGAACGGCCCGCGGCGCGCTGCCGGATCCGGCGCAACGCGATCGCGTGGACGGGTGGCTGGCAGATGCCGGAGGTCTTCACCCCTGCCGGGCTCAGGGACTGGGTGCGCCACCGCGCCGCGTCCGGGAAGTAGCCGGTGCCGGGGCTGAACACGATGTGCGGGATCATCCCCGAACGCCATTGCGCCGCCCGGAGGTGTTCGAGCTCTGCGATCGCCCGCGGGAGGTCGAAGGTGGCCAGCCCGATCGAGATGAACGCCGCGTCCCAACTCCACTGGTGCGGGTAGAGCGCTGGTGCGGCCTTCACCAGCGTGCCGGTGTCGTTGG
>PHEV01000148.1 GCA_002843035.1 Actinobacteria bacterium HGW-Actinobacteria-5 | reverse complement strand
GCGACGATGATCCCGGAGGCGGTCTGCAGGAAGCCCTTCAGGCGCAGCCAGGTCACCGAGGCGGTGAGGCGCAGCGTCGGCACCTGGTACGCCGGCAGGTCGATGATCAGCGGCTCGGTGCCCATGGTCCGCCACAGGGTTCGCCGCAGCACGAGGCCGGCCAGCACGACGAGGTGGATCGAGATCACGTACATCGCGAACACCGCGGTGCCGGCGTATTCGCCGAAGAAGATGCTGCCGAGCATCACGAACACGGTCAGGCGGGCCGTACAGGAGGTGAACGGCACCAGCAGGGCGGTCAGCACCCGCTGCCGGGCGCCCGGCAGGATCCGGGTGGCCGAGATCGCGGGCACGTTGCAGCCGAACCCCACGATCAGCGGCAGGAACGCCCGTCCGGGCAGCCCGATCGAACGCATCAGCCGGTCGGCCACGACCGCGGCGCGAGCCAGGTAGCCGGAGTCCTCCAGCAGCGCCAGCAGGACGAACATCAGCGTCATCAGCGGGACGAAGGTGAGCAGCATGCCGACCCCGGCGATCAGCCCGTTCACGACGAAGCCCTCGACCCAGGTTCCGTCGAGCCCGACCGCGCCCAGCACCCAGGTGGCACCGGAGGAGACCGGGCCGGCGAACAGCCCGTCCAGCAGGTCCTGCAGGGGTGCAGCGACGGCCGTGGTGATCTGGAACACGGCCCACATCACGGCGAGGAAGATCAGCGGCCCGAGCACGGGGGCGGTCACCCACCGGTCGACCCGGTCCGACCAGGTGCGCGGCTGCTCGTCCGGAGCCCGGGTGCCCGCCTCGACCGCGGCAGCGATCCAGCCGAACCGGTCGTCGTCCCGTTCGAGCGCGTCGGTCGTCGCGGGCACGGGACGGGGTGCGGGCGCCGGTTCGCCCAGCGCCTCGCGGACCGCGCCGGCGAGCGCATCGAGCCCCGCGCGACGGCGCGGGTCGATCCCGACCACGGGACAGCCCAGCGCCTGCGACAACGCTGCGATGTCGATCTCGGTGCCGCGCTTGGCTGCGACGTCGAGCATGGTCAGCGCCACCAGAATCGAGATGCCCTGCTCGCGCAGCTGGGAGACCATGTAGAGGCTGTTCGCCAGCCGGGACGCATCGCAGGCCACCACGCAGAGGTCGGGCCGTTCCGCAACAGGACCGCCGACCAGCAGGTCGCGGGTGAGCGCCTCGTCCGGCGAGTGCGGGTCGAGGGAGTAGGCGCCGGGCAGGTCGATCAGGGTGATCTCGAGGCGCTTCTCCCCGGGGTCGCAGGTGCACTCCTCACAGGTGCAGCTGGCTGCGGACTGGGTGGTCTTCCAGACGCCGCGGGACACCTCGACGGTCGTGCCGGGCCAGTTGCCCATGGTCACGCGTGCGCCGGTGAGCGCGTTGAACAGGGTCGACTTCCCGGTGTTCGGGGCCCCGACCAGCGCCACAGCGGGAGCCTCCGGACCCGCACCCCCGTTGGTCGTGGTGTGGCAGCACGCCTTCACCGAGGGCGGGGCCGAGGGGACGACGAGGTTGAGGCTCCGTGACGGCTGCTGCTCGGTGAGGGCCATCAGCGCGCCACCTCCGCCCGCAGCTGGCGCAGCAACGCGGAGCCGAGGGCGATCCGGGAGCCGCCGACCAGGGCCACCCGTCCGCCGCCCGCGGTCTTCTGCAGCAGGGAGAAGCGGGTGCCGACGCGCAGCCCGAGCGACGCCAGCCGCTGCCGCGAATCCTCCGGCGCCGCCAACTCCAGCAGGGTCAGCGACGTGTGCAGCGGAGCACTCGCGAGGTCCATGCCTACGTACATGTGCGTAAGGTTAGCCTTATCTAATAACGTGCGCATCTTGTCTCGAAAAACATACCCCCCTGGGCACGGGGCAGCGACTCCGTCGCCGCCCAGGTCAGCGCAGGCCGAGCAGGCCGTCGGTCAGGAGCGCGAGCCACTCGTAGACCCGGAAGATGTAGCTGCGCGGGTCGTCGTCATCCAGGGCTTCGAGATCGTCCACGTCGCCGGCCGTCTCGATGCCGAGCCGCACGCTGAGCGCGAGCCTGACCGCGGTGAACGTCTTCAGCCAGCTGTCGAGCTCGATCACCCGCACCTGCACCGGGTGTTTGCCTGCCTCGCTGTCCCGAAGGGCGGAGAGCACCACCTCGGCCTGATCCACCCAGCCGGCCCGCTGCCGTTCCTGGGTGAGCCGTCGGAACTCCTCCGACGCCTTCCCGTCCTCGGCGTAGGCGTCCGGGAACAGCCGACGGATCACGGGGTCGGCGCGGTCCAGCGGTTCGGGATCGTCAAGCTCCGCCTGCCACCGCTCGAACGGGTCGTCGGGGACCGGAGCGCCGCCATCGACCTCGAGCAGCCCCGCGAACTGCTCGACCAGCGACTCCAGCAACGTCACCTCGTAGTCGGTGAGCTTCATGGTGATCATCGGGCCCGACCGACGGAAACCACGCATCAGGCCTGCTCCAGCGTGGCCCACAGGCCGTAGCCGTGCATCGCGTCCACGTCCGCCTCCATCTGCTCGCGCCCGCCGGTCGACACCACGGCCTTGCCGTTGTTGTGCACCTGCAGCATCAGGTCGGCGGCCTTCGCCTCCGGGTACCCGAAGTAGGTGGAGAACACGTGCGTGACATAGTCCATCATGTTCACCGGGTCGTCCCACACGATCGTCACCCACCCGGTCAGGGCCGATTCGGCCGGACGCTCCGATACCGCGGTCGCCCCACCCGGCTGGACCGGTGCGTTCTCGCCTGCCACCCGGCCATTCTGGCATGCCGTCCCGACGAGATTCGTCCGGGTGCGTCACTGTGCGGTGGGAGCGTTCTAGTCTGGCCGTCATGACCCTGCTGACCACGCCGACGGGCGCGCCCGCGACCACAGCGATGCTCACCGACCACTACGAGTTCACGATGGTGCGCGCGGCGCTTCGCTCCCAGACGGCGTTCCGGCGCAGCGTTTTCGAGTTGTTCGCGCGGCGCCTGCCCGAGGGCCGGCGCTACGGCGTGGTGGCCGGCGTGGGCAGGGCGCTGGACGCCATCCAGGCGTTCCGGTTCGACGAGGAGACCCTGAACTACCTGCTCGAGCGGAACGTGATCGACACCGACCTCGCCGAGTGGCTCAGCCACTACAAGTTCAAGGGCGACGTCTGGGGCTACCCGGAGGGCGAGGTGTACTTCCCCGGCTCGCCGCTGCTGATCGTCGAGGGCACCTTCGCGGAGGCCGGCCTGCTCGAGACCCTGCTGCTGAGCATCTACAACTACGACTGCGCGGTGGCCTCCGCCGCGTCCAGGATGACGGCGATGGCGGGTGAGCGTCCCTGCATCGAGATGGGCAGCCGGCGCACCAACGAGTACGCGGCCGTGGCCGCGGCCCGGGCCGCGTACATCGCAGGGTTCGCGTCCACGTCCAACCTCGAAGCGGGCCGCCACTACGGCATCCCCACCACCGGCACGGCTGCGCACTCCTTCACCCTGTTGCACGACAGCGAGGAGGAGGCGTTCAGGACCCAGCTGAAGACCCTGGGCAAGGGCACGACGCTGCTGGTGGACACCTACGACATCGAGGAGGCGGTCCGCACCGGCGTCCGGCTCAGCAAGGGAAAGCTGGGTGCGATCCGGCTCGACTCCGGCGACCTCGCCGAGCAGGCCGCGGACGTGCGGGCACTGCTCGACTCCCTCGGAGCGACGAAGACGAAGATCATCGTGACCTCCGACCTCGACGAACACCAGATCGCAGCCCTCCGGGCGGCGCCGGTGGACGGCTACGGCGTCGGCACCTCACTGGTCACCGGCTCGGGAGCCCCCACCTGCGGCTTCGTCTACAAGCTGGTCGCCCGCGCCACGTCCGAGGAGAGGGACGCCGAACTGCTGCCGGTGGCGAAGAAGAGTTCGGGCAAGATCTCGATCGGGGGCCGCAAGTACGCGCTGCGCCGAATCGGGAAGACCGGCCGGGCCGAGGCCGAAGTGGTCGGCGTCGGCGCCGCCCCTGCGAACGACGGCAACGACCGGCCGCTGCTCGTGCAGCTGATGGCCAAGGGACGCCCGATCGGACGCGAGCCGCTCGAGGCCGCCCGCGAACGCCATCGCCAGGCGAGGGCGGAACTGCCGCGGTCGGCACTGAAGATGAGCAAGGGCGAGCCGGCACTGCCCACCATCCTGCTGGACGAGGCGGGCGGCGCGGCGGAGAACCCGTACGCAGGGGAGGAAGCGCAATGAGCCGGGCACTGATCGTCGTCGACGTGCAGAACGACTTCTGCGAGGGCGGGTCGCTAGCTGTGTCCGGCGGCGCCGCCGTGGCCGGGCGGATCGCCGGGCTGCTGGCCGGGGACCACGGTTACGACCAGGTCGTCGCCACGCGTGACCACCACATCGATCCGGGTGCGCACTTCTCGGCCACGCCGGACTACGTCGACTCCTGGCCCGTTCACTGCGTCGCGGGCACGCCCGGGGCCGAACTACACCCGGCCCTGGCGGCCACGCCGTTCGACGCCGTCTTCGACAAGGGCGAGTACGCGGCCGCCTACTCCGGGTTCGAGGGCGCCTGCGGCGGCGAGGGACTGGCCGAGTGGCTGGCCGACCACGAGGTCGAGTCCGTGGACGTGGTCGGGATCGCGACCGACTACTGCGTCCGGGCGACCGCGCTGGACGCGGCGAAGTGCGGGCTCGCCACGCGCGTCCGGCTGGACCTGACCGCGGCCGTCGCACCCGACCGGATCGGCAGCACCCTGACCGACCTCGCTGCGGGCGGCGTCGAGGTGACCGGATGACAGCCGTCGCCTGGACCGAAGGTTCCTGGACGAACCCGCCGGCAGCCGTGGTCGCGGACGCGGACGGGCTGAGCGTCACCGCCGTCGCCGGGTCCGACGCCTGGCGGCACACCTCCTACGGCTTCGTGCACGACACCGAGCACGCGCTGCTGGCGCCGCTGGCGGTCGGCGAAGCGGTCGAGGTGGTCGTGCGCACGAGCTTCACCGGCCAGTTCGACCAGGCCGGGGTGTTCGTCCGCGCCGACGCGGAGCACTGGGTGAAGGCCGGCCTCGAGTTCGCCGACGGTGTGCTCAACCTGGGCGCGGTGGTGACCCTGGAGCGCTCGGACTGGTCGGTCGCGCCGGTGGACTGGAACGGGCGGACGGTGACCGTCCGGGTCAGCCGGGCCACCGAGTCGCTCACAGTCCGGGCCCGGGTGGACGATGAACCGTTCCGGCTGGTCCGGGTGGCGCCCTTCGTGGACGGCGACGTGGCGGCGGGGCCGTTCCTGTGCGCTCCGACCAGGGCCGGGTTCACGGCCCGGTTCCTGAGCTGGCAGGTCGGCCCGGCGGACGCGTCACTGCACTGACCCGGCTCTGGTCGCGCCGTACCGCTGGCGCGTCTGTGGACAGGCGCCGGCGGACGGGGTTCGCTGGTCGCATGCTCACACCCCCGGGCCGCCGTGGACTGGCCGTCGCGATCGCGAGTCTCGTCCTGGCCGCCTGCTCCCCCGCGTCCGTGGCACCCTCCCTCACGCCGCCCGGCCCGATCCCCGGCGCGGCGCCGGTCCCCGCGTCCGTGGCGGACGACCCGTCCGGCCCGCGCTACCCAGCGTCCGTCCCGCGCAGTGCGCGGCCCGTCGTCCGCACCGGCGACGACTGGACAATGCCCGCATGGGCGCGCCCGGCCCCGTTCTCCGGCTTCTTCTCCGAGGACGCCTCGCCGAAGAGCCACGTGCCGGTGCGCTCGGTGGACGTGACCTGGCGGCAGATCGCGCCCAGCAAGGACGGGCCCCTCGACCTGACCGCGACCGGGAAGGCCGAGGGAATGCGGTTCCCGTCGCTGGGCGACCAGCTGGCCGCGGGCGGCCCTTACTGGCTGCGCCTGTTCGCCAGCGGAGTCGACTGGGCACCCACCTGGGTGGCCAAGACCTGCGGGGTGACCGGGATCGGCCCCGACTACGAGGGTGAGAAACACCTGCCGATCTGGAACGACTGCGTGTGGTCGGCCTTGCGGGACACCTGGCGAAAGCTGCTCGTCGACCAGCGCATCCTCGCCGACCCGGACTTCCGGTTCGCCTACGTGCCGGGCGGGTTCACCTGGGTGGAGTTCGACTACGACATCATCAGCACGGCCGTTGCGCGGCACCTGCTCACGGAGGAGGCCTACCTCACCTGGTACGCGCGGATGCTGGACGACCTGGCCGGGATCGCCGGGAACCAGGTGGGCCAGCTCGTGTTCACCGGCGAGGACTACCCGTGGGGCCCGTTCGGCGCGGCGGAGGACCTGCTCGCGACGGCTGCTGTCCGGCACGGCTTCGGGATACGGACCGGGATCACGGAGGAGTTCAACTTCCACCTCAGCGAGACGCCCGCCTACGGCTCGCAGGTGCAGCCGAACGGGCACCTCACGCTGACCCGTGACACCGGCGCGCAACCCCGGGTGTTCGCGAGCGAGAACGAGTGCTACACCGACTGCGGGTACCACGCGAAGGACCTGAAGTACGCCGTCGTACACAGCAACCTGAAGGCGCTGCAGCTCCAGCTGAACTGGCTCTACGTGGTGCCGAGCGACTCCTACCTGGCCCGCTACCCCGACCACTGGGACTGGGTGCGGCTCTCGCTCGGACAGACAGCCGCCACGGCCCCCGACGCATGGGTGGCGCTCCGCACCGCGCAGGACACCTCCTGGAGCGACCGGCCGATCCCGGGCCGGACCTGGCGCAACCGGCCCTGGGTGCGCAATCTGGAGCGCTGGCTGGTCCAGGTGGACACGCCGGGCGCGGTCGCGCACCGCACGAAGGTCGACCGGCACTCCGGCGATCCGACGAAGGAGAACGGCACGGCCTACGAGGGCCTGGCCACGAAGCGCGCGGCCGGCGACGGCTCGCTGGCGTTCCGCGTGGATCCGGCCTTCCTTTCGGCTGAACCGCCCCACCCGGTGCTCGTGAAGGTCACCTACCGCGATGCGGGCCGGGGCAGCTTCCGGCTACGGCACGCAGACGGTTCCACGCCGTCGGTGCGGCTGACGAACACCAGGAAGTGGCGGACGGCCACCTTCGCGCTCGACCTGCGCGCGGTCCACTCGATGCCCGGCGGCACGGACCTGTGGCTGGACACGTCGAGGACAGACCTCGTGGTCCGCTTCGTCCGCGTGCTGCGGCTCGAGCAGCCCGGGCGCTGATCCCCACGAACCCCGGCGTCGGGACCGTCGACCCCGCCCGGGTTCCGCAGCCGGCTGGACGATCGGAGGGCGGCCGGCGCTCGGGCCGGCCCCGGGTTCAGACGACCAGTTCGATGTCGGCGCGGGGCACGACCATCGGGGCGCTGAAGTCGTTCATGATGCTGGCCAGCCGGAAGGCGCGCTCGTCGCGGTAAAGCCGCTCCAGGCTCAGCGGCTTGCCGTCGGGCCCCGACAAGGGAATACGCCAGTTCGGATACTCCTTGTCCGTGCCCGGCTGGTTCTGCGTCCGCCGATCTCCCACCGCGTCGGTCAGCGCCGCGCAGAGCACCCGCGACGGGGTCGCGACCAGGTAGCGGTGCAGGGCCTGGACGATGTCCTCCGTGGTCGCCGGGTCCGCGGTGAGGAAGCCGCGCTGCCGCAGCAGCCCGATGAACGACTCCCGCTCCCGCTCGGCATGAGCCAGCTCGGCCTCCAGCGACTCGGTGAGCAGGCCCAGTTCGTGCTGCAGCTTCACATGCTCCCCGGCGAGGTAACCGGCGGTCGGCGGCAGGTCGTGGGTGGTCACCGAGGCCAGGCAGTACTCCCGCCAGGCCTCCGGCTGCAGTGGCCGGCCCTCCCCGTCCCGCTCGAACCACGCGATCGACGTGCCGAGGATGCCCCGCCGGCG
>PHEV01000147.1 GCA_002843035.1 Actinobacteria bacterium HGW-Actinobacteria-5 | reverse complement strand
ACTCGGGCGCGGCATCCGCGATCAGGTCGCGCATGATCCGGATCTCGGTGAGCAGCCGCTCGCGGATCGCCGGATCCGTCGCGCCCTCGGCGTTCGACATGGCCGAGCTGACCGCGCCAAGGATCACCCCGAAGGCGACCTTGGCCCGGTGCTGGTCACCCACGCGCTGCTCGACCAGCCGGTACAGCGGTCGCAGGCGCGTGATGGTCTGGGTCCAGAAGTCCATCGCGAGCTCGGGCCGGTCGCGCAGCAGCGTCTTGACGCGCGGGTAGTCCCCGGGCAGGTTCACGCTGCGGGCGACGAGTACGCAGGCGTCCCCGATCAGGCTGCCGGGTGCGGCGAGGAAGCGGTCGCGCTCCTCGTCGTTGATGTCGGCGACGAGCAGGTCGAACGCGGCCGCGACCTTGCTGGAGTAGTAGTTGAAGAACGTCCGGGGCGAGACTCCGACCTCGGCGCAGATCTCCTCGACAGTCACGTCGTTCGGCCCTCGCTCGGCGATCAGGCGCAGTGCGGTCTCGTGGTTCGCGTTCCGCGTGGCCGTCTTCTTGCGCTCCCGCAGCGAGGTGCAGGCCGGCTCGGTGGTCGCGTCGCCGCTCATGCCAGCGCCTCCAGCGCGGCGCTCTCCTGCAGGTCCGACTTCTCCTGCAGGGCCGAGCGCGTGCGCAGCGGCGGAACCCGGTAGAAGCAGGCGATCACGAACGCGACCAGCATCACGCCGAACCCGACCCAGTAGATGGTCACGACGGAGTCGTTGAAGCCGGTCATGAACGGCTTGGTCAGCCGGGGGTCTGCGCCGGTGAGGAACGAGGTGTCGGAGGTGCTGCTGTCGGTGTTCACGTTGCTGTCGCTGGCGTCGCCGTTCCTGATCGTCTGAGCCATCGTGGGTGCCAGCTCGTCCACCATCGCCCAGCGCTGCACCGGATCGGACCAGTCGACGACCAGCTGGCCGTCCTTGACGCTGAGGCCACGCTCCAGCGCGACCTGCTGCAATGCCTTTTCGTAGGCGTCGGGCAGGGCCTTGTTGACGGCCTTGTCGATGATCTTCTGCACCTTGGACAGCTTCCTGGCGCCCCCGGCCAGCTTCTGGCTGCCGTCGGCAGCCGCGGCCGCACCGGTCGGGATCGCGCTGCCCTTGCTGGCCGCGGTCTTCGCGCCGGTGGCCAGCTGCTGGGTGCCTGCCGCGAGCTTCTTCAGCGCGGTCACCAGGCTGGGGTTCTGGTCGGTGCCGTTGAGGATGCCGCTGGTGGCGTACACGTCGCCCTGCAGCGCTGCCATCGCGTCGTCGACCTTGCCCTTGTCTCCGTCCAGCTGGTCGCAGGCGGTCTGGTCGCCGGCCAGGCAGTCCTTCTGGTCGCCGGTCATCGTCTGGATCGCCGCCGAGAGCGAGCCGTAGGCGTCGGTCGCGCTCCTGGCGTAGTCGGCCGCCACCGACTCGCCCTTGCTGACACCCTTGAGCCCGGTGGCGATCGCCTGCGCGCCGTCACCGATCTGGCCGACACCGTCGACGAAGGCGCCGGTGCCGGTGCTGAGCTGGGCCAGGCCGGAGCTCAGGGCCGAGATGCCGTCGCCGATCTTGCCGGTGCCCTGGGCCGCCTTCTTCGCGACGGCTGCGGTCACCTTCGCCTTCACGGTCGCCTTGACCTGCTTCTTCACCTCTTTGGTGGCGTCGGCGAGGTTGTCGTCCACGGTGCTCTTGATCTTGTCGGTGATCGGCGTCCACATCTTCTCCATGATCGCCGCGTTCGCCGGGTCGTTGGCGACCTTCGGGTTGAGGGCGGCGTCAAGGGCGTTCCAGGTCGTCCGCTCGTCCGTCATCGCGCTGGAGATGTTGGTCGGAAGGATGCTGAACAGCAGCGACAGCATGATGGCCGTGCCGAGGGTGCCACCGATCTGGCGGAAGAAGGTCGCCGAGCTGGTGGCCACGCCGATGTCCTTGGCCTCGGCCGAGGCCTGGACGGCCATGGTGAGGGTCTGCATCAGCTGGCCGAGACCGGCGCCGATGATGAACATCGCGACCGCCATGTACCAGAACGGCTTGTCCAGGGTCATGAACGCGAGGATCAGGAAGCCGATCGCGGTGGTGGCGGTGCCGGTCTTGGGGAACACCGAGTACTTCCCGGTGCGCGCCACGAGCTGGCCGGTGCCGACCGAGGCGAGCATGACGCCGAACATCATCGGGAGGGTTGCGAAGCCCGACTGCGTGGGGCTGAACCCGAGCACGATCTGCAGGTACAGCGGGAGGGTGAGCATGGCTCCGAACATCCCGAAACCGATCAGGATGCTGAGCACGATGGCCGGGGAGAAGCCCTTCGCGCTGAACAGCCGCAACGGGATGATCGCGCTCGAGCCCATCGCCCGCTCCACGAGGATGAAGGCGAGCAGTCCGACCGCGCCGATCGCATAGCAGGTGATAGATGCGACCGAGGCCCAGCCCCACTCGCGTCCCTGCTCGGCGACCAGCAGCATCGGGGCGAGCGTGCCTACGACGAGGCCGGCACCCCACCAGTCGATCCGCGGCTTGTCGTGCGGGATGTGCGGCAGGTGCAGGAAGAGGAACACGACAACCAGGGCGATGATGCCGACCGGGACGTTGACCAGGAACACCCAGCGCCAGCCGGCGATACCGAGGATCGTCTCGGTTCCGGCGAACAGGCCCCCGACGAGCGGGCCGATCACGGACGCGATGCCGAAGGTAGCCAGGAAGAAGCCCTGGTACTTCGCGCGTTCCCGGGGAGCGAGCATGTCGCCGATGATCGCGAGCGGCAGCGACATCAGGCCGCCGGCGCCGAGGCCCTGGAAGGCGCGGAACGCCGCGAGCATCAGCATCGAGGTGGAGAAGCTGGACAGGAACGAACCCGCAACGAAGATGCTGATGCTGATGATGAACAGCGGGCGCCGTCCGAACAGGTCGGACAACTTGCCGTACAGGGGCGTGGTAACGGTGGCTGCGATCAGGTAGGCGGTGGTCACCCACGCCTGCTGGTCGAGGCCGTTCAGGTCGTCGCCGATGGTCCGGATCGCGGTTCCGACGATGGTCTGGTCCAGCGAGCTCAGGAACATGCCGGCCATCAACCCGTACATCACGAACATGATCTGCCGGTGGCTCATGATCGGGCTCTGGGTGGTCTCTATCGGAGCCGTGCGCTCGACAGTGGCGGTTGCCACATCTCCTCCTACAACGAAAAGCGCTGTCATTCCTGCAACAGCGCATCTCTACGCTAGCGCAAATTTGCACGACTGCAAACTTGCAGGGACGCAGTAGGCAATGCTGCGTACCCCTCCCCCCGGCCGACACCGCCGGGCATCATGAGCACATGCGCGTCGTGGTGATCGGTGCCAGTTCGGGAACCGGACGGCAGGTGGTGGAGCAGGCCGTGCAGCGGGGCCATGACGTGGTCGCGCTGTCCCGGCGCGGCACCGGGCTGCCGGGAATCACCGACGTCCGCGGGGACGCCACCGATCCGGCGGTGGTCGGGCGCGCGCTCGGCGCGGCGGCGGACGCCGTCGTCCTGGCGATCGGCGGGTCGCCCGGCACCGACCGGAACCGCGCCGCGGTCACCGCTGCGTTGCTGGAGGCGGCACCGCCGGGCAGCATCGGACGGGTGGTGGTGCACTCCTCCCTGGGCGTGGGCGACTCCGCGGCCCACCTGCCCGCGCCCATGCGGCTGCTCACCTCGATGGTGCTGCGCAGGGCGCTGGCCGACCACGACGAACAGGAGCGACTCGTGCGCGAGTCGGGGCTGCCCTGGACGATCGTCCGTCCCGGCGGTCTCACCGACAAGCCGGCCACCGGCCAGGTGCTGGCCCTGGAGGGTCCCGGCAGGTTCGCCCCCACCATCGCGCGCGCCGACGTGGCCGGGTTCATCCTCGACTGCCTCGAGCAGCCCGGAACCGCCGGCCACGCCTACACGCTCGGCACGCGAGCCTGAACAGAGGAGGACCTGTGACAGTGTGGACCACCCGGCTCGCCGCGATGCTGCTCGTCCTGCTCCTGCTGCCGGCCTGCGCGCCCGCACCGGCTCCGGACACCGAGGGAGCGGTCACCTTCCGCACCCGCGCCGTCCCCCTGGTGGGCGGCTTCTGCAGCTGGTTCGCCGAGGACCAGCCCGGCCGGCCCTGCGTCGAGGGCATGGACCAGGTCTTCGCGGCGGAGCCCGGAATGCGCCAGGAGGGCAGCAGCGAGCAGCTCTACGAGGTGGTCGCGCTGGTTGATGTCTCCCTGGCAACCCGGCAGAACACGGCCAACCCGCCGCAGTCGTCGACGGTGACCGTCTGGACGGTCACGAAGGTGTTCTCGGTCAGCCGGGTCTCCTGAGCGTGCGGGTCCTGGTCAGCCGGACGCCCGGATCGGGGGTGGCGTCGTCCAACCCGCGCAGGACGGCCTGGAAGATGACCTTCCCGACCGGGACCTGGTCGGTGGACACGGTCTCCACCGACGAGTCCCCGACCTGCAGGCCAATGGCCCGGATGTGCCGCACATCACCCAGATAGATGCCGTCGATCGGGTGCTCACCCGGCGAGCCGCCCGGTCGGGACCACACCTGGACGGGGGCCCGCAGGACCACCAGTCCGCCGCTGAGGATCGGCTGGAGCGGTTCCGCGGCGGGACGGGGGCCGGCGGAGCAACGGACGCGGACAACGGGCTCACCTCGCTGCGCGGGAGCAGGGGCCGGCCCGGGCGCACGCAGCGCCCGGGCCGGTCGGACGGGATCAGAGCAGGGCAGTCGCCTGTTCCTGGATCTGGTTCGCGGCGTCCTGCGGCGAGAGCTTGTTGCGGAACAGCTCATCGAACGCCGGCCCGTAGACCTCGTTCAGGATCTTCTGGCTGTTGGCCGTGTACAGGTCACCGATCTGCGCGGACGGCAGCGCGGCCATGGCCGCCTTGAACCCGTCCGGCATCCCGCTGAGCATCGCATCGGACTCCCGGGCCGCGTTCTGGATCGGGATCCAGTCATGGTCGGCAGCCATCTGGTCCTGGAACTTCGTCGCCCGCCACAGCGCGAACGCCTCCGCGGCGGAGAGCGCCGCCGACTTCTGCGGGATCACCCAGCCGCCGAGCCAGTAGGGCATCACGCTCTTGCCCTGGTAGAGCGGCAGGGGGGCCATGTCCCAGCCGTCCTTCATCTGCTGGTAGGAGGTGATGTTCCAGGTGCCGCCGGGCATCATCGAGACCATGCCGCCGGCGAAGCCGCCGGCCTGGCTGGCCGCGTCCCGCTCGTCCGGACGGGGCGCGATGTGCTTGGCCCACATCAGGTCCTGCACGAACTTGAGCGCCTCGACCACCCGCGGGTCGGTCATCGTGAACGCGGTCGGTTCGAGCGGCTTGTCGAAGAACGCCGAGCCGGCGGCCCAGGCCAGGGTCTGCAGGCCCCACCAGACACCCAGGTCGCCGATGTCCAGGCCCCACCGCTCGACCTTGTTGCCGCTCTTCCTGGTCAGCTCGGCGGCCGCCTCCTGCACCTTGTCCCAGGTCCAGGTCGCGTCCGGGTAGGAGATGCCCGCGTCGTCGAAGTGCGCCTTGTTGTAGAACAGCGACATCGACTGGATGTTCTCGGGGATGCCGTAGATATTGGTGCCGTCGAACCGCCACGGGTTGAACAGCTCCACGGGGTACTTCGACGAATCGGCCAGTTCGGTCGCCGAGACGACTCCCTCGAGGTTGGCCAGCAGGCCCTTCTTGTAGTGGGCGTAGGCCTGCACGTCCCAGTAGTACATGTCGAAGGGCTGGTTCGCCGCGTACTGCAGCTGGATCTTCTGCCAGTACTGGTCGTACGGCAGGAAGTTGATCTTCGCGGTGAACTTGCCCGAGAACTCCTTGTTGAAGGCGTCGACGCTGGCCTTGAAGTTCTGGTCGATCGTGGTGCCATTGGTCCAGGCGTAGACGGTGACCTCGGAGTTGCCCACGACCTCCGTGGACGTGGGCGCAGGTACCGACGCGCTCTGGGTGTTACCGGTGCCGCAGCCCGCGAGCGCGAGCGCCGTGCCGGCCACCGCACCACCGAGCAGGGTCCGACGGGACAGGAGAGCTGGGTTCATTCGAGTCCTTTCTCGATTGATCACTTGTTGATGCCTGATACGGAGATGCCGTTGACGTAGTAACGCTGGGCGAGCAGGAAGACGATGATCGACGGGGCCGCGGCGATCATCGTCGCGGCGGTGAGCATGTGCAGCTGGGGACCGATCTTGGGGCTGCCGCCGAAGCTCGACAGGGCGACCGAGATCGTCCACTTCGATTCGTCGGTCAGGTAGATCAGGGGTCCGAAGAAGTCGTTGTACGCGCCCACGAAGGTGAACACCGTGACCGTCGCGATGACCGGCATGCTCAGCGGCAGGAAGATGCTCCACCAGATCCGGAAGTAGCCCGCGCCGTCGATCCGGGCCGCCTCCTCCAGTTCCTTGGGCAGAGAGAGGTAGAACTGGCGGAACATGAAGATGAAGAACGCCGAGCCGAAGAAGGCCGGCACGATCAGCGGCAGGAAGGTGTTCAGCCAGCCGATCTTGTTGAACACGATGTAGGTGGGCACGAGGGTGACCGTCGAGGGAAGCATCATCGTGGCCATCAGCACGCCGAAGATCGTGTTCCGCCCCGGGGCACGCAGGCGTGCGAACCCGTAGGCGCTGAAGGAGCAGCTGAGCAGTGTGCCCAGGACCACGCCGGCGACCACGGTCGCGGTGTTCAGCGCGTAGTTCTGGAACGGGACGATCCGCAGCACCTCGGCGTAGTTGCTCCACTGCGGATCGAAGAACCACACCGGGGGGATCGCCAGGGTCTGCTCCGCGGTCTTCAGGGAGGTGAGCACCGTCCAGAAGACCGGCATCAGCACGACCACCGCACCCAGGCTGAGCACGATCACCCGGACGGCGATCTCCCTGCGGCTCAGCCGCACACCGCCGGAGCGGTCTTCCGCCGCCATCAGTCCTCCCCTACTTCGGTGTGCACCCACAGGGGCAGGGAACGGAACACCAGGGCGGTCAGCACGATGGTGATCGCGAAGACGACCCACGCGATCGCGGAGGCGTAACCCATCTCGAGGTAGTCGAACGCCACCCGGTAGAGGTAGAGCGGCAGCAGGAGGGTGGAGTTGTTCGGCCGGCCCCCGGTCAGCACGAACGGTTCGGCGAACACCTGCAGGGCGCCGATGATGCCCATCACCAGGTTGAAGAACGTGACGCCGGAGAGCATCGGCACGGTGATGAACAGGTGCTGCTTGAACTTGCTGGCCCCGTCCACGTCCGCCGCCTCGTAGAGCTCCTTCGGGATGCTCTGGAGGCCGGCGAGGTAGATCAGCATGGTGCCGCCGAAGCCCCAGATCCCCATGAAGATCAGGGACCAGATCGCCCAGTTCTCGTCGGTGAGCCAGCCGGGGCCATCGATCCCGAACAGGCCGAGGATGAGGTTGAACAGGCCGTGGTCGGTGTTGTAGAGCATGGCCCACACCCGGGCGACGGCGACGCCTCCGATGACGGAGGGCAGGTAGTAGGCCGAGCGGAAGAAGCCCATCGTCGGGATCTTCGCGTTCAGCAGGATCGCCACCACCAGGCCGGCGAGCATGGTGCCGGGAACCACGACAACGGCGTACAGCAGGGTGACTGACAGCGACTTCAGGAAGAGCTTGTCGCCCATCAACTTGACATAGTTGGCGACTCCAACGAACTCCGGCGCCGACAGCATGTCGTAGGAGGTGAGGCTCAGCCAGAGCGAAGCGATCATCGGACCGATCGAGAAGAGCAGTACTCCGAGGATCGCCGGCGCCATGAATATGTAGCACCACAAGGCCTCACGTCGCCGCAGACCGCTCAGGCGGTGCCGCCGC
>PHEV01000146.1 GCA_002843035.1 Actinobacteria bacterium HGW-Actinobacteria-5 | reverse complement strand
CCGTGCCGCGGCAGCTGCTCGAAACGGGCGAAGACCTTCTCCTGGTCCCGGACGGCGATGCCGATCCCGGTGTCCGCGACGCTCACCTCGAAGCCACCCCGCACTGGGCGCAGGGCAAGCTCCACCGAACCGTGCGGGGTGTACTTCAGGGCATTCGAGAGCAGGTTCAGCACGATCCGCTCGAGGATGTCGCGGTCGAGCAGAGCCGTTCGGGGCAACTCCTGCAGGTCGGTGTCGAACCGCAGGCCGGCCCGTTCGATCGCCGGACCGAAGGACGCGGCGAGCGACCCCAGCAGCGCGGCCACGTCCAGTTCGACCAGGTTCGGGGTGATCCGGCCGGCCTCCATCCGGCTGAAGTCGAGCATCGCGTCGACCATGCGGGTGAGCCGCACGACGTTGCTGCGCACCGTGTCGAGCCGGGCACGGGCCGCCGGGCTGACCTCGCCGGGCGGCTCGGCGAGCACCTCGGCCAGCGGCGCCGCGATCAGAGCGAGCGGCGTGCGCAGCTCGTGGCTGACGTTGGCGAGGAAGGCCGACTTCGCGGCGTCCAACTCCCGCAGCGTCTCGGACTGCTGCTGGACGACAGCGAGCTCCCGGTGCCCGCTGAGGCCCGCCCCGAGAAGGGCTGCAGCCAGTTCCAGGTAGTCGGCGAAGTCGGCGTCCGCGCCCATTCGCCGCGTCACACCGAACACGAGGACCAGCGACGGCGCTGCCTGCCCCGGCTCGACCACGGGCTGCGCGTGCAGCTCGGCGAGCCCGGCGGGGGAGTCGAGCGGGTGGATCTCGTGGCGTCCGGACCGCACCGCAACCCGGGCGAGGGCGTGCGCGTCGGCGGCGTGGACCGCCTGGGGTGCGCCGCCCGGCACGTCCCCGGTCGGCTCGACGACGGCCTCGCCACCAACGCCAAGCAGCCAGACCGCCGGATGGTCGAGGTCGTTCTGCCGCAGCACGGCGAGGCCGCGCTCCCCCACCTGGGGCAGGGTCTCGGCCAGGGAAACCGCGTCCGCCAGCCGGGCCAGGATGCCGAGCCGCAGCCCGTCCACGTCCGACCGCGCGTCCTCGCTGTCGCCCACCACCGCCTGCTCCCTGTTTCGGGCGCCTCCGCGCCGGGTATGCCAATCATGCACAACCGAACCGGAAGGAGGAATCCGTGGGCATCGACGACAAGGTGAAGAACGCCGCCCAGGAGGCGAAGGGAAGAGTGAAGGAGGGCTGGGGCAAGGCGACCAACGACCCGGAGACAGAGGCCGAGGGCAAGCTCGACCAGGCCGGGGCGAACGTCAAGCAGGCGGCCGAGAACATCAAGGACGCCTTCAAGTAACCAACCGCGTGACCGAGGAGGTACTCAATGGCATTTCTGCTCTGGATCCTGGCGGCCGTCATGGTCGTCTCGGGAATCTTCGCCATCGTTCGCAAGCAGGTTTTGTGGGGGATCGTGCTGATCGTCGTCGGGCTGCTGGTCGGGCCGGGCGGGGTGAGCATCTTCAACGTCCACTGAGCGCCGCCCGGTCGCGCGCGAGCTTTCCCACCCCTGACCGGGGACACTACGGCTCTGCGTCCGAAGCCCTTCGGCTCCCGGGCGCAGAGTCGCGTTCAGTCGGTGACGTCGCCGAGGGTGATGTCCACCAGCAACTCGGTGGCGAGCCGCTCCAGGTCGGCCTTGATGGCGGCCGGGTCGGCGCCGTCGGGGACGCGGGCGAGCACCTGCGCCTCGAACAGTCGTCCGCCCGACATCGGGGCCTCCCTCGACTCACTGGTGAGGTTCTCGATGCTGACGCCGTGCCGGCTGAGCACCGTAGAGATGTCGCGAATGATGCCGGGGTGGTCGTTGCCCAGCACGTCCACGCTGAGCTCTCGCGGCCGTGCGGCGGGTGGCTCGCCAGCGCCGGGGTGCGCGGTGATCTTCAGCAGGCCGTCCAGCTGGTCGAGTGCGGCCACGAGATCGGCCGCATGATCGTCGGGCACGGAGACGACGACGATGCCGGCGAAGGTTCCGGCGAGTTCGGCGAGCTGGCTGTGCTCCCAGTTGCCGCCGTGGGCGGTGACGACGTCGGCGAGGGCCGCGACGAGTCCGGCGCGATCGTCGCCGACGACGGTGAGGACGAGGTTCGACACGTCCCGCATGCTATCGGCCGCGCCCGTCCCCCGGTGAACGGGAAGGGAACCGTCCCCTTTCCGTCCACGCCCGCGTTCGCGTGGTCCGTCCCCTTTCCGTTCACGGGGACGGTTCCCTTCCGGTTCATTCCGTCCTTGCTCGGTCGAAAGTGAACGGGAAGGGAACCGTCCCCGATCCCGTTCACCGGACCTCCGTCGAAAGTGAACGGGAAGGGAACCGTCCCCGATCCCGTTCACCGGCGCTGCCCGCGCGCCCGGCGGGGCGGCAAAGGCTCGCTACGCCACGAGCGCCGGGCCCGGGGTGGGCCGACGGAAAGCCTCAACTTCATGTCGCCCGACCTGACCGACGTCCTCGGCAGCGTGCTGCCCGTTCTGGCCCTGATCGGGTTGGGGGTGTCGCGGCGTCCTCGGCATCGCGTTGGGTACTACTTTGAAGTACCTCCCAGCGGTGACTGCCCCGCTCGTCCTGATGATCGTCGGTTACGGCTCACGGCTCACCGCGGCCGGGGTCCGCGAGGCGCTGCCACCTGGTGGCCACCCGGCTGGTCGTCGTGATCGGGCTCGCCCTGCTGATCGGACGCGGACTGTTCGTCGGCCTGCTCGGCCTGCCGATGATCTACGCACACGCGGTGTTCACGCTGATGGTGCTGCCGCCGCCCTTCATCGTGCCGCTGTTCATCCCACAGGGCCGCCGCAGCGATCTCGGGTACACGAACAACGTGCTCTCCCTGTACTCCCTGGCGAGCGTGGCGGCGTTCGTCAGCTACGTCCTTCTGGGTAGCGCCTGAGCCTTTCCCTGCTGCGGGGGCGGTGGAATCCTTGAACCATGACGGTGTCGCCGCTGCCCCGTCACGGGGCGAGCCTGACCGGTCGGGACCGGTCGGGTCGCACGCTGCGGATCGCCCAGCATCGTGAGTCCTCCCGCGTGGTGCTCTCGGTGTGGCAGGACGGCACCTGCCTTGCCACCGTCCGCCTCGCCCCCGAGGACGTCTCTGCGCTGGTCGCAGAACTCGCCCGGACGCTGCAGGCCGACGCCACAGCCAGCCAGATCCGCCCCACCGGCTGACGGTTCCCTCAGTCGGTGCCGCCCAACTCGTCCCGCAAGGCGCGCAGGCCGGCCAGGATCGGATCCTCGGAATCGGTCAGCACCGGGTCCAACAGCGCCAGCGCCTCGGCGCGACGCCCCTGGTCGGCGAGCAGGCGGGCCGCGTACCCCAGCGCCATCGCCCAGCCGTCGGGCCGCCCCGCGCTCGCGAACAGGTCCGAGGCCTGCAGGGAAGCCGCGACCGCCTCTTCCGTGCGATCGAGGGCCTGCAACGCCCGTGCCCGGCTGTCCGTCCAGTCGGCGACGGCCAGATCGGCCCCGACAGCCCGGGCGGCTTCGAGAGCGGCATCGAGATCGTCCAGCCCGCCCGCGTCTCCGGCGAGGCAGCGGATCAGACCCACCCGCTCATCGAACTCAGGGGCCGTCCCGTCGTTGAGCGCCGCCTCGGCATCCCTGGTCGCCCGGAACACCCGCAGCGCCTCCTCCCACACCGAGTACGCCGCGAACAGGTTGCCGAGCTCCCGTCCCAGCGTGACCTGGACGCCGTGGTCGCCCCGGCTCACGGCGACGCCGAAGGCCGCATCCCAGACGTCGGCCGCGCGGTTCGCGTCGCCGACGTCCCGCAGCGCCGTACCCAGCCAGAAGGCGCACCCGTAGGCGTCCGGCGAGCCCTCCGGCTCGCTCCGCTCCAGCAGTGCCCGGTCCACGTCCCGCAGCACAGCCACCGCCTCGCCCGGCCGACCCGCGACCACCAGCCGCCGGCCGAGCTCGAGTCGGAGGGCGCTGGTGTCGAGCCCCTCCTGAGGCTCGGCCAGGTCGAGCGCGCGGCGGGCGGCCCGCACGGACCCGGCCAAATCGCCGGAGCTCTCCAGCAGCGCGGCGTGCAACTCGCTCGCCTCGGCGGCCACCGCGGGAACCTCCAGCCCACTGAGGAGGTGGACGGCCTCCCGTGCCGCCGTGATGCCCTCGCTCCATTCGCCCGCCTGGCCGTGCAGCCGGGCGAGCGCGCGCAGGGCCAGTGCGTGCAGGACCGGTTCGGCATCGGGCTGCCCGACGGCCGCTGACAGGGCGCCGTGCGCGTCGGGATGGCCCAGCCACGCCAGCAGTTCGCCGACCGACAACTGGTAGGCGGCGACCTCATCCGGCCTGGCCGTGGCCAGGGAGTGCTCACGCGCCGCCAGAGCGAGCTGGGCGGCCTCTTCACCGCGGCCCGCCCGGGCGAACGACCGGGCCGCCTCGAACTCGATACCGTCCAGCTCGTCATCGGCGATTCCGGCCGACCGCAGCTCCTCGACCAGGGCGACCAGGTGGTCCGCGTCCGGGGCCCAGCCGAGGTCGTCGCGCTCCGGCCCGAGCGCGTCGATCACCCGGATCCGGTCGAGACGCCCCTGCCGTTCAAGCTCGGCCCGGTACTCGGCCGTGGCCGCTCGCAGCAGCGTCAGGTCGGCCTCGGGCACGTCGGCGAGGCTGGTCACTCCGGCCGCCTCCTGGACCGCCCGGCTCAGGCCCCGCTCGCGAGTCCGGAGGGCACCCGCCAGGTCGTCCCCGCTCAGCCCGCCGATTTCGATGGCCCGTCCGGCCGCAGCCACCGCGCCCACGGTGTCGCCGATCCAGCTGCGCTCGCGGGCACGGTTGAGCCAGTCGCGCGCCGTGGTCGGGTCGGGACGGGACGGAACGAGCAGCGGCGCGGCCTCCGCGTAACCGAGATCCAGCGGGACGTCGAGGTCGCCCAGCGCCCGGCGCGCGTCCAGCCAGCCCCGCCACCAACGATTGCCCGCCCTGGCGTCGAAGGCTGCGGCGAGGCGATCCGACTCGGCCCACAACGCCTCCGCCAGCACGGCCACGTTCGCCCCGGACGGAGCCAGCGACTGCGCGGCGAGCACCCCGACGGTGTCGCGCACGGGCCGCTCACCCAGACCGGCCCGCTCGACCCGATCCAGCAGCAGCGCGGCACCCGAAAGGAAGCCCAGCCGGTTGCGGTGATCGTGCACCACGCTGGCCAGGTCGGACAGGCGGTGCTCCAGCAGGTCGAGCCCGAGCGCGAGGTTCCCGGTCACCGCGGACGCGGCGAGCAGTTCGCCGGTGGCGGCCATCCGTTCGTAGCCGCTCGTCCAGACCTTGTCGCGGCACCGCTGGAAGTACTCCTCTGCGGTCTCCAGCTGTCCGTCCTGGAGCAGCGGGATGAGCAGGTCGGCGAGCAGGCCCTGCGGTTCCGACAGGCAGGTCCGTCCCGAGGCCAGGGCGGCGCGGCCGCGATCGATCGCCCGTTCCGGGCGAGCGAGCATCAACTCCGCGGTGGCCAGCCAGCGCGGCGTACAGACCTCACAATCGGAATGGGCGTCGCGCGGCGTGGCCTCGAACCGCGCAGCGAGCTCTTCCAGGTCGTCGACGTCGCCGAGGTATTCCGCCGCGGCGAGCCGGCACTGCGCCGGGGCGGAGAGCCCCAGGCCCTCGCGCCGGTACAGGTCCTCCATCGCCGCGAGGCTCGACTCGATCTGGTCGCGGCCGATCGCGGAGTTCTTCATCAAGGTGTCGAGGATCCACTTGAACAGCCAGGCAAGGTCGACGTAGTCCGGGCTGCGCACCACGAGCGGGAAGCGCGTCGGATCACTCAGATGCCGCTCCAGCGCCCAGGAGAACGCGGCGATCTCGGTCTCCGCGTCGGCCGCGCGGGTGGCGGACTGGGCCAGGCAGCAGCGCAGCTCGTACAGCGCGTCCTCGTCCCCCGCCTCCTCCGCGATCAGGATCGCGCGCCCGAGCAACGGCACCTGGCCAGCCTCACGCGGGGTCACTGCGATCCGTGTGTAGAGGTCGTCCAGTTCGGGTGGGCGGGTCGTGCTCATCGGTCCTCCTCGGTCATCGACAGGGCGAGCAGGTCGTCCAGCCCGCGGCTGAGCAGGCTGCGCTCGGCCGGCTGCAGCGGCCGGTGGGCCGCCAGCACCGCCTGGCAGTAGAGCACCCGCAGCACGCGGTCGGCCACCACGTCGTCGCCGACCACGGCGAGCCGCCGGATCAGCGGGTTGGCCCAGTTCAGGCAGAGCCGGGACGCGGGTCCTGCGCCGGTGTCGAGGGCGGCAGCGGAATCGGCCATGGCCTCCAGCATGGACGACCACAGGCCCGGCGCGGTCCGGGTGTGCACCCGTTCGAGGCGACGCCACAGGTCCGGATCGGCCACCAGAAAGGCCGTGCTGTCGGCGGGATCGAAGGCCCGGACGACGGCCGCACAGTCGACCTCCGCCAGCGCGGCCGTCGCGCGCCGCTCCAGGCCCGCGGCCCGCGCCTGGTCGGCGAGGGCCGGCGCGGCGAGCCCCTCCAGCGCGGAGGACGCGGTGACTTCGACGCAGGTCACCCCGGGCAGGATCAGCGGCAACTCCCTGACCAGCGCCGCGTCATACACGTAGCCGGCGTTGAGTACCGGCTGCCCCGGCTGCGCAAGGGACGCGACGGTGTCGAACTCGTCGTGGTCGACCACGTAGCGCACCACCGGCCAGCGGCGGACGAAGTCGTGCAGGGGCATCCGGCCCTCGGAGGTTTCGAACGGGAGCCACGGCACGATGGCCGCAGCCAGCGCCTGGTCGTGAATCGCGACCGAGCGGAGCCCGAGGTGGTGCACGGAGACGAACTCCGCGAGCAGGTCCGGCTCTTCGCGTCCGACCCGATCGACCCAGTGCCGCAGGGCTGCGCCGAGGCCCTGCCGCAGGTGGGCGAGCGCCTCGTCGTCGATCAGTTGCTCCCTGGAGGCGGTCGGGTTGGCCGCAGTGGTGGTGGCGACCGCGCGGACGAAGAACGCCCAGTCCGGCAGCAGGTTCTCGCAGGAGTCGGTGACGAGCATCCGGCCGAGGTAGACCCGGTGTGCCGGGCGGGCACTCGGGCTGGGCGGATACGGCAGGACGAACGCCGTGCCGGCCAGATCCGCGCCGAGCACGCCGAGCGGGATGGCGGCCAGCGGGCGTCCGCCGATCAGCTCGGCCCCGAACTCCTGCAGCCGGCTGCGGGCCTCGGCGTCCCGCTCGCCCGGGGGCAGCGCCCAGACGGCCTGGCGGTTGATCCGCTCCCCGTTCACCCACAGGGGCACGTCGAGGTACTCGCCGTACTCGCGTGCGAACCCGTCGACAGCGCGGGCACTGGTGACCGCGGCCTCGTCGGGTCGGGGGACGAACTCGACCGTGGTGCCGAAGGGCAGGTCGTCGGAGATCTCTGTGGCCGTGAACACGCCCGAGGAGTAGCCGACCCACTCGACGGCCGGGGTGCCCGTGACCGAGCGGGTGCGGACGATCACGCGGTCGGTCACCATGAAGCAGCTGAGCAGACCGATCCCGAACTGGCCGAGGTAGTCCCCGGCAGGGAGTTCGAACTCGTCGCGTTTGGAGCTGCGGCCGACGGTGGCGAGCACCTCGCTCACCTCGGCGAGCGTCATGCCGACGCCGTCGTCGGTGCAGCGCACCAGCTCTCCCGGCGCGCTCGCGCCATTCAGCCGGACGCTCCATGCCGCGTCGTGGTCGCCGGTGAGCCGGGACCGCGCGGTCAGGGCATCCACGGCGTTCTGGAGCAGCTCCCGCACGTACACCTGGGGTCGCGAGTAGAGGTGCTGGCCGAGCAGGGCGATCATCCCGCGCAGGTCTACCTGGAACGAGGAGGGGGTGGGCACGGGCCAATCCTGCCAGTCCACGGTGGCATCGGGGCCTGGATCGGTACCTGCGGAAGAGTGCATCATGGCAACCTCACCCGCGAAGGAGGCCACCAGTGAGCTGGGCGTTCCTGATCACCTCGCTGGCGATCATCGCCAC
>PHEV01000145.1 GCA_002843035.1 Actinobacteria bacterium HGW-Actinobacteria-5 | reverse complement strand
CGCGCGGCCCGGTGCGCGACATCGTGGCGCTGAACTCCGCGGCTGCCCAGCTGGCCTTCGCCGGACCCGACCTGGCTGCCCCGCTGGCCGCACAGTTCGTCGAGCCGCTGCAGCGGGCCTACGCCGCCATCGACTCGGGTGCGGCCGCCCGCACTCTCGACGCCTGGGTGGCTGCCACCCAGGCCGCGAAGCCTGCCTGAGCTTTCGGGACGCTCCGCCACCTTCTCCGGTGGCCATCCCCGGGGTACGCCGGTGTGGGAGCCTCCCGCCCGGCTGGCCGCACGGAGGGCCGGACGCCTCAGCGAGCGACCAGAACCTGCACGACCAGGGCGAGCAGAGGGCCCAGCATCAGTGAGGGGCCGTAGGGGAACTCGTGGTCCGCGCCGCGGTGCAGGCGGCTCGCGATCGCCCAGACCGCTCCGACGACCGTGCCCAGCAGGATCGACCAGACGCCGATGACCAGCCCGCCCGAGCCGGCCACGACCCCGATCAGCCCGACCAGCCGGACATCGCCGTAGCCCAGCCGGCCGCCGCTGAACCGCCAGACGATCCAGAACACCACCGCGGCGCCGGCGCCAACCGTCGTGGCCCACAGCAGCGGGCTCCAGCTACCCTCCAGCCACGCCGCCAGAGCGACGCCGGCCGCGGCCAGCCCGAACGCCAGGTAGTTCAGTCGTAGCGGCAGGAAGGTGGTGCGCAGGTCGATCAGGGCCAGCAGTGCACCCAGCGAGACGTACGGCGCCCAGGCCGCCCAGAACGTCGGCGGCGTCAGCCCGAGCGCGAGACAGCCGGCGACGGAGCCGGTGGCGAAGGTGGCCCAACGGAACCCGGGGGAGTCGAGTTCGCTGAACGGTGCGACGTCCTCCTCGTCGGGAGGGACGGGCAGCCAGCGCAGCAGCACCGGCGTCAGCAACGCCACCACGGCCGCGAGCACGACCGCCAGCAGGCAGCCGATCAGCGGTGTGGGCACGCGCCGAAGCCTAGCGAGGAGTGCCGAGTGGTGAGGTCCGGGTCACGAAGGATCACCGGTACCGGTCCCGGGCCAGGCGCACCAGTTGCGTCTCGTCGACGGCCAGCAGACGGCGGGCGCAGTCGCTGGGGATGCGTCCGGGCGCGCGGCCGTCGCGCCCGTAGAGCAGGCGGTGCACCACGGCGGGTGGCACCCCCGCGTGCCGGGCGATCAGCGGCCACGGCAGGCCGGTGAGGTCGAGGAACCGGGCGACGAGGGCCCGGAAGGGTGCGGCCTGCACCCAGTACTGGTCGGTGTCGAACACACCGGAGAAAGTCGAATCCGCGGGCCCGTTGTGAGTCGGGCCCGCGGATTCTCAGTGACTTCTCAGTTCACCCCGGTCGGTTCAGCGCTGGGCGCGGACGAAGCCGGCCGCCTGTGCGGCCTCCTCGCTGTTGAACCACACCTCGGCGATGGTGCGCTCGTAGGCCGCGCTCCCGGGGACGTGGTACTTCATCGAGCGATCGTTGCCCTTGATGGTGAACCCCTCCGGCGGCTCGTCGCCCACGTAGGAGCCATCGCCGTAGGGGTTACCGGCTAAAGGGGACTCCTCGCCTCCCTCGGCCTCGTCGGCCAGCTTCTTGAGCTTCTCCTCGATGTCGTCCTTGGCGTCCGCGACCTTCTCCTGGACGTCCTCGGTGACCGCCTCGGCCTTCTGGGCGGCGTCGCTGGCCGCGTCGGCGACCGCGTCCTTCGCCTCGGCAGCGGCGTCGGAGACCGTCTCGGCCACCTTCGCGGCCTTCTTCTTCACCTCGTCGCTGACGTCGGCGACCGGGTCGGCCACGTAGGCGGTCTTCGGGGTGTGGGTCTCCCAGCCGGTGGACGGGTCGGCGAGCAGCTTCTTGATCGCGACCACCACGCCACCGAGCACCGCGCCCGCGAGCAGGATCTTGCCGAAGGTCCTCCAGCCGGAGCGCTTCGGGGCGGAGGCCTTCTCGAGCTCCTTCGCCAGCGCGGCGGACGCCACGGCGACCTTGAGTTCCCGGGCGAGCGGCTGCCCGGCCAGGTCGCGCAGCGCTTCGGCGAGCCGGGGGAGGTAGTCGGCCTGCACCTTCTCGCGGGCGTAGTCGACGGTCGGCGGGATCGCCTGCAGCACGTCTTCCACGGCCGGCTTCACGGCCTTGACCGTTGCGTCCACGGCGGGCGAGACGCGATCCAGCGCATCGTCCAGCACCGGGTGCACCTTCTCGAAGGTGTCGGAGGCCAGCCGGGCCCCCCGGATACGTGCGTCCTTGATCACTGGCCGAACCCGCGAGTAGGCCTCATCGGCGAGTTGCCCGCCCTCGCGCAGGGCCTGCTCGACATAGGGAGCGAGGTACTCGGCGGCGGTCTGGGAACCTTCCTCAACCGCGTTGAGCAACTTCTTGGTCTTCACTGTGCCTCCAGGATGCTCGGATAGCTCCACCGTACCCGTAGCGAAGCCGTGAAACACAGGGATCTGCCAGTATGGGCTGACGCTCACCAGACTTGTCCCTGCGCGAAGACGCTATAGCCTGCGCAGAGTCCTGCACGTAACCAGAAAGGACTTGGATGTCCAAGGCAACCCTGCACACGAACCACGGCGACATCGTGATCGACCTGTTCGCGGACCACGCTCCGAAGACCGTGGCGAACTTCGTCGGCCTCGCGAACGGAACCAAGGAGTACAAGGATCCGGCGACCGGTGCCACCACCACCGGAAACTTCTACGACGGGCTCACCTTCCACCGCGTGATCCCCGGCTTCATGATCCAGGGTGGCTGCCCGCTGGGCACCGGGACGGGCGGCCCCGGATACACCTTCGCCGACGAGATCCACCCCGATCTGGTGTTCAGCAAGCCCTACCTGCTGGCCATGGCCAACGCGGGACCCGGCACCAACGGCTCCCAGTTCTTCGTCACGGTGGACGCCACCCCGTGGCTGAACCGCAAGCACACGATCTTCGGAGAGGTCGCCGACGAGGCGTCGAAGAAGGTCGTCGACGAGATCGCCGGCGTTCGCACCGGCCGCCTGGACCGTCCGGTCGACCCGGTCGTGATCGCGTCGGTCGAGATCACCGACTGATCCTTCGGGAGCCGGTTCCCCTGTCGTTCGGGACCCGGTTCCCCCTTGGCCGGCTGTCGCACGGCTCCCGGGCAGCGATGCGAGGTCAGTCGCCGATCGAGAACGCGGCCTCAAGGTCGTGGGTGGAGTAGGCGCGGAACGCGATGTGCGTCTCCGTGCCCTCCACGCCCGGCACCTTGTTCACCTGGTCGGCCACTGTGGTGGCCACCTCGTCGATGCTGCGGACGCGAACCATCGCGATCAGGTCGACCGTGCCGGTCACCGAGTAGACCTCGGAGACCCCGTCCAGGTCGGCGATCGCCTGGGCGACCTCGGGGATGCGGGCAACGTCGGCCTGGACGAACACAATCGCGGTGATCATGCGCCGATCCTAATCTGCACCGACGCCGCCGGGCCGATCCGCAGCGGCCAGCTCCACTCGCCCTCCAGCTCGATCAGCCGGACGCCGGGGCGCTCCAGCCAGTCGGCGATCCGCTCGGTCTCCTCGACGATCGCAGCGGGAGCCGGGCCCGGCGGCTGGGCCACCCACTCGGCCACGGCCACCGCATCCCGCGCGACCCGCTGCGGCACCTCCCCCGGGCGGGCGAGCGCCGCGGCGGCGAGGCGCCCGTACCGGATCACGTGGATCTCCCATCCGGGGTCGGTGCGGTACGCGGCCACGATCTGGGGGCAGCCGGCCAGGCTGGCCAGGCGGTGGTGGCGCAGCGCGGCCCTGCTGAACCCTTCCAGCCGATCGGTGAGCACCGCGGCGTCCTCGAACCGCTCGGCGAGGACCAACCGGCGCAGCCGGGGTTCCACGCCACGCACCAGTGGTCGCACGTCGCTGGTCAGGCAATGCCGCACCCGGTCGGTGAGTTCGGCGTACTGCTCCGGCGTGACCGCCAGCTCGCACGGCGCGCAGCAGCGCTCCATGCCGGCCAGGGCGCACGGGCTGGTGGCGCGGCGCGGGGAGAGCCGGGTCGTGCACTGGCGGATCGGGAACGCGTCGTAGAGCGCGAGCATGGCCTGCTCCGCGGCCAGCCTGCGCCGGAACGGGCCGAAGTAGAGGGCATCGTCATCGGCGACCGCCTTGACGATCGACAATCTCGGGAACGGCTCGCGGGTGAGCTTCAGCCACACCTGCCGCTCGGGGTACTTGGAACGCCGGTTGTAGCGGGGCGAGTGGGCCGCGATCAGCCGCAGTTCCAGCACGTCCGCCTCCAACGGCGTCCGGCACACGACCGTCTCGACCCCGGTGGCGATCCGGACCATCTCGTCGATCCGGGGACGGGTTTCCGCCGCGGTGAAATAGCTGGCCACGCGGCGGCGAAGGTTGCGGCTCTTCCCCACATAGAGCACCTGGCGCCGGAGGAGTCCGTCCGCGCCGAGCAGGTCGGCGACGAACTGGTAGACCCCCGGCGCGTTCGGTACGCCCTTCGCGAGACCCCGCTTCGCCCGCCGCTCCGGGGAGACCTTTCGGGTGAACTCCAGCAGGTCCTCGAGGCTGTCGCAGCCGAGGTTGCCCACCCGCTCCAGCAGCCCGTGCAGCACGTCGACGGTGGCACGGGCGTCGGACAGGGCCCTGTGGTTGGGCTCGGTCGACGCGTGGAAGTGCGCCGCAAGCGTGCCCAGCTTCACGTTGGGGACCTCGTCGCGCAGCAGCACCTGGCGGGCGAGCGCCACGGTGTCGAGCACCTCGGGGTTGGGCCACGGATACCCGTGCGCGGCGCAGGCTCGCTTGAGGAACCCGGTGTCGAAGCCGGCGTTGTGGGCGACCAGCACGCAGCCGGCGGCGAATTCGAGGAAGGACGGCAGCACTTCGGGCAGCCTGGGGGCGTCGGCGACCAGCTGGTCGGTGATGCCGGTGAGCACGGCCACCAGCGCCGGGATGTGAGTGTTCGGATTGACCAGGGTCTGGAACTCGCCGAGCACTTCGCCGCCGCGCACCTTCACCGCCCCGAACTCGGTGATCGTGTCGTCGCCCGTGCTGCCGGTGGTCTCCAGGTCGACCACACAGAAGGTGACCTGCGAGAGCGGCCGGCCGAGGTCGGCGAAGCTCGGCTGGATGACGGCGGTACTGGTCACACCACGGACGCTAGACCGGCACTCTGACACTCCCGGGACCGACGCGCGGCGACCGCACGCCTCCCTGGAGGCCACGTCCGCTCAACGCGCTGCGGAGCGTCGCGGCTCCGGCGCCACGCCGCGAGCGGGTCAGCAGGCCGGGGCGGGCAGTCGCCACAGGCTTGTCCCCGCCACCGCGTACAGGGCGTCCGGCGCCGCGGTCATCGCGGTGGCGACCCCCGGCGGGGCGGGCAGCGCGTGCCAGCCGTCGGGGCAGCCGAGTTGCAGAGACCGGGCGGACGCGTTGGCGAGGACGGCAGGGTGGCCGCCGACCAGGGCGACGAGTGCGACCGGATCGGTGCCGGAGTCCGGCTCGCCCGCCAGCACGGACGGGGTGCCGGGGCGCAGGGTGCCGTCCTTGGCGATCGTGACCGGCCAGGCCAGCGCGTGGCCGCGCGCCCAGCCCGCGAACCAGCAGGTCTCGCCCGAATCGGGGCAGGCCACGCCGGTCGCACGGGACAGCTGGCCGGCGACCGCCGGCAGGTTGTCGGGGACGGGCAGCCGTGCGGTCTGCCAGGGGCCGTCGACGGTGCCGGTGAACGCAGCGGGGGACTGCAGGATGCCTCCGCTCAGGCCCAGCTCGTCGCCCGCGACGACCAGGTGGGAGCCGAGTCCTGAGAGAGCGCCGAACCCGAGCTCGCGGTCGGGCGTGGAGGCGAGGGCCGCCACGACCCGATCCTGCTGTGTCCAGGTGGTGCCGGTTCGCGTCCAGAGCACCCCACGCGGCCCGGTACCGGTGGTGCGGCTGCCGAAGATCACCGGTTCGCCCGCGATGACAACGGTGCCGAGCAGGGGGCCCGCGTCGTGGCCACCGAAGGTGAAGAACTCCTGAGGATGGCTGGTCAGCCGGTTCGCGGCCAGCGATCCGTCCCAGACGGTGAGGCGCGGGTTCGAGTGGGCGCCGCCGATCGCCTTCCCGATGGCGTAGACCGCGTCGCCGGCAGCGGTCAGGCTGATCAGGTCGGCCACCTGTGCGTAGGGGTCGGTCGTCACCGGCTCCACCGCTCCGGTCACGGCGCCGGCCGTCAGCTGGAGCAACCGCGGCGCCGGATCCGCGGGGGTCACCCCGCCGACCAGCACGGTCGAATCCGTCGCGGCCAGCGACGCCGGACGCACGCCTGCGGGCAGGGTGACCTGCTGCCAGGCCGGCGCGGGTTGCGGTGGCGCGGGTGTGCAGCCGGCCAGCAGCATCAGGGCTGCCAGGGCCGTCAGGGGAGCCAGGATCCGCCGGGACACCTGCGCAAGGCTAGCGAGGCCCGGCCCGAGGGGCGGCTCTGCGGTTGTGCCCACGTCAGTCAGGGGGACGCCGGCCGGGGACTGTCAGAGGCGGACGTCACCATGGGGACATGGACGTACTTCATGTCGATTGCGGTACCTGCCGGGTGCGGGGCCCCGCCTGTGCCGACTGCGTGGTGTCGGTGCTGCTCGGGCCGCTGCCTGATGCGCTCGTGCTCGACGACGACGAGCAGGCAGCGCTCCGCGCGATGGCCGACTCGGGCCTGTTGCCCCCGTTGCGGCTGGTCCGGTCGGAGGGTGCGGACGTGTCGGTGACCGGCTGATCCTCCCTGGCCGGACGCGGCGTCGCGCGGGGCTTCTCCGGGGCCCGGCAGCGGTCGAGCTGTGGGGATTCCGGCGGCGCGCCCGAGGAGGCTGGTCACCCATTTGGTGGACCCGAGTTGCCTTCCCGAGCCCCCTCCCTTAGGATTTTCTCAGTTTTGCTTCAGCGGGAGGGTGGCTCATGGGGGCTCGACAGAGCGCGCGCAACGCGGTTGCCGTCCTCGCGGCAACCTTCGTGCTCTTCGGAGGCCAGGTCGCCACCCCCGCGGACGCGACCCCCCCGTCCCCCTCCCCGTCGCCGTCACCGACCTCCACCACCGCGGCCAAGCTGGCCGACGCCAAGGCCAAGGTGCAGGCGCTGGAGGAGCAGGCCAGTGCACTCGGCGAGCAGTACGACCAGGCCACCCAGCTGCTCAGCGAGAGCAAGCAGCGTCTGTCCGTGCTCGAGGCCGACATCGCGACCCAGCAGGCGAAGGTGGACGCCCTCGCCGACCAGGTGCGCGCGATCGCGCTGATCCAGTTCCGCAACCGCGAGGTCGACCCCACCGTCCAGATCTTCACCAGTGGTGACCCGAGCACCATGCTCGACCGGCTGTCGACCGCGGACAAGGTCGATCAGGACATGAACGCGGTCCTCGCCGAGCACCAGTCCGAGCAGGCCAACCTGACCGACATGCAGCGCAGCCAGATCGCCGAGTCCGCCGCGCTGGCCGACCAGGAACAGCGGCTCGCCGCCATGAAGAAGGATCTCCAGGACAAGGTCGACCAGACCCAGGCCCTGGTTCTCTCGCTCACCACCCAGCAGCAGGAGGAGCTCAATCGGGCCGAGGGTGGCAGCACCAGCTGGAGCCTCAACGACCTCGACGGAGCGACCGCGAACGCCAAGGTGCTCGGCGCGATCAAGTACGCGGTGTCCAAGGTGCCGCACAGCCAGTACGTGTGGGGAGCCTCGGGGCCCAACGCCTTCGACTGCTCGGGTCTGATGCTTGCGTCCTATCGGGCAGTCGGGATCAGCCTGCCGCACTCCTCGACCGCCCAGTCGCACCTCGGCCGCCCCGTGTCGCGCAGCGAACTCAAGCCCGGTGACCTGATCTTCTGGTACCACCCGATCCACCACGTGGGCATGTACATCGGCAACGGCAAGATCGTGCACGCCCGCAACCCGAGCGCCGACCTGGTGATCCAGACGTTGGCGTCCTACCCCGCACCGTGGGCCGGCGCTCGCCGGATTGTCGGCTGAGGGCCGCAGCCCTCCTCCTCGCCGCAGCCCTGCTGGCGGGTTGCTCGGCGCCTGGCGTCGGCACGCCGTCCGCTGACCTCGTCACCCGCCT
>PHEV01000144.1 GCA_002843035.1 Actinobacteria bacterium HGW-Actinobacteria-5 | reverse complement strand
GGTCGCCGACGAGGACCGGCTGGTTCGCCAGGCGATCCGGCGGCGACTGGCCCGGGAGTCCGACCTGCACGCCGTCGCCGAGACGACCTACGGCGGCCTGGTCGCCCCCCTGCTGCGGTACCGGGACATCGACGTGGTCGTGATGGACCTGCAACCCACTCTGGACGAGGGGCTCCTCGCCGTGCGGACGCTGACCGCAGCGAGCAGCCGGTTCCGGGCCCGGGTCGTGGTGATCACCGTCCACGAGTCCGCTTCCTGCGCGAGTGCTGCCGTCGACGCGGGGGCGTCCGGCTACCTGCTGAAGTCCCGTGACATCGGGCTGCTCCCCCTCACCGTGCGCGCAGCCTGGCGCGGCGAGACGGTCATCTCGTCGGCCATCCACACCGGCCCGCCGGCCGGGGTTCCGGGCAGGTTCACCCCGCTCGAGCGCGCCCTGCTCCGTCACCTCTGCATCGGCCGGATCAGCAACGAGGAACTCGCCAGCACCCTCGGGCTGAGTGTGAACGCTGTCCGCGGCCAACTCGCAAGCTGCCTGCGCAAGGTGGGGCTCAAGGACCGCGACCAGCTCGCCCGCTGGGCACTCCGGCACGGCTTTGACCACGCCGACGGCCAGCCTTAGCGCCGAGGGCTCCACCCCAGGGCGGGACGCTCGGCGATAGGGCTGGTCTTCGAAGCGAAGAGGTGTCCGCCCTCAGGCAGGGTCGACGGCCTGGTCCCTGTGCCGGATCCGCGGCATCCGCTTGGCCATCTCGGCCTCGAACAGGCGTCCGACCGCTTCGGCGTCGATCCTGCCGTCCAGCGTGGGCAGGGCCTTGTTGAACGCCCGCTGGCAGACCACCAGCCAGGCCTGGCCCATGGCGAGGGTGAGCGAGGACGCCACCGAGGCGTTGATCACCCCTCCGAGCACGCTGCCCGCGCCGGGGATGAACTTCAGCAGCCCGGCCGCGGCCGCGCGTCCGGCCGAGGTGGCGACCGACGTGGACGCGATCGCCAGCAGCGCGGACTTGTCCAGGCCGAGTCCGTGCAACTGCGCGATCCGGGCCATCATCGACAGCTGGATCGGTACCAGGATCGCGGCGGAGGAGAACGGGATCGGCACCGCCGCCGCAGCTGCCGCGGCGGTCACGGCCGCGGCGACGGCCTTGTTGGAGGCAGACGCCTTGAGCTGAACATCGATCGCCTGCGCGGCAGCGAGGGCACCCTGGACCGCTTCCGGAGCGACGCGAAAGGTGGCGCCGAGGACCTCCATCAAGCCGTAGGGCGGCTGACCGGTGAACTGGTCCCTCATCGCGTAGGTCAGGTACGGACGGCCGTCCACGATCGGCAGGTTGCGGGCCTGGAGCTGACGGGCGAGCTCGACCGCGTCCGGGTGGTACTGCCCCTCCCGCATCGGCACCTGGGTGAACACGAGCACCACCGGCAGCCCGAGGTCGGCCAGGGTCCGGACGAAGCGCTCCTCGAAGTCCTCGAAGCGTCGGTCCATGCCGCGCACGCAGTACCAGGCGACGTGCAGCTGCTCGTCGACCGGCTTGGTGCGGCTCTCCCGCACCGCCTTGGTGAGCTCCTTGACGATCTGGTCGTCGTCGCGGCCGAGCTCGAGCCCGCGGGTGTCGATCACGCCGAGCGAGCCGCGCTTGTCGAGGTACAGGTGGGAGCCGTTGGTCACCGGGGCCCCGATGCCGGTCGCCGCGACCGGCTCGCCGAAGATGGCGTTGACCAGCGTCGACTTGCCGACCCCGGTCTTGCCGAACACGGCGATGTTGACCCGGCCGAGCTCCGCCTCCTGCCGGGCGAACTCCGCACGAAAGCTCTCGGTGAACCATTGCGTCACGCGACCAGCCTATGGGCGGACGGCCTCCCGGCCATGGGGCCTGTCCCTGAGCCGACCCGGGCGCGCCCCCGGGTGGCCAGGATCGACCCGACCCCACCGCTGGCGCCGAGCCCCAGTTATCAGGGAGAGGTTCGCAGCGGAGAGGTGGGGTCGATGGAGGTCGTCGGCCTCAGGTGGGGATGACCTGCACCTCGGTGCCGTTGAGCAGGGCAACGACCGCGTCGGAGGTGACCTGCAGGTAGCTGCGGCCGTCCGGTGCGATCGCCGTGGGGTCGAAGTAATGGTCCTTCACGTTGTGCTGCATCGGACCGATGTCGTAGATCGTGATCCGGTTCTCCTTGACCGCCCGCGACCAGGGCGAGCCGACGGCGATCGGCCAACGCCCGGCGAACATCACCCAGCCGAGCTTCTCGAAGGGGTCCTTCGTTCCGCGCAAGTGGTAGACGTGCTGCAGGCGGTCCAGACCGTAGTCATCCGACATCATCCCGCCGATCGAGATCAACTCGAGCGGGATCTTCGTCAGGCCGAGGTACCAGGCCGCGCCGAGCGAGATCTGGGCGCCGCCGCTCCAGCCGACCAGCGTCACCGGGACGCCGCTGCCGAGCCGGTAGCCGTGCCGCAGCAGCGACTCGAGTACCTGCTGGGCCGTGCCGATGTTGTAGGTGGGCCCGTAGCGGCGGTCAGCGCTGACGAACAGCTGGATCGCGTTGCGCAGGTTCACCAGCATGGCGAGCATCGCCTCGGGGTTCTTGAACCTGGCCTGCTCGATCCTGCGCCACAGCCACGACATCGGACGCTGCGCGGTCAGTCCGTGGTTGCTCACCGAGTACGGGAAGACGTCGGTGACCAGGCAGGCGCTCGGCACCCCGTCCCGGATCGCCGCGACGAACGGCTCCTCCTCGGGCGGGCGGGACTCGCCGTCGATCGCGCCGATCCCGGAGAGGTAGACGACGTAGCGCGAGTAGGAGGTTCGCAGATCCGACCTCGCGTGCTCCTCGCGAAGCCGTTCGATGGTGGCCGCGGCCTTCTCCGCACCCTTGTCCGACCACCAGCCCAGCGACTCCAGCGGACCCATCGCCATGATCACCAGGACGAGCACGAGAACGCCGATCAGCAGCGTCACGAGGATCATGACCGTTCGCCCCCCTCGACTGCGGAGACGTCGAAGTCGAACTCGACCGGCATGAACTGGTGGCCAGAGAGCAGGTCCTGGGCGGTGAGCAGGGTCGGGCTGCCGGAGAGGGCTCTCCAGATCGTGTTGCCGAGGGCGCTCAGGGGTCGGGCCAGCGCCCAGGACAGGCCCTGCATCACAGCCCACCCGATGCCGGTGATCAGCAGCGCCTCCCAGTAGCCGACGGCGTAGACGACGGTCACGACCGTCCACAGCGCGAGCAGGCTCCAGACCTGCAGGACACGGGCGATCCCCGGGCCGAGGTAGGGGGCGAGTTCGAGGAAGCCGAACAACAACGGCGCCGTGGCCAGCATCACGGCCCTGGCGGCCTGGAAGAAGGTCAGCCGGTCACCGGTGAACAGGAAGCCGATCAGCGCGATCACGACGGCCTGCACGACGAACAGGGCCACCATGGAAACGCCGTTGAAGACGAGGCTGAGCGCGAACCGCCAGCCGCGGATGCGGTTCAGGAACAGCACCACGCTGTTGCCGAGCAGCGTGGAGACGCCGGCCAGCATCGCGATCGTGATCGAGATCTCGAGCGAGTGGGGGTAGTCCCGGAACCACTCCGCCATCGAGCTGTCCAGGCCCCAAACGCCCAGGATTGCCCGCCACAACGAGCCGAGGAAGTCGCCCACGGTGCCTCCGTCCCTGCCAAGAGTGGTGCGAGCGTACCGCCGTCCCCCCGTCGCGCCCCAGACCCTGCCCGGTCGCATGCTGGCCACGGCGCCGGCAGCCTTCGCACCGGGTCTAGGTTCGTCGGGTCGTCCGGCCGCACCGACGCGGCCACCTCATACCCGGAGAAGTACCCATGAGCCTGCTGCGCACCAAGTCGATCGAGCAGTCGATCGCCGACACCGACGAACCCGAGTACCAGCTGAAGAAGTCGCTGGGTGCCCTCGACCTGACGGTCTTCGGGGTCGGAGTGGTGATCGGGGCGGGCATCTTCACCCTGACCGGCCGCGCCGCGCACAGTGTCGCCGGGCCGTCCATCGTGGTCAGCTTCATCATCGCCGCGATCTGCTGCGCGCTGGCCGCCATGTGCTACGCCGAATTCGCGTCCACGGTGCCGGTGTCGGGCTCGGCGTACACCTTCTCCTACGCCGCCCTCGGCGAGATCTTCGCCTGGATCATCGGCTGGGACCTGATCCTGGAGATGTTCCTCGGCGCGTCCGTCGTCGCGCAGGGCTGGAGTGCCTACCTGGGCGCGTTCCTCGGCAAGCTGGGCATCACCCTCCCGGCCGCGATCAGCTACGGCGGCACGGTGGACCTGCCCGCGATCCTGCTCGTACTCGTCCTCGGCGTCCTGGTCACGGTGGGGATCAAGGAATCGCTGCGGGTGAACCTGGCGCTGGTCGGGGTGAAGCTGTTCATCGTCCTGTTCGTGATCGTCGCCGGCATCGGGTTCATCAACCCGGCCAACTACACCCCGTTCGTGCCCCCGGCGGTGCCGACCGCCGCTGCCTCCGGCTTCAGCTGGACGCAACCGCTGCTGCAGTTCCTCACCGGCGCGGCTCCGTCCAGCTTCGGCGTCGGCGGCATCCTGGCCGGCGCAGCCCTGGTGTTCTTCGCCTACATCGGTTTCGACGTCGTGGCGACCACCGCGGAGGAGACGAAGAACCCGCAGCGGGACCTGCCGATCGGCATCATCGCGTCCCTGGCCATCTGCACGGTCCTCTACTGCGCGGTCGCGCTGGTCGTGACCGGCATGGTGCCCTACGACAAACTCGATCCGTCCGCCGCGCTGGCCAACGCGTTCGCCTACCACGGCCAGGCGTGGATGGCGACGCTCATCTCCGCCGGCGCGGTGGCCGGCCTGACCACCGTCGTGCTCACCCTGATGATCGGTGCCACCCGGCTGATCTTCGCAATGTGCAGGGACGCGCTGCTCCCGATGGGCCTGGCGAAGGTGCACCCGACCTACCGCACCCCGTGGCTGATCACCGTGATCGTCACCGTCGTGGTCGCCCTCGTCGCCGGGCTCACCCCCGTCGGCGTGCTCGAGGAGATGGTGAACATCGGGACGCTGAGCGCGTTCGTGCTGGTCTCGATCGGCGTGGTGGTGCTGCGCAGGAGGCGCCCGGACCTGAAGCGGGCGTTCACCGTCCCGTTCTCGCCGGTGGTGCCGATCCTGTCGGCGCTGATCTGCGGCTACCTGATGCTGAACCTCTCGGTGGAGACCTGGCTGCGGTTCCTGGTCTGGCTGGTGATCGGGTTCCTGATCTACTTCAGCTACTCCCGCTGGCACGCCAGGCTGGAGACCGGCGTGGGCATCCGTCCGGACATGCTGGAGGCCATGAAGGTCGGCCACGCGCCGCACCTCCCCGACGACCTGCACTGAGCGCGACCGCCGCTCCCCGCCGAGGGCCAGCCCTACTGCCGAGGGCTCGGCCCGGGGGCGGAGCGTTCGGCGCGAAGGCTGGCCCTCGGTAGGGGTGGGGCATCCGGAGCGGGGGGCGGCGGAGGCATCGGGAGCAGGGCCGGTGGGGGCATCGGGAGCGGGGGCGGTAGACTCAGCGGGTTCCCGATCCCAACGGAGTCCCGCATGCCCGCACGCGCAGACCTGCGCAACGTCGCCATCATCGCCCACGTCGACCACGGCAAGACCACCCTGGTGGACGCCATGCTGTGGCAGTCCGGCGCGTTCCGCGAGAACCAGGACGTGAACACCCGCGTCATGGACTCGATGGACCTGGAGCGCGAGAAGGGGATCACGATCCTCGCCAAGAACACCGCCGTCGACCACACCCTGACCGACGGCTCGACAGTCACCATCAACATCATCGACACCCCCGGCCACGCCGACTTCGGTGGCGAGGTCGAGCGCGGCCTGGAGATGGTGGACGGCGTCCTGCTGCTCGTGGACGCGTCCGAGGGACCGCTCCCCCAGACCCGGTTCGTGCTCCGCAAGGCGCTGGCCAAGAACCTGCCGATCATCGTCGTGATCAACAAGGTGGACCGCGCCGACGCCCGGATCGCCGAGGTCGTCGACGAGGTGTACGCGCTCTTCATGGACCTGATCGACGACGAGGAGGCCCACCACCTCGACTTCCCGATCATCTACTGCGCGGCGAAGGCAGGACGCGCCTCGCTGGCCCAGCCCGAGGACGGCGGCATGCCCGACTCGCCGAACCTGGAGCCGCTGTTCACCCTGATCATGGAGACGATCCCGGCTCCGCTGTACACGAAGGACGCGCCGCTGCAGGCCCACGTGACCAACCTGGACGCGTCCCCGTACCTCGGCCGGCTGGCCCTGTGCCGCATCGTCGAGGGCACGATCACCCGCGGCCAGACGGTGGCGTGGTGCCGCCACGACGGAACCGTCACCAACGTCCGGCTCTCCGAGCTGCTGATCACCAAGGCGCTCGAACGGGTGCCGGCCGAGTCCGCGGGTCCCGGTGACATCGTCGCGATCGCCGGCATCCCTGAAATCACGATCGGCGAGACCATTGCCGACCCGAACGACCCGAAGCCGCTGCCCCTGATCACGGTGGACGAGCCGTCCATCTCGATGACGATCGGCATCAACACCGCCCCGCTGGCCGGCCAGGTGGGCAAGCTGCTCACCGCCCGCCTGGTCAAGGGGCGCCTCGACTCCGAGCTGGTCGGCAACGTGTCGATCCGGGTGCTGAACACCGACCGTCCCGACACCTGGGAGGTGCAGGGACGAGGCGAGCTGCAGCTGGCCGTCCTGGTCGAGATGATGCGCCGGGAGGGCTTCGAGCTCACCGTCGGCAAGCCCGAGGTGCTCACTCGCGAGATCAACGGCAAGCTGCACGAGCCGGTCGAGCGGCTGACCGTGGACGTCCCCGAGGAGCACGTCGGCACGATCAGCCAGCTGATGGGTACCCGCCGGGCCCGGATGGAGCAGATGGTCAACCACGGCACCGGCTGGGTGCGGGTGGAGTACGTCATCCCGGCGCGTGGCCTGATCGGCTTCCGCACCGAGTTCCTCACCGAGACTCGCGGCACCGGCATCATGCACCACGTCTTCGAGGGCTACGAGCCGTGGGCCGGCGAGATCAAGACCCGGATCACCGGCTCGCTGGTCGCCGACCGGACCGGCTCGGTCACCTCCTACGCCCTGTTCAACCTGCAGGAGCGCGGCACCTTGTTCGTGGCTCCCGGCGATGACGTCTACGAGGGAATGATCGTCGGGGAGAACCCGCGTCCGGACGACATGGACGTCAACCCGACCAAGGAGAAGAAGCTGACCAACGTCCGCTCCTCCACAGGGGACGAGCTGGAGCGGCTGATCCCGCCGCGGCTGCTGAGCCTGGAGCAGGCGCTGGAGTTCTGCCGCGGCGACGAGTGCCTGGAGGTCACGCCGAAGAACGTCCGGATTCGCAAGGTCGCCCTCAGCGCCGACGAGCGGGCCAAGCAGCGCAACCGCGCCAAGAAGGCCTGATCCCACCAGGGCGGCGGTGACCGCGCGCCTTCTCGCGCGACGGGAGCGACGCGGGGTGGACCGAGTTCGGAACCGTCCCCAACCCGGTCCGCGGGGACGCCGACCCCTAGACTCGGGGCAGCAGACACCCCGGGAGCATCGATGACCTACCCCAACGGCTGGGACGGGCCGGGGTACTACGCCGCCCAGCTGGCTCCCGAGCAGGTACGCACCGACTGGACGGCGCCGATCGGCGAACCGGGGATCGTGCCGCCGCGTCCGCTCCAGCTCGGCGACATCCTCGGTGGCGCGTTCCGTGCCGTCCGCTACGCCCCCCTGACCATGTTCGGGCTCACGGTGGCGCTCGTCATGGTGGCCGAGCTCCTCGGCCTGGGCGTCGGCTACGTGCTCAGCCGCCAATTCGGCGGGTCGTTCATGGACACCGGGAGTGAGGACTACTTCGACGCCGGGCTGTTCTCGTGGACGACCCTGACCAGCTCGCTGACCAGCTCCGTGACCGGCGTCGTGGTCGGCATGGGCCTGATCTACGCGGTGTCCGAGGCGGCAGCTGCACGGCGGGTCAGCCCGCAGGAGGCCCTGCGGCGGATGGGTTCGCGGCTCTGGGCCGCACTCGGCTTCAGCCTGGTCTGCGCGGTGCCGATCGCGGCGTGGTTCGCCGTCCTGCTGGCCGGCTTCGGCTCGGCCTCGGCCGGGCCGAAATCGCTCGCGGTGCTCGGCACGCTGGTCGCCGTGCCCCT
>PHEV01000143.1 GCA_002843035.1 Actinobacteria bacterium HGW-Actinobacteria-5 | reverse complement strand
GGTCGACCGGCTCCGCGCGGCCGCCCGTCCGCTGGACGAATCCGCGAGCGGCCCCGCCCTGGTGCTGGCGGCTGCCGACCCGGCCAATCCGTACGGCGCGGCCCTCGCCTGGCCGGCTCGCGAGGAGCCCGGCGGGCATCTGCCCGGACGCAAGGCCGGCGCCCTCGTGGTGCTGGTGGACGGCCGCCTCGTGCTCTACGTGGAGCGGGGTGGACGCACGTTGCTGTCGTGGACCGACTCCGGCGACCTGCTGGAACCGGCAGCCACTGCCCTTGCGGCTGCCGTGCACGCCGGGGCGCTGGGCAAGCTGACCGTGGAGAAGGTCGACGGCGCCTCTGTGCTCGGCTCGGGTTCCCCGCTCGCCCGGGCGCTCGCGTCCGCCGGCTTCGGGCTCACTCCGCGCGGGCTGCGGTTGAGGCGTTAGGCATGCCCGAGGGCGACACCGTCCGCCGTACCTGCTCCCGGCTGCACGAGGCGCTCGCCGGGCGCCGGCTGCTGGCTGCGGAGCTGCGCTGGCCGGGGTTGTCGACGGCCAGCCTGGCCGGAGCGACCGTCGTCGAGGTGGTGGCGCGCGGCAAGCACATCCTGATCCGCCTCGACACCGGCTGGACCCTGCACTCCCACCTCAGGATGGAGGGCCAGTGGCGCATCGAGCGCACCCGTGCGGAGGGCCCGGCCAGTCGTCGCGATAACGTCCGCGCAGTTCTCGTCACCGAAACCTGGACGGCACTGGGCCTGCGGCTCGGCCGGCTGGACCTCATCCGGACGGCAGCCGAGCAGTCCGCGGTCGGCCAGCTCGGCCCGGACATCCTCGAGGCGGACTTCGACGCCGGCGTTGCCGTGGCGAACCTCGCCCGCGCCGGTGGAGCGATCGGGGCGGCCCTGCTCGACCAACGCAACCTCGCCGGCATCGGCACGATCTGGGCGAGCGAGTCGCTGTTCGCTGAGCGTCTCAACCCGTGGCGGGAGGATCTGTCAGACGATGAACTACGCCGCTTGGTAGAACGAGCGCGCGGGCTGATGCTCGCCGCCCTGAAGCAGCACGCGGATCCCCGCGTCCACGGCCGCTCCGGACGCCCCTGTCGCCGCTGCGGCGGCATCGTCCGGGTCGCGCAGATCGGGCCACCCACCCGCGAGCGGGCGATGTTCTACTGCCCGGCCTGCCAGGGCGGACTCGCGCCGGGCGACCACGGCCGGCCGCTCGCTCCGCGGGGCGCCGGCCGCCGCTGAGGAGGTCGCAGTGGTTCGGTTCCACCGAGCTGGGCGCGTTCGACCGTTCACCCACCGGCAATCTCATCCACGTTGCCCCGAAACCTTCACTCGGCAGGGTCTTGCTCCGTAGGATCACAAGATCCCCTCCCCAGGAGCACCCCATGAGAGCACTGCTGTTCGCACCTGTCCTTTCCCTCGCCCTCGCCGCCGCGCCGCTCGCAGCGCCGCCCGCGTTCGCGGCCGGGGGCCATGTCGTGATCAACGAGGCCTACGTCAACGGCGGCAGCTCCGGCGCCACCTACGAGAACAAGTACGTCGAGCTGTACAACCCGACCGGCACTGCCGTGTCGCTGGACGGCTGGTCGTTGCAGTACCGCGCCTACAGCAGCACCGGCGCAGCGAGCGCCACCCCGTTGAGCGGGACGATCCCGGCCAAGGGGTACTACCTGATCGAGGGCACGGCCAACGCCGCCAACGGCGTCGACTGGACCGCCACCGTCACCCCGGACGCGACCAGCACCACCTCGTGGTCGGGCAACAGCAACGGTGGGACCCTCATCCTCGCGAGCACGGCGACCGCGCTCACCCCGCCCAGCGGCTCGGTGATCAGCGATGAGGACCAGATCGTCGACCTGCTCGGCTACACGAAGTCGAACACCTTCGAGGGCCACGTCGAGGAGTCCGCCGGCTCTGTGACCACGGCCTTCGCCCGCACCGACGGCGTCGACACCGACGACAACGCCGCCGACTTCACCGCGGCCAGCAGCTTCGCCCCGACCAACAGCGCCGGGGTCACCTACGGCGGCACCGATCCGGGCGACCCCGGGCCGACGCCGACCACCCCGATCCACGAGATCCAGGGCACCGGCAGCACCAGCCCGCTGGTCGGCCAGACGGTGACCACCACCGGCTTCGTCACCGACGATCCAGGAGGCCGGCAGCGGCTCCGACCTCGACGACTCCTCCGACGCGGTCTTCGTATACTCCTCGGCCACGGTCGGCCAGGTGGCGATCGGAGACTACGTGCAGGTGACCGGCGCGGTGTCGGAGTACCAGGGGCTCACCGAGCTCAGCGTCCCGTCGGGCGGACTCAGCGAGCTGGCTGCGACCGGGGTCGCCCCGCCCGTCGCGGCGAAGGTCACCTGGCCGCGGACCGATGCGGCCAGGGAAGCGCTGGAGTCGATGCTGGTCGCTCCGCAGGGCGACTACACCGTCACCGACACCTACTCGACGAACTACTACGCATCGATCGGCCTGGCGTCGGGCACCACCCCGCTGCGCACCCCGACCGACGCCGCAGCACCGGGCTCGGCCGCAGCGCAGGCGGTTGCCGACGACAACGCTGCCCGCGCGGTCACGCTCGACGACGGGGCATCGATCAACTTCAACTCCGCGGCGAACAAGTCGATCCCGCTGCCGTACCTCTCGCTGGAAGACCCGGTCCGGGTGGGCGCTCCGGTCACGTTCACCCGTCCGGTGATCGTCGACTACCGCAACAGCCTGTGGACGCTGGAACCCACCCAGCAGCTCACCGTGGCGAACGCCGCCGACGTGCAGCCCGCCACGTTCGCCAACACCCGCACCGCGAAGCCGGCCGACGTCGGCGGGAAGGTCCGGATCGCCAGCTTCAACGTCCTGAACTACTTCAGCACCACCGGCGCGGACGCCGAGGCCCTCGGCGCGACCTGCACCTACTACAGCGACCGCGACGGCAACCCGATCACGGTGAACACCTGCACCGACCCGGGCGTGCGCGGTGCGGCGGACGCGGCCAGCCTGGCCCGCCAGCAGGCCAAGATCGTCGCGGCGATCAACTCCCTCGGCGTAGACGTGGTCTCGCTGGAGGAGATCGAGAACTCCGCGATCGCCGGCCAGCCCAGGGACGCCGCGCTGGCCACGCTCACCGCGGCGCTGAACGCGGCTGCGGGTACCACCCGCTGGGCCTACGTCCCGTCCCCGACGACGCTGCCCGCCACCGAGGACGTGATCCGCACCGCCTTCATCTACGACCCCGCCACGGTGAAGCCCGTGGGAGAGTCGGTGATCGACACCGACTCCGCGTTCGACAACGCGCGCTACCCGCTCGCGCAGGTGTTCACCCCGCGGAAGGCAGCGCACCGGCCGTTCATCACGATCGCGAACCACTTCAAGTCCAAGGGCAGCTGCCCTGCCGAGCCCGACGATCCGAACGCCGACACGGGCCAGGGCTGCTGGAACGCGCTGCGGGTCGAGCAGTCGACCGCGCTGGCGGGCTTCGCCGCGAGCCTGGCCGCGTCCGCCCGGACCGACCGGGTGTTCCTGATCGGTGACTTCAACGCCTACACCCATGAGGACCCGATCACGGCGCTGGCCGCGGCCGGCTACACCGACCAGGGCGGCAAGACCGGCAAGTACAGCTACTCCTACGGCGGGGAGAGCGGTTCGCTCGACCACATCCTCGCCTCCGCCGCCGCGGAGAAGCTGGTCACCGGCGCGGACATCTGGAACATCAACGCGGGGGAGGCGATCGCGCTGGAGTACAGCCGCTACAACTACAACGCGACCAACTTCTACGATGCCTCGCCGTACCGCTCCAGCGACCACGACCCGGTCGTGGTGGGCTTCGCCCTGAAGGTCAAGCCGGCCAGGACGCACACCGCCCTCACCCTGTCCCAGAACCGGGTGCCGTCCGGGACCGCTGTCAGCGCCACCGCCACGGTGCGCGGTGCGGCAACCGGCACGGTGGTCTTCCGTTACGACCGGCGGACGATCAGCGCAGCCCTGGTCGGCGGAGTCGCGTCGGTCGCGCTGCCGGCGAACCTGTCGGTGGGGCGCCACAGCGTGCGCGTCTTCTTCACGGGCACGGACGCCGCCCGGCCGAGTGTGTCGGCGACGGTGTGGCTGACCGTGACCCGGGCGAAGGGGGGTGTCGCCGGATGATGATCGGTGTCAAGATCGTCCTGGGGCTCGGGGAGGGTGATCGGCACGACGTGGTGTCCCGGTCTGCTTCGCGCCGGTCCCCGATTCGAGCGCTGTGACGCACGCTCACCGCTGCGTCCAGAGAATCCCAGGAATGCCCACAAGGTAAGGAGAAACCAGGTGAAACCACACCTCCACAAGGGGGGCGTCGCTCTACTCGCGACGATCCTCGGGACGGGGCTCGGCCTCGCTCCGCTCGCGGCACCGCCGGCCCAGGCGGCCGACGCGGTCACGATCAACCTGATCAACTTCAACGACTTCCACGGACGGATCGCCGACAAGACGACCGTCCAGTTCGCCGGCACGATCGAGGAGGCGCGGGCAGCGTACGGCGATGCGAACTCGCTGCTGCTCTCGGCCGGTGACAGCATCGGGGCGTCGTTGTTCGCGTCCACCACCCAGGCCGACCAGCCGACGATCGACGTGCTGAACGCGCTGGAGGTGAAGGCGTCCGCAGTCGGCAACCACGAGTTCGACAAGGGCTGGGCCGACCTGCGCGACCGCGTGATCGGCAGCGGAGCGAGCGCGAACGCCGCGTGGGACTACCTCGGAGCCAATGTCTACAAGTCCGGCACGACGACCCCTGTACTGCCCGAGTACAAGGTGTACACCGTGGATGGGATCACCGTCGGTGTGATCGGCGCGATCACCCAGGAGACCCCCGCCCTGGTATCCCCGGCCGGCATCTCGGGACTCACCTTCGGTGATCCCGTCGAGGCCGTCAACCGGGTCGCCGACCAGCTCAGCGACGGCAACACCGCCAACGGCGAGGCGCAGGTGATCGTGGCCGAGTACCACGAGGGCTCCTCGCTCAGTGCACCGGCCGCGACCCTGCAGGACGCGGTCGACGCCGGCGGTGCCTTCGCGAAGATCGTCCAGGACACCTCCCCCAAGGTGGACGTGATCTTCAACGGTCACACCCACTCCAGCTACGCGTGGTCCGCTCCGGTCACGGGCGGGGGCACTCGTCCGGTGGTGCAGGCCGCGTCCTACAGCGAAAAGGTCGGCCAGGTCGTGCTGAGCGTGGATCCGGCCACCGGTGCGGTGACCAACCACACCGAGACGCTGATCGCCCGCTCGACGCAGGATGTGAACGACCTGGTCGCCGCGTACCCGCGGGTGGCGAAGGTGAACAGCATCACCAGTGACGCTCTTGCCTACGCTGCCGTGGTCGGCGACAAGGCCATCGGCAAGGTGATCTCCGACATCACCACGGCGTTCTCCGGGGGCGCCTACACCGGCGGGAAGTACACCGGCGGCAAGCGGGACGACCGTTCGAAGGAGTCCACGCTGGGCAACCTGGTCGCGAACGCCCTGTTGAAGACCCTGAAGACCACTGCCCACGGCGGAGCGCAGATCGGCATCGTGAACCCGGGCGGCCTGCGCGCAGAGCTCCTCTACGCGAAGAGTGGCGCAGAGAAGAAGAACGGCGTGGTCACCTACGCCGAGGCGAACTCGGTGCTGCCGTTCGTGAACAACCTGTGGACGACCACCCTGACCGGGGCGCAGCTGAAGACGGTCCTGGAGCAGCAGTGGCAGCCGGACGGGGCCCAGCGCCCGTACCTGCAGCTGGGGCTCTCGGACAATGTCCGCTACACCTACGACGCGTCAGCCGATGCCGGTAGCCACATCACCGGGATCTGGGTGAACGGCAAGCGGGTGACCGATGACGCCACCTACCGGATCGGGTCGTTCAGCTTCCTGCTGGCCGGCGGCGACAACTTCAAGGAGTTCGCCAAGGGCACCGACACGAAGGATTCGGGGCTGGTCGACTACCAGGCCTGGATCTCCTACCTGACCAAGCAGTCGCCGGTGTCGCCGAAGTTCGCCAAGCATGGCGTCGAGGTTCAGGCCGCGTCCACGGCAACGGTGGGCGAGGAGTTCCCGATCAAGATCTCGAACCTGGACCTGACCTCGCTCGGTTCCCCCGCGAACACCTCGCTGAAGGTGACCGTGGGCGGCCGGACGGTCGCGAACCACATCCCGGTCACTGACGGGGCTGCGGACTTCTCGATCACCCTGCCCAACCGCGGCGCGGTGGTCGTGACGGCCAGGCCGTCGGGCACGAAGGTCACCGTCCCGGTGACGATCGGCAAGGCGACCGCGACGGTGTACGGGCTGAACGAGTCCCGGACGGTACGAAAGGGCCATTCGGTCGCGTTCCGCATCCAGACCGCCGCTCTCGGCACCGGCTTGTGGGTCACGGGCACGGTGAAGGTCTACATCGGCACGCGGGTGGTCGCGAAGACCACGCTGCACAGCTGGAACCACGGCACGAAGAAGATCACCCTCACCAAGGGTGACCTGCGCCGCTATGGCAGGGGGACGGTGGTGGCGACCGCCAAGCTGGTCTCCTCCAGCAACACCCTCCCGGCCGACCTGAAGGTGCTCACCGTGACGATCGTCTGATCGTCACCCGATCCGAGGGGCCGCGGCGCTGGCGTCGCGGCCCCTCGCGCGTCCCCGAACGGTTTGGGGACGGTTCCTTTTCCGTTCACGGGAACCGTCCCCAAACCGTTCAGGTTCTGGGAGTCTCGACCAGCGGGGGGACGGCCCGGGTCAGCGTGAGGCATGTCGCCGCGTAGGGCATCCTTGGTGTGGAACGGAGCAGCCATGCAGCAACTCACCCAGCACGCCTTCTGGCTCACCTCGGCGGTCGGCGCGCACTGCTACTGGCTCGACGCCGGTGATCGGGTCGCGATCATCGACCCGGGCATGAAGGCGGGTCTCAACCGGGTGGCCCGGGAGCTCCGGCAGGCCGGACGCTCACCCTACGAGGTGACCGACATCCTGCTCACCCACTACGACATCGACCACACCGGCGCGGCCGCCGAGTGGCAGCGCCGGACGGGCGCCCGCGCCTGGCTGGGTGCGGCAGACGCAGCGATCCTCACCGGCGCCGTGCCCGCGGCCACGTCGTTCCGCCGGTTCACCTCGCGCATCGGACGTCCCGAACTGCCCGGCAACCTGCGCCTGCTGGACGGCGACGAGGAGCTGTGGCCCGGTCTGGTCGCCCTGCACACCCCCGGGCACACCCCGGGCCACCACGCCTTCCGCGCCGACGGGGTTCTGTTCGCCGGGGACGCGGCCCGCTCCAGCCACGGGCGCCTCGCGCCGATGGCCGACGTCCTGATGACCAGCGTGCGCCAGGGCAGGGCCGACCTCGCCCGGCTCCGTGCGCTCGGCGTCGACTGGTACTGCTGCGGTCATTCCGACCCCGAGCGCCGCCGCTAACCCTCGCCCGCCCGCACCTGCTCGACGCCGCGGTTGGCCAGCTCGTCGGCACGTTCGTTGCCGGGGTCTCCGGCGTGGCCCTTCACCCAGACCCATTCGATCCGGTGGCGGTTCACCTGCTCGTCCAGCGCCTGCCACAGCTCCCGGTTCTTCACCGGCTTCTTGTCCGCGGTGCGCCAGCCATTCCGTTTCCAGTTGTGCATCCAGGACTGCACGCCGTTCATCACATAGCGGCTGTCCACGTGCAGCCGCACCGTCGAGGGCCGCTTCAGCGCCGTCAGCGCCTCGATCACCGCGGTGAGCTCCATCTGGTTGTTGGTGGTCTCGGCCTCGCCGCCGAAGAGATCCTTCGCGTGCTCGCCCGACCTCAGCACCGCTCCCCAACCCCCGACGCCGGGGTTGCCCTTGCAGGCCCCGTCGGTCCAGATCTCCACCTCGGGCATCGCATCGCTCACGGCTCGACCCTAGGGCAGTCGGGCTCCGGCGTCACAGGCCGGTCGGGAACCCGTCGATGCTGACCAGGTTGTGCTCCTGCTGGTAGGCCGCCAGGCCGTCCGGCCCCTTCTTCGTGGCCCAGTTGTCCATCAACGCGCGCTGCTGCACGAACTCGAACTCGGGGACGCCGTAGCCGCAGGAGGTCTGGACGAGGTCGATGTCGAGCACGAACACGTTCCGTGCGCCCTGCAGCGGCGGAAACAGGCCGGTCAGTTCCGTCCACTCCGGGTCGCGCTCGTGGACGGCGCGCGCCGTGCCGTACAGGCGCAGGATCAGCGGCTCGCGGACGAACGAGCAGAACATCAGGGTCATCCGCGGGACGTCCCGCAGGTGCGCGGCGGTCTCGTTGCCGCTGCCGGTGCCGTTCAGCCAGACAGCCCGGGTGGGCGAGACCACGCGCAGACTGTCCAGCCCCTTCGGGGAGACGTTCACCCGTCCCTCACGCGCGGCAGTGGCGACGAAGAACAGCTGCTGGGCCTCGATGAAGCTCTGCAACCGTTCGGTGATCTCGCTGTACTGCTGCATACCCCCAAGCGTGCCCCGGTCACGGCCGGGGCGACCAGCGGAGGGTTCGTCAGGTGAACAGGGCCTGGCCGACGAACTGGCCCTCCCGGACGCCCGGGGGCACCGCCCACAGCCCGGAGCCGACGTGCTGCAGGTACTCGCTGAGCAGGTCGTTCGCCGCCAGCGCTGTCTGCATCGGGATGTAGTGGGTGGTCGGGTCGGTGACGAACGCGATGAAGAACAGCCCCGCCGAGAGCCGCCCGAGCTGGTTGGAGCCGTCCACGTAGTTGTACCCGCGCCGCAGCAGCTGGACGCCGTGGTTCTGGTCCGGGTGCGCCATCGCGAGGTGCGAGTGCGGGTCGATCAGCGGGGCGCCGCCCCGTCCGGCCAGGCCGAAGTCGGCCGCGGTGAACTCGCCGCCGCCGGACAGCGGGGCACCCTCGGCCTTCGTGCGCCCGATGATCTGCTCCTGCTCGCGCAGGCTGCCGCGGTCCCAGGTCTCGATGTGCATGGCGATCTTGCGGGCGACCAGGTAGCTACCGCCGTCCAGCCAGGCGGTACCGGGGTTGCCGGACGGCGCGGTCCACACGTGCGCGTCGATTCCCGCGGTGTCCTCGGCGCGCAGGCTGGCCGTGCCGTCCTTGAAGCCGAACAGGTTGCGCGGGGTGACCTGGTCGCGGGCGGTGGACGAGGTGCGCCCGAAGCCGAGCTGCGACCACCGGATCGCCGCCCGCCCGAAGGCGATCCGGGTGAGGTTGCGGATCGCGTGCACGGCCACCTGCGGATCGTCCGAGCAGGCCTGGACGCACAGGTCGCCGTCGCTGGCGGAGGCCACCAGCGCGTCGCCGGGGAAGTGCGGGAGGCGCGTGAGCGCAGCCGGCTGCCGTCCGGCGAGGCCGAACCGGTCGGTGCCGGCGGCGTCGCGGAACAGGGTGGGTCCGAACCCGAACGTGATGGTGAGGTTCGCCGGGTCGAGCCCGATCGCCTCGCCGGTGTCGTCGGGCGGCGCGTCGTAGTTGCCGGTGAGCGGCCCGACCGGTCCCGCACCGAGTCCTTGCGTCATCCGCGCGGCGGCGGCCGTCCAGTCCTGCAGGAGGCCGACCAGGTCGTCGCGAGTGGCGGACGCGAGCAGGTCGAACGCCGCGAAGTGCAGCCGGTCCTGCGCCGCGGTGGTGATGCCGGCCTGCCTGTCCCCGTGGAAGGGAACCGTGTGCAGGAGCGGCTCGGCGTCCGCGGCCGCCTGCGCCCGTCCCGTGGCAGCCATCGCTCCCGCGCCCGCCAGCGCGACCGCAGCTCCCGCACCCGCCGAGGCGATCAGGCCGCGCCGGGACAGCCCCGAGGCGGTCACGAGAGCACCGCGCCGGCCATCTTCGACAGGGGCTCGGACAAGGCGTTCACGGCGTCCGAGAGCTCCTTGACCTGCGCCTTGCCGAGCGTGTCGTAGGGGACGAACCCTTCACCCGACTTCGTCCGGTCGAGCAGCGCCTGCAGCTTGGCGAACCGGGTCGCGATCCGCGCGTCGAGTGCGGCGTCCTTGCGTTCGAGCAGCTCGTGCAGGCCCTGCCACGCGACCCGGGCGCCGTCGACGTTCGCCTGGAAGTCCCACAGGTCGGTGCGCGACCAGTACTCCTCCTCGCCGGTGACCTTGCCGGTGGCGACCTCGTCGAGGAGGCCCTTGGCGCCGTTCGCGATCGCGTCGACGGTGTAGGTCAGGTCGCGGGTTCGGTCCCAGAGCGTCTGCGTGTTGGCGAGCAGGTCCTCGGCGTAGGTCCTGCGCTGCGCGGTGGTGAGCGGCGTGTAGTTCTTCGCCCGTTGCGGCCACAGGTCCTTCTCGATCCGGTGCCAGCCGGTCCACTTCTCGCCCTCGGCGAGGTCGGCCTCGCGGGCG
>PHEV01000295.1 GCA_002843035.1 Actinobacteria bacterium HGW-Actinobacteria-5 | reverse complement strand
CCGCCTGCACCGCATTGAGGGCCAGGTGCGAGGCATCGGCCGGATGATCGACGACGACGTCTACTGCATCGACGTCCTCACCCAGGTGTCGGCAGCGTCCAGCGCCCTGCGATCGGTGGCGCTGGTGCTGCTCGAACAACACCTCCAGCACTGCTTGGCCGAGGCCGCCCAGTCAGGCAACGAGACCCTCGACGCCAAGGTCACCGAGGCGTCCGAGGCGATCGCACGACTCGTGCGCAGCTGACCCCGAACCGGATCCCGAGGTACGAATCCCGGTCGATGATCACCCGAGGGAGAGCCCTGATGTCCACGAAGCCCAGAACCGTCGTCCTTGAGGTCGCCGGGGTGCACGCCGCCTCGTCGAAGGGCGTTGCTGAAGCCTTCCTGGCACGCCAGCCCGGAGTTCTTGCGGTCGACGCGAATCCCGTCGCACAGACCGCCAACGTAACCTACGACCCGTCCCGCACCTCGGTGGGCCGGCTTCGCCAGGCGGTCCTCGACTGCGGCTACCACTGCGCAGGCCAGTCGGTGCCCGACCACATCTGCGACCCGAACGCCGACCCGACCGCCCCCGGCCACAACCACCACGCCACTCACCACGACCACGGGCACCCCCAGGCCGCCGCGGGAACCCCCGTCCAGGTCACCGACGAACAAGCGGCGCACGATCACGCGGCGGCGAACCATGGCGGGACCGACCATCACGAACTGCCTGCGGCTGGAACCCCGCAGGACGTGATGGGCCACGGAGGCCACCACGCCGGCATGTCGATGGCGGACATGGCCCGCGACATGCGCAACCGGTTCCTGGTCGCGCTTGTGCTCTCGGTCGTGATCACCTTGTGGTCGCCGATCGGGCGCAATGTGCTCGGGTTTGCCGTGCTGGCGCCGTTCGGTCTGCGTGACGACGTGTTCGCGCTGGCGTTGTCGCTGCCGGTCATCTTCTACTCGGCCTGGATCTTCTTCGACGGAGCCTGGCGGGCACTGCGGGCCCGGACCCT
>PHEV01000142.1 GCA_002843035.1 Actinobacteria bacterium HGW-Actinobacteria-5 | reverse complement strand
GCGACACGTTCTTCTTCACGACCTTCTGTGCCTTGGCCTGCGCCTTGGTGTCGATCTCGGTGGTGATCGTGAGGCCGCCGCGGTAGATCCGGTCGAGCCTCTCCTCCTGGGTTGCGCCGAGGTCGGTGGCCTGCTGCGCCAGCACCTGGAGCGCGTAGTCGCAGACGAACGGCAGGTCGGAGTTCGCGCACCCCTTCAGCGACTCGCGCACCTTCGACTTGTCGAACTCGGTCGCCTTGGCGTCCGCCGCCTCCTGCGGAGTGATCAGCTTCAGTTCCAGCATCCGGTTGATCACGTCGTTGCGGCGCTGGATGCCCGGCACCGGGTGCGTCACCGGGTTGGTCGCCACCGGGTTGCGGACCAGGCCCGCCAGCATCGCCGCCTGCGGCAGCGTCAGCTTGGCCGCGCTCACCCCGAAGTAGTGCTTGGCAGCGGCCTGGACGCCGTAGGCGCCGTCGCCGTAGTAGGAGATGTTCAGGTAACGCTCGAGGATCTCGTCCTTGGTGAACTGCTTCTCGACGGCGATCGCGTAACGGAGCTCGCGGATCTTGCGCGCGATGGTGTTCTCGGTCGCCGCAGCCTTCGCCGCCGCGTCGTTGCTCTCCTCGGCCTGCTCGATCAGGACGAGCCGGACGTACTGCTGGGTGAGGCTCGAAGCGCCCTGGGTGTTGCCCTGGCTGGTGGACACCAGTGCGCGCAGCGTGCCCTGCAGGTCCATCGCCCCGTGCTCGTAGAACCGGTGGTCCTCGATGGCGACCTGCGCCTGCTGCATGATCGGGGCGATCTTGCTCAGCGGCTCGTACTCGCGATTCTCGTCGTAGAACCAGGCGAGCACCTTGCCGTTCGCGGTGAGCAGCCTCGACCGCTCCGGCTGCGGGGTCTCCTCCAGCGCCGTGGGCAGGCTGTCCAGACTGGCCACGGCGTCCTTCGTGGCCCCGGTCGCCATGCCCGTGATCGGCACGATCAGGCCGGCGGCGAGAAGGCCGCCGAGGACGGCTACCACCACGAACATGATCAACGAGTAGAGCCGTTTCCCCATGCGCATGGCTTCTAGGGTACGTGACGACCCGCAACGCTCCGAACCCGACCTGCGCAGCGTCCACAACCGACCGGATCACCCCTAGCCGAGGGCAGCTTCTTGACATAGCCTGACCCGTACACCTAGCAATTGCCTAATCGCTTTTGCGGGTGCCCCCAGGGAAAGGATGAGAGCAATGACGCTCGGAGTCGACGACTGGACCCTCCAGGCCAAGTGCCGTGGACTGCAGGATGAACTGTTCCCTGAGGGTGCCGACCAGAAGCGGGCGAGGTCGGTCTGCTTCAGTTGTCCGGTCCGCAACGAGTGTCTCGCCGAAGCCCTGGACAACCGGATCGAGTGGGGTGTGTGGGGCGGCATGACCGAACGGGAGCGCCGCCAGCTGCTGCGCCAGCGCACCGACATCACGTCCTGGACGTCCATCCTCTGCCCGAAGAGCCGTCGCTGCGAGTGAGCGCCAACCCCGGGAGGTTCGTCCCGGGCCCGCCGGATCGTCAATACTGAGCCCATGACGAAATGGGAGTACGTGACCGTGCCCCTGCTGGTGCACGCCACCAAGCAGATCCTGGACAACTGGGGCGCGGACGGCTGGGAGCTTGTGCAGATCGTTCCGGGCCCCAACGCAGAGAACCTCGTGGCCTACCTGAAGCGGCCGGTCGAGGGATGAACGAGGAACTGGACGAGACGCCCACCTCCACCCGTCTGGCCGAACTCGGCATCGAACTGCCGTCGGTTCCCACACCGGTCGCCGCCTACCTGCCCGCGCTGGCCTCATCCGGCCAGGTGTTCACCGCCGGCCAGCTGCCGTTCGTGAACGGGAAGCTCGCCGAGGTCGGCAAGGTCGGCGCACAGGTGAGTCCCGAGCGGGCCGCCGAACTGGCTCGGATCGCCGCCCTGAACGCGATTGCGGCGGCAGCCTCCGTGGTGGGCGGGGTGGACGGGATCCGACGGGTCGTCAAGATGGTGGTCTTCGTCGCCAGTGACCCGTCCTTCACCGGCCAGCCGGCAGTGGCCAACGGTGCCTCTGAGCTGCTGCAACAGGTGTTCGGGCCGCGCGGCACGCACGCCCGCAGCGCCGTCGGGGTGGCCGTGCTGCCGCTGGACTCCCCGGTGGAGGTCGAACTCGTCGTCGAGGCCAACGCCGCCTCGTTCTGATCGTGGTCCCCAGCGAATCCCGGACGGCGCTGGTGCGCCGCGCGCGGGCGATGAACAAGCTCCTCGGTGAGCTGTACCCGGACGCCCACTGCGAGCTCGACCACGCGAACCCGCTGCAGCTCCTGGTGGCCACCGTCCTGTCCGCCCAGTCGACCGATCGGCGGGTGAACACGGTCACGCCCGTGCTGTTTGCCCGCTATCCCGACGCCGCCGCACTCGCGGCTGCCGATCGCGCAGAGCTGGAGGAACTGATCACGCCGACCGGCTTCTTCCGTGCCAAGACCGAGTCCCTGCTCCGGCTGGGCGCCGCCCTCGTGGAGAACTTCGACGGCGTCGTGCCCGGCACCCTCGACGAGCTCGTCACCTTGCCAGGGGTCGGCCGGAAGACCGCGAACGTCGTGCTCACCGACGCCTTCGGGGTGCCAGGGATCACCACCGACACCCACCTGATCCGGCTCACCCGACGGTTCGGCTGGACCGACGCGGACAAGCCCGCCGCCATCGAGGCGGAGGTCGGGGCGCTGTTCCCGAAGTCGGATTGGATCATGCTGAACCACCACGTGATCTGGCACGGACGGCGGCGCTGCCACGCCCGGCGTCCGGCGTGCGGTGCCTGTCCGCTGGCCCGGCTGTGCCCGGCCTACGGCGAGGGCCCGACCGACCCGACGGTCGCGGCGAAACTGGTCAGGGAGCCCCGCGGATGACGCGCCGACCGGTGGCACGGGCGATGGCGATCCTGGCGATCTCCGTCGCGCTGGCCGGCTGCGCGGACCTGCTGCCGGGAGTGGGCGGGGGAGCAGCCGGGCCGATCACGGCCACGCCGTCCGCGGCGAGCGTGGAACCCGCGCCGACCCCGACTGACCTCGTCGCCGCGCGGAAGGCTGCCGGCATCGCGGACTGCCCCGCGAGCGGGAAGGCCGCCGCGGTGGCCGGTGGGCTGCCCGATCTCACCCTCGACTGCCTCGGTGGCGACACGACCGTGCGTCTGGCCGCGCTGCGCGGTCCGATGCTGATCAACCTGTGGGCGCAGTGGTGTGCACCCTGCCGGGCCGAGGCCGCGCACCTGTCCGCCTTCGCGAGCACGCAGAAGAAGGTGGCCGTGCTCGGCATCAACTACGCCGACCCGGACCCGGCGTTGGCCATCGAGTTCGCCCAGCTGACGGCGGCGACCTACCCGCAACTCGCCGACCCGAAGACCGCGCTGAAGGCGCCGCTCGGGGTCGTCGGCATCCCGTACACGCTCCTGATCGACACCGACGGACGGATTGTGGCCCGGCACCCGGGCCAGTTCACCTCGCTCGAGAACGTGCAGGACTGGGTGCAGAAGGGGCTCGGCGGGTGAGCGACCCGGTGCCCGCCGAACTGCGGGACGCGAGCGCGCGGTTCACCCAGCCGGACGCGCTGCGGTTCATCGCCGGGGCGCGGACGCCGCAGGGCACGCGGGCGGCCGCGGTCCTGATCCTGCTGAGTGGTGAGCCGGCGAACTACGAAGTAGTACTCGTGGAGAAGCGGGCCGATCTGCGCTCGCACGCGGGCCAGCTCGCGTTCCCCGGAGGGTCGATGGAGCCGACCGACCCGGATCCGGTCGCCGCAGCGCTGCGCGAGGCCGACGAAGAGGTGGGTGTCGTCCCTGCGTCGGTGGACGTGCTGGGCATGCTGCCCGCAGCGCACATCCCGCGCAGCGGCTTCGACGTCACCTCGGTGGTGGGCTGGTGGCGTGACCCCGTCCGGCTCTCGCCGGTGGATGTCGAGGAGATCCAGGCCGTCCACCAGGTGCCCGTGGCGCGGCTGCTCGACCCGGTGAACCGCAGCACCTGGGTGCACCAGCGCGGCTTCACCGGCCCGGCCTTCACCCTCGACGACCTCTACGTGTGGGGTTTCACCGCCTACCTGCTGGACGGGCTGTTCGAACTGCTCGGCTGGACCCTGCCCTGGGACGCCTCGCGGGTCACCCGGATTCCGGCGCGATTCCTCAGCGAACGCCTCTGAGCACTCCCACGAGCGTGGCGCACGCGCAAGGATGGGTGCCATGGCTCCCTGGTGGCAAAGCGCAGTGGTGTACCAGATCTACCCGCGATCGTTCGCCGACGGCAACGGGGACGGTGTCGGCGATCTGCCCGGCGTCCTCGCACACCTCGACCACCTGAGCGCGCTCGGTGTCGATGTCGTGTGGCTGTCGCCGGTGTACCGCTCGCCGATGGACGACAACGGCTACGACATCTCCGACTACACCGACATCGACCCGCTGTTCGGCACGCTGGCCGACCTCGACGCGCTGATCGCCGGCCTGCATGAGCGCGGCATCAAGCTGGTCATGGACCTCGTGGTGAACCACACCTCCGACGAGCACCCGTGGTTCCAGGGCTCGCGCGATCCCGCCTCGCCGATGCGCGACTGGTACATCTGGCGTCCGGCGAGGGAGGGCTTCGAGCCCGGCACCCCCGGCGCCGAGCCGACCAACGCGGGCTCGTTCTTCTCCGGCCCCGGCTGGCAGTTCGACCCGGCGTCCGGCCAGTACTACCTGCACCTGTTCAGCCCCAAGCAGCCGGACCTGAACTGGGAGAACCCTGCGGTTCGGCAGGCCGTCTACGAGATGATGCGCTGGTGGGTCGAGCGGGGCGTCGACGGCTTCCGGATGGACGTGATCAACCTGATCTCGAAGACCTACCCGTTGGTGGACGGCGTGGTGAACGGACCGGACGGGCTGAGCTACGACCCGACCCCTGCGGTCGAGGGCCCGCGGCTGCACGAGTTCCTGCGCGAGATGAACCGTGAGGTGGGACTGAGCGAGAAGGACCTGTTCAGCGTCGGCGAGATGATCCTCGTGGACGCCGAGACGGCTCGGTCGCACACCGACCCGGACGCCGGCGAGCTCGGCATGGTGTTCACCTTCGAGCACGTCAGCATCGATTCGGCACCCGGCGGGACCAAGTGGGACGTGATCCCGCTGCACCTGCCCGCGCTGAAGGCGAACCTGGCCCTGTGGCAGGAGACGCTCGCCGATGTGGGCTGGAACTCGTTGTACTTCGAGAACCACGACCAGCCACGCTCGGTCTCCCGGTTCGGGGACGACAGCCCGGAATTCCGGGTGGCCTCGGCCAAGACGCTGGCCACCACGCTGCACCTGCTGAAGGGGACTCCGTACGTCTACCAGGGCCAGGAACTCGGCATGACGAACGCGGGCTTCACCTCGATCGAGCAGTACAACGACCTCGAGTCGACCCGGTTCTACGCCCTGGCGACCGGCGCGGGGGCTGACCCGGCGCAGGTGCTCGCAGCGATCGCGTTCAAGAGCAGGGACAACGGCCGCACGCCGATGCAGTGGGATGCCTCCGCCAATGCCGGCTTCACCGCGGGGGCGCCGTGGCTCGCCGTGAACCCGAACCACGTCGAGGTGAACGCTGCGGCCGAACTGGCCGATCCCGGGTCGGTCTTCCACCACTACCGCAAGCTGATCGCGCTGCGGCACGACCTCGAGGTGGTGCGGCAGGGTCGGTTCGCGCTGCTGCTGCCCGACGACGAACGGCTGTTCTGCTACACCCGCACCCTCGGCGACGAAGTGCTCCTGGTGGTGGCGAACTGGTCGTCCGGTGTGGTGCCGCTGCCGGAGGGGCTGCCGAGCCGGGCCGGCGCGGAGGTGCTGCTGGGCACCCACGACCCGGCGTCCGAGGAGTTGGCCGGCTGGGAATCCCGGATCTACCGCCTCGCCGCGGACCGGATTGGGGACGGTTCCTGACTCGGTCCATCCTCGGGAAGTGGACCGAGTTCGGAACCGTCCCCGACTCGGTCCGGGGCTTGGGCCCGGCGGGGGTTACTGCTCGATCTCGGGACGCCTGCCGGTCAGCGAGAGCGCGGCGACGTCCGCCTGGCCCTTGGCGACGGCGCCCCTCACCGCCTCGACGGACGCCTCGACGCTGGCTTGCGTCGCCTCCGGCGGGGTGAAGTTCATCTGGGACTTGCCGATCAGCGCGAGCACGCCGGCGACCAGGAAGAACACCACCGCCATCACCAGGAAGCCGAGCGTCAACGCGGTGAGCAGGTCGAGCCCGAACCAGGTCTGGAATCCGAGGGAGAGCCAGAACGCGAGCCCGCTGAACAACAGCGCTGCACCGCTGAGCGCCACGTAGGCGGCCCCGCCGAACAGCCCGGCGCCGACCCCGGCGGCCTTCGCCTGCGGCATGAGTTCGGCCTTGGCCAACTCGATCTCGCCCTTGACGATGGTGATGACATCGGCCTGGATGTTCTTGATCACCTCGGCGATGTCGGACTGTTCGGCCATTCGGAGCTCCTTCGGCGCGCGGTACGGCCAGCCTAACGGCTGGGATCCCCCTCCGCGTCAGAGGTTGATCTGCAGGCCGTCCTCGGGCGGCCGCAGCGCCGAACTGAGTTCGCTGTGGTCGACCTCGGCCCGCCAGCACATCACCGAGTACGGCAGCAGCAGTGGTTCGGGCCGGCGTGCGGAGCCGTCGTAGAGCGCCCCCACCTGGTCGAGCAGCCGGGACGCGGCCGCGCCGTCGAGGCCGGCGAGCTTCGGTGCGCTGCTGACCATCTCGAGCATTCCCTCCCTGGTGATCGGGACCCACTGCCGGAACGACCGGTGCTCGACCACAGGGAAGTGCGGGGACGCTGCGATCGCCGCCACCGAGTACAGCTCCTCGCCGCCGGTCATCGCCTCCGGGTCGTACTCCCGCAGGATGGTGGCCAGCCGGCGCACCCAGGGGACGGAGTCGTCCCGGACCGTGTAGAGCACGCTCAGCCGTCCACCGGGCACGAGGACGCGGGCGAACTCCCCGAGGGAGGGGGCGGGCGGGAGCAGGTGCATGCCCTGCACCACCAGCACATGGTCGATCGAGCAGGGGGCGAGTGGCAGTGCGTCCGGAGTGGCGGCGACGACCTGCAGCCCGGGATAACGTCGCCGACTCGCCCGGGCGGCGGATGAGGCCTTGTCGGTGAGCAGGACGTGGTTGCCGAGGCCGAGCAGCCGGTTCGCGGTGAGCGCGGAAGGCCGCCCGATCGCCAGCACTCGCCCCGGCACGGCCGGCGCGAGCCACTCGAGCGCGGCGGGGGGGAAGGCTCCGGGGTTTCCGTTGCTCATGTCGGCATCGTAGATGAGGAGCTGGTCCGGTCGCGGGAGGGGGGTGGCCGGGCGAGGGGTTCCGACCGGTGGTGGGGCGCACCGCGAAGCGCCGGTCGCGGCGCCGGGAGACCCGTCGAACCGCCTCCGACCTGCTGTCCTGTGGAGAACCGCCCATCGGGTCGGAGTTGTCCACAAGCGCGCGGTCGGGGTGACCATTCCGCGCCGTCACTGCCGAAGGTGTGGGCGTGGCGGAGGTGAGCGTGGGCAGGGACGTGCTGGTGGTCGCGCGGGCGGGCGAGACGCAGGATGCGATCCTCTCTGCGGTCGCGGCGCAGGAGCTGGACGCGGAGGTGGCCACCGACCCCGACCGGGTGGCCGCGTCGTGGCGCGCGGCGGGTGCGGTGCTGGTCGCCGACGAGATGGCCGGACGGCTCGTCTCGCTGGCCCTGCCGCACCGGGAGGGGGTCTTCCTGGTCGGGACTGACACCGCCGGGCTGTCGAGGTGGTCGGTGCCGCTGGCGGCGCGGGTGATCCCGCTGCCCGAGGGCGGGGCCTGGTTGGGCTCGGTGCTGGCCGATGGCGCGGGCCGGGCCCGGGCGCCGGTGGTGTCCGTGGTCGGTGGCTCCGGCGGAGTGGGGGCGTCCACGCTCGCCGTGGCACTCGCGCAGCTCGCCGGGGAGCGTCCGGGAGGTGCGCAGCCGGGTGGGGCGGCGCTCGTCGATGTCGACCCGCTCGGCGGCGGCATCGACCTGCTGCTCGGTGCCGAGCAGTCCGAGGGCTGGCGGTGGCCGCGGCTGAGTAGCGCGGAGGGCCAGCTGGGCGACCTGCGCCGCTACCTGCCCGTCGTCGACGGGGTGTCCGTGGTGGCGATGGCGCGCGGTCCCGCACTCGACCTGGCCAGGGAACCCCTGGCCGCGATCGTGGCGGCGCTGCGCACCTGGCACTCGATGGT
>PHEV01000294.1 GCA_002843035.1 Actinobacteria bacterium HGW-Actinobacteria-5 | reverse complement strand
CACCGGCCTGCTGCCGATAGTGCCTACCGGGAGGTGGTGGCGGTGGGCAGGGCAGAGGTCTGGCGCGTCGGGGAGGAGCTTGCGGCGGCGCACCTGGAGCGGCTCGGCTGGCGGATCCTGGACCGTAACTGGCGGTGTCCGGCAGGGGAGCTCGACATCGTGGCGCTGGAGCCGGGTCCGGAGCCGGTGGTGGTGTTCTGCGAGGTGAAATGCCGCAGCGGTCTGGGCTTCGGCCCGCCGCTGGAGGCGATCACCCCCCGGAAGGTGGCCAAGCTCCGCGAGGTCGCGCTGCACTGGTTGCGCGCCCAACCGGGGCCGGTGCGGCACGTGCGGTTCGACGGAGTGGGCGTGCTGCTCGCTCGGGACACGCTGCCGGTGATCACCCACGTGCCGGGGATCGCCCGATGAGCCAGGCGCGGGCCTGGTCGGTCGCCCTGGTCGGCATCGAGGGCACCATGGTCGAGGTCGAAGCTGCGATCAGCAGCGGGCTGCCGCGCACCACGATGGTGGGTCTTCCGGATGCGGCGCTGTACGAGGCGCGTGACCGGTGCCGGGCGGCGATGGCCTCGACCGGCTTCGGCTGGCCGTCCGACCCGGTGACGATCAACCTCTCACCTGCGACGCTGCCGAAGGCGGGCTCGCATTACGACCTGGCGATCGCGGCAGCCGTGGCGGCCGCAGGGCGGAAGTTCGACCCGGAGGCACTGGAGGGGCTCGCCCTGTTCGGCGAGCTCGGCCTGGACGGTCGGGTGCGCGCGGTGCGGGGGCTGCTGCCTGCGTTGCTCACGGCGGTGGAGCGGGGGTTTGCGCGGGTGGTCGTGCCGGTCACGCAATTGCGCGAGGCGTCCCTGGTGGCCGGCCTGTCGATCGCGGGCGCGGCCGATCTGTCCGACCTGTTCGACGTGCTCACCGGCGGGTCGGGGGCGTCCCCTCGTCCACAGGCTCGGAGTTGTCCACACCCGCTCGTCCCTCCTGAACACTTCACCGGCCTGCTGCCGATAGTGCCTACCGGGAGGTGGTGGCGG
>PHEV01000293.1 GCA_002843035.1 Actinobacteria bacterium HGW-Actinobacteria-5 | reverse complement strand
CGCGGAAGACGCTGGCCGAGCAGAGCCGGCGTATCTGTACCGCGTTATCCAGGCGGTCATCGCCGCAGGTGCCACGGTCGTGAACATCCCGGACACCACCGGATACGCGTACCCCGAGCGTTTCGGGGCACTCATCGGCGGGTTGGTCGAGCATGTGGATGGTATCGAGAACGTTGTGATCAGCGTGCATTGTCACAACGACCTGGGCATGGCCACCGCCAACGCGCTTGCAGGCGTTGCGGCGGGCGCTCGCCAGGTGGAGTGCACCATCAACGGTATCGGAGAGCGCGCGGGCAACACGGCCATGGAAGAGGTCGTGATGGCCATAAAGGCGCGCCAGGACCTCTTCGGCGTGGATACTGCGATAAACACCAAGGAGATCACGCGCGCGTCGCGTATGGTCTCCAGCATCACGGGCATCAACGTCCAGCCGAACAAGGCGATCGTGGGTGCCAACGCCTTCGCTCACTCGAGCGGCATCCACCAAGACGGCGTGCTCAAGGAGCGTTCGACCTACGAGATCATCGATCCGGCCGACGTTGGCGTGGGTGGTTCGAGCATCATCCTGTCGGCGCGCTCCGGTCGTCATGCGTTGCGCCACCGGCTCGAGGCACTCGGTTTCGAGCTGCCGGACAACGAGTTCGAGCCTATCTACGAGGCGTTTCTCGACTTGGCCGACAAGAAGAAGGAAGTCTACGACGAGGACCTCGAGGCTCTCGTCGGCGAGCGTGAACGCACACTTGAGGAGCTCTACCACCTCGAGCGCGTGCAAGTCGTCTGTGGCGACCCGGGCATCCCGACCGCCACAGTCGAACTCGTGGATCGTGATGGCACGCATCTGATCGATTCGAGCCACGGCACCGGACCCGTGGACGCCGTCTACAAGGCGATCAACCGCATCGTCGACATCGAGAACGACCTGACCGAGTTCTCCGTGAAGGCCGTCACGCGCGGCATCGATGCCTTAGGCGAAGTCACCATCCGCGTCCGCGCCGCCAATGATCGGGTCTTCACCGGCCGAGGAGCCCATTCG
>PHEV01000141.1:8484-12682 GCA_002843035.1 Actinobacteria bacterium HGW-Actinobacteria-5 | reverse complement strand
GAGCGGGTGGCGGTGCTCGGGCACAACGGCGCGGGCAAGTCGACGTTGCTGGGCGTCCTGGCCGGCACAGTGCGTCCCGACGCGGGTCGTGCGACGCTGGACGGGACCGTCCTGTTCGACCTCGGCCCGGGGCGACACCGGTGGCTGCGCCCGCACGCCCGTGGCATCTCGCTGCTCGCGCAGGACGCGCTGCTCTTCCCGCACCTTTCCGTGATCGAGAACGTCGCCTTCGGACCGCGGGTGGGCGGCGCGTCGAAGCGGGAGGCCCGGCAGCGGGCCGAGCGCTGGCTCGACGAGGTGGGCGCATCGGAGCTGGCGGGTCGCCGGCCCAGCCAGCTCTCCGGCGGCCAGGCGCAGCGGGTCGCGATCGCCCGGGCGCTCGCCTCGGAGCCCCGGCTGCTGCTGCTGGACGAGCCGATGGCGGCGCTCGACATCGCGGTGGCTCCGCTGCTGCGACGAGTGCTCGGCCGGGTGCTGGCGGACCGGTCCGCCATGGTGGTCACCCACGACGCACTGGACGCGCTGCTGCTGTCGGAGCGGATCATCGTGCTGGAGGAGGGCAGGATCGTCGAGTCCGGCCCGACCGCTGAGGTGCTGCGGCATCCACGGTCCCGCTTCGCCGCGCGGATCGCCGGGCTCAACCTGATCCGGGGCACCTTCGTCGAGGGCGGGGTGCGGGACGGCACCGGCCTGGTGATCGAGGGGATGCGCAAGGAGGGCGAGGAACTGCGGGTCGGGGACCCGGCCGCCGCGGTGTTCTCGCCGGCCGGGGTGTCGATCTACATCGAGCCGCACCCGGGGAGCCCGCGGAACAACGTTCCGGTGACGGTCGCCGAACTCGAACCGCTCGGCGACCTGGTGCGGGTGCGCAGCGACGACCACCACGGGCACGTCCTCTCTGCGGACGTCACGGTGCGGTCGGTGGCCGAACTGGACCTCTATCCCGGACGCGAGGTCACCTACTCGGTGAAGGCCGCCGCCGTGGTGCTCTACCCGTTGTGAGCACGACCGGCGGACCGGAACCGTCCGTGGCGCCCGGAGGACGGTCGAACCGGACGCCGGGGACCGCCACCGCTCACGCGGCCGGGCGCACCGCCTCCACCACGTGGTCGAGGGCAGTGTGGAAGCCGACGTCGTTCGGCACCTGGCGCCTGACCACCTCGGCCCGGCGTACCGCCAGGCCGAGGTGGGTCAGCAGGTCGGCGAGGTGAGCGGGCGTGGTCAGCAGGTCGGGATCGTCGGGGCCGCCCCAGCCGGAGTCGAGGTTGGACGCATCGTGGCCGACCACCAGCAGGGTGCCGCCGACGGCCAGCCCGGGGACGCAGTTGGCGAGCACGCGGCGCAGCTGCGCCTCCGGCAACTCCAGGTAGCTGAGCAGGATCAGGTCGAACCAGTCCCGGCGGGGGCGGTACGACGCCGCGTCGGCGACGATCGCGTCGACGGGGTGCGCCAGCAGGGCCGAGCGGCTCTGGATGCGTCCCACCGACACGGTCTCCCGGTCCACCGCGGTGACCCGCCAGCCGCGTCCGGCCAGCCAGATGGCGTTGGCCCCCTCGCCCGCGCCGACGTCGAGCGCGACCCCGGGGCGCAGGCCGCGGCACGCCGCCTCGACGAACTGGTTGGGCGTGGTGTCCCAGGAAGTCGCGGCCGCGGCGTGGCGCTCGACCCAGCTGGCTGCGTCCGTCATGCCTCACCTCCGCCCCGGCGGGGTTCCGGGCGCAGGAGCGAGGTTAGGCGTCCGACTGAGACGGCACACCAGTTGCAACAGAGCCGTACCTAACCTGTAACCATGCCGTCCCTTTTCGACCCGCTGACGTTGCGGGACCTGACCATTCCCAACCGGATCTTCCTGGCTCCGATGTGCCAGTACCAGTGCGAGGCGCGTGACGGCGTCCCGACGGACTGGCACCTGGTGCACCTCGGCGCCCGCGCCGCGGGTGGCTTCGGCCTGGTCATCGCCGAGGCCACCGGCGTCCTGCCCGAGGGTCGGATCACCCCGCAGTGCCCGGGGCTGTGGAACGACGAGCAGGCGAACGCGTGGCGTCGCGTCGTCGAGTTCGGGCACGCCCAGGGCGCGAAGATGGGCATCCAGCTCGCCCACGCCGGACGCAAGGGTTCCACCTACCGCGACTTCGAGCCGGGCAAGTCCGGCACCGTGCCTCTCGAGGACGGGGGCTGGGAGACCTTCGGTCCGTCCGCGGTCCCGTTCCCCGGGCTGGCCACCCCGACCGAGGCGACGCCGGAGTACCTGGCCCAGGTCGTGGAGGCCTTCGCGGCCGCCGCGCGCAGGGCGGACGCTGCGGGTTTCGATGTGGTCGAGGTGCACGCGGCCCACGGCTACCTGCTCAGCGAGTTCCTCTCGCCGCTGTCCAATCATCGCGCCGACGGCTACGGCGGCGACCTCGCCGGGCGGGCTCGGCTGCTGCTCGAGGTCGTGGACGCGGTGCGCGAGGCCTGGCCGGTCGGCAAGCCGATCTTCGTGCGGATCTCCGCCACGGAGTGGACCGACGGCGGATTCACCGTCGAGGACGCCACCGAGGTGGCCCGGATGTTGCGCCGGCACCACGTCGATCTCGTCGACGTCTCCAGCGGTGGCAACGTGCTCGCGAAGATCCCGGCGGCCCCCGGCTACCAGGTGCCGCTGGCGGCCGCCGTCCGTCAGGCCGGATTGCCGGTGAGCGCGGTCGGCCTGATCACCGAGCCGAAGCAGGCCCAGCAGATCCTCGACGATGGCAGCGCGGACGCCGTGGCGCTGGCCCGGGCGGCGCTGCGGGAGCCGTCGTGGCCGTTGCGCGCCGCGGCCGAACTCGACTGCGATGCCTGCGCCCGCTATCCGAACTCGTACCTGCGCGGCCGCTGGCCCGCCGTCGAGCCCGTCCGCTGACCCCGGGGACGGTTCCGAACTCGGTCCACCTTTTCCACAGGGCCCGATTTAGGGGCCGAAGCTGTGGAAAAGGTGGACCGTTGGGAACCGTCCCCGGGGATCGACCAGGCGGGTGGGGTCAGCCGACGACGATCTCGTCGTCCACGAGCGCAACGGGCAGCGGATCGATGATGGTGCCGCCGAAGCCGCCCTCGGGCGTCTCGTTCACGAACGCGAGGAACTTCCACTCGCCGGTGTCCCGCAGCTGGACCAGCCGGCCCACGTACAGCCCGGGCGGCGAGATCACGCGCGCACCGGCGATGTCGTAGGGTCCGAGCGGTGAGGCGGCCTTCGCCGCCCAGGTGCCGCCGGCCGTGCTGCCCTTGCGGGCGTCCGACACGTCGCCGCCCAGGCAGTTGAACAGCAGGAACGTCCGTCCCTCGATCTCGACGTTGACCATCACCTCGAGCTGTCCGAACCCCTGACCCACCTCCGACAAGGGCGGACGGGCCTCCCACTGGCGCAGGTCGGGGCTCCAGGCGTGCCCGACGACACCTCGCTCGTCCACCGGTCCGGTGTTGCCACGCGCGGTGATCAGCATGTGCCAGCCGTCGCCGTCCGGATCGGGCAGCACCCACGGGTCACGGAACGCCCAGTCGTGCCAGCCCCCGTCCAGCTGCTCGTACCAGCGCGGGTCGGCCTCGACCACGAGCCCCTGCTTCGTCCACGTGAGGAGGTCGGGGGACGTGGCCAGCCCGATCCGCTGCATGTTGCTGCCGGACGGTGCCAGCGAGGCTCCCGTGTAGAACATCAGCCAGGTGCCGTCGGGATGCCGCGTGATCGATCCGGTCCAGGTGGCCAGATCGTCGAACTCCCCGGGCTCGCCGTGCACGATCGCGTCCTGCACCCGGGTCCAGTGGACGAGGTCGGACGACACCGCGTGACCCACGCCGGCCCGGTAGTGCCGGGCCCCCGGATCGTGCAGCGCCCTCGACGCGAACAGGAAGAACAGGTGGTACTGCTCCCCGTCGTCGACGGTCCAGAAATCCCAGACCCATGAATCGGGCAGTGCGAACATCAGCCCTTCACCCCCGATGATGCGATGGAGTTGATGAACGCCCGCTGGAAGGCGACGAACAGCGCGAGGACGGGGACGGTGATCATGGTGGCGTAGGCCATGATCTGGCCCCAGGCGGTCCCGGACGCACCGGTGGCCTGCTTGAAGTAGTCGATCCCGACCATCACCGGACGCAGCGACTCGGTCTGCACCACCATCAGCGGCCACAGGTAGGAGTTCCACGCCGGCAGGAAGGTGAGGATCGCCACGGTGGCCAC
>PHEV01000141.1:0-8459 GCA_002843035.1 Actinobacteria bacterium HGW-Actinobacteria-5 | reverse complement strand
TTCGGGATGGAGTCGAAGTACTGGTAGAAGAGGTAGATCGAGAAGGCGTTCGCGATGAACGGGATGATCTGGACGGCGTAGGTGTCCAGCCAGCCCTGCGAGCCGTCGAAGTAGGGGATCGTGTTCACCCACCACAGCAGCGGCAACGCCATCGTCTCGAACGGCACGATCAGCGTGGCCAGGACGACGCCGAGGATCACCTTCTGCCCGGTGAACTCGATCCGGGACAGTGCGAAGGCCGCCATCGAATTGACCAGCAGGCCCAGCACGACCGTCGCAACCGAGATGAAGATGGAGTTGACCATGAAGGTCATGAACGGGACGCGGTCCATCAGCCCGGTGTAGTTGTCCAGGCTCACCTCGCCCACCGGCAGGAAGGCTGCCCACGACTCGAGGTCGGCGAAGATCTGGGTGTCGGGCTTGAGGCTCGACACGATCATGAACACCAGCGGCAGGCCGAATACGAGGCACAGCACGACCCGCAGCACCATCACGAGGGCGGGCCCGAGACGTCGGCGCGAGTTGGCGGTGACCGTCCCTGACGGGGCGTTCGCTGCGGGTGCGAGGCGGTCGCTCATCGGGTGGCCCCCTTGTCTCGGGTCAGGTAGCGCTGGATCAGCGAGACGGTGAGCACCAGTGCGAAGAACACCAGCGAGATCGCGGCGGCGTAGCCGGTCTGCTGCTGCTGGAAGCCGGTGAACACGGCCATGTAGACCAGCGTCGAGGTGGAGTCGAGCGGGCCGCCCTGGGTCATGATGTTCACCTGCGTGAACAGCGAGAACGCCGCGATGGTGATCGTGATCAGGATGAAGATGGACGTCTGACGCAGCCCGGGCCAGGTCACGTGCACGAACTGCTGCCACCTCCCCGCGCCGTCGATCGAGGCGGCCTCGTACAGTTCGGCGGGGATGGTCTGCAGGCCGGACAGCCAGATGACCATGTGGAAGCCTACGGCCTGCCAGATCGACAGCACGATGATCGCGAACAGTGCGGTCTTCGGATCGCCCAGCCAGTCCGGGCCGGTGATCCCGACCTTGGCGAGCAGGACGTTGATGAGCCCGTCCGGCTGGTACATGAACAGCCACAGCATGGACACCACAACCATCGAGGTGACCACGGGCAGGAAGTAGACCGTCCGGAAGAAGTTGGTGCCGCGCACCTTCGCGTTCACGAGGATGGCGAGGCCGAGGGCGAGTCCGGACTGGACGGGGACGATCACGATCGTGAACACGATCGTGTTCAGCAGCGACTTCCAGAAGGTGTCGTTGGTGAACAGTCGGACGAAGTTGTCGAACCCGACGAACCGTGCCGGCACGGGCGAGATCAGGCGGGCGTTGGTGAAGGCCAGCCCGAAGGTGAGGAAGATCGGGATGATCAGGAAGGTGATCATCAAGACGGCGGCGGGGACCAGCATGGCCACCGCGACCGAGGTGGAACGCCGGTTGCGCTTGTGGCTGTGGGCCCGGACGACCGGTGGGGCGGGGTGTGTGGCTGCCTCGACGGTGCTCACGGCGGCTCCTCTCTGAGGGCGGTTTGTGCGGTGCGGTGCGGACGGCCCGGGAGGGGGCGAGGAACCCCTCCCGGGCCGGGGATCACTGCTGGAAGTAGTCGTTCGCCTTCTGGTTGTCGTCGATGTCCTTGACCGCCTGGTCCAGCGTGGTCTTCGGATCGGCGCCGTTCAGGATGTCCTGGGCGGCCTTGCCGAAGGTCGTCGCGATGAACGGGTAGCCGGGGGTCTCGGGCCGCATCACGGTGTACTTCTTGGAGATCTGGCGGAACACGTCGTTCTCCCCGCCGGGCTCGAAGCCGGGAACCATCGCAGCGGCCGCGTCGGTGGTCGGGATGTTGTTGGTGTCGGCGGACACCTTCGCGACGTACTTGTCCGCGGAGGCGAACTTGAGGTAGTCCAGCGCACCCTCCGGCGAGGAACATCCGGTCGAGTAGCCCCAGGTCCAGGAGCCGCCGCCGATCTTGCCGCCGTTGCCGAAGTCGACCGGCGGGGCGAACAGGACGTCGTCGCCGAACTTCTCCCGGGTGGGGACGGCGGTCCACGAACCGTTCCACAGGAAGGCGGACTTGCCGTTCATGAAGTCGGCCGCCGGGTCGGCGCTCGACTTCTTCGGCATGTAGCCGTCCTTGGCCATTCCGGCGAACCAGTTGGCCCACTTGATCGCGGCCTCACCGTTGAGCACGCCGTCGGCGCTCTTGTAGTCGGTGCGGTTGATCAGGTCGCCGCCGAATGCCTGCAGTTGCGGGGAGTAGCCGTAGGGCCACCACTCGCCCGTCCAGCCGGTGGCCATGTCGGCGGGGTACTTGAAGTCGCCGGAGTCCTTGACCTTCTTCAGCGCGGCCATGAACTCCTCGCCGGTCCAGGGCTGATCCACGGTGGGCACGCGGATGCCGTACTTCTTCAGGATCGACGTCCGCGTGACCCAGGTCAGCGCCACGTCGTAGTAGCCGTAGGCATAGGTCTTGCCGTTCCACTTCGCGACGGTGGACGGCAGGTACTTGGCCAGGATGTCGTCCATGCCGGTGATCGGGGCGAGGTAGCCGGCCCAGGCCCAGTTGGCCACGTTGGGCTGGTCGATGTCGAGGATGCAGGGGAGCTTCTTCGACGCGGCCGCCGCGACGACCGACTGGTTGTAGGAGTCCTGCGGGAATGCCTGCAGGTCGACCTTGTAGGTGGTCTGGCTGGCGTTGTAGTCGTCGACGACCTGCTGGATGGCGCCGAGCTCGCCCTTGTTGCCTGCGTTGTGCGTCCACAGGGTCAGGGTCTGGGTGCCACCGGCGGTGGCTGCGTTGGTGCTGGTGGCTCCGCCCTTCGAGCACGCGGCGACCGACAGCATCAGGGATGCTGCGACGAACGTGGTGGCGACAAGCCTGGCTGTGCGCTTGAGCACTGTTCCTCCGTTGGATCTGCTCCGGGCGGTTGGCCCGGTTGGCCTGCTGTTCTGTGCTAAAAGGATTTAGCACGCAGGACGTTAGCAGCTCTGCGGTGAGCGCACAAGAGTCTGCTAAAAGGTTTGTGCAAGTGGTACCGGTACCATGTTCACGACACCCCGTGATCCGTGGAGGAATGATGGCCAAACGCGCCACCCTGGCCGACGTGGCCCAGCTGGCCGGCCTGTCCACCACGACGGTCAGCATGGTCCTGAACGACCGTCCGAACACCCGGCTGTCCGCCGAGGCGGCCGACCGGGTGCGCGCAGCCGCGGCCAAGCTGAACTACCGGCCGAACCCTGCCGCTCGCGGCCTCCGGCTCGGCAAGACCCGCACCGTGGGCTTCATCTCCGACGAGGTGACCATCACCCGCTACGCCTCGGCGATGATCCGCGGACTGCTCGAAGTGGCCGAGGAGCGCGACCACACCGTGCTGATCACCGAGTCCGGACGTCACCTGGACCGCATCTCGAGCGCGCTGGACCTGATGCTCGACCGGCAGGCCGACGGCATCGTGTTCGGGCTGATGGGCGCCAAGCAGATCGAGGTCCCGCCGGTGTCGATCGACGTGCCGGTGGTGCTCACCAATGCCACGTCCGCGGGCGGGCATCCGTGCGTGCTTCCGGACGAGTTCCGGGCCGGCCATGACGCCGCGAGCCACCTGATCGAGCGCGGGCACCGCCGGATCGCCTTCATCGGACGCTCCGAGGCACTGCTCGACCCTGCACTGTCGGTGACCATCGGCAACCGCTACGCCGGACTGGACGCGGCGATGGCCGAGCACGGGCTGGAGTTCGCCCACCAGGTCGACGGACGATTCTGGGAGCCCGACTTCGGTTACCGCGGCGCCCATGAGATCTTCGACACCACACCGGTGACGGCGATCGTCGCGGCGAACGACCGGGTGGCGTTCGGCATCTACCAGGCTGCCCAGGAGCGGGGCGTGCGGATCCCCGAGGACGTCTCGGTGGTGTCCTTCGACGACGAGTACCTGGCGTCGTACCTGCGTCCGCAGCTCACCACGATGCAGATCCCGTACCTGGAGATGGGCCGGACGGCGATGACGCTCGTGCTCGAGGGGGATGCGCCCCCGCAGACCCTGGTGCACATGCCGATCCAGGAGCGGGGCTCGGTGCGCGACCTGCGCTGAGGGTCGGGCATGCTGGACCCCCTTGAGGAGGTGGTCGTGTGCTCGTCGCACTCGTGCTCGGTGTGGTCGTCGGAGGGCTGATCCCCGTTCAGAGCGCGATCAACTCCCGGCTGGCGAGCCGGATCGGGGCCGTGCTGCCCGCTTCCGCCATCTCCTTCGCGGTCGGCACGGCCGGGCTCGGCCTGGCCGTGATCCTCACCGGGACCGCAGTGCCGTGGGCCACCACAGCTGCCACGCAGCCGTGGTGGATCTGGCTGGGCGGACTGTGTGGACTGGTGTTCCTGACCATGAACATCGTGCTGCTGCCGCGGATCGGCGCTTCGGCGACGGTGGTTCTGCCGCTGGTGGGACAGGTGTTCGGTGGCCTGGTAATCGACGTGACCGGGGCGTTCGGCATGACGGAGCGCCCGATCACCGTGCTGCGCGGGCTCGGTGCGCTCCTGGTCGTGGTGGGGGCTGCGGGGGTGAACCTGCTCGGACGCGGTGGATCCGTGGCGCCACCCGTGCCCGCGCGGCCGCACCCGCTGCTGTGGGTGGCTGCCGTGCTGGTCGGCAGCCTCGGTGCCGTCCAGACCGCGGTCAACGGGCGTCTCGGCCAGGTGATGGGTTCGGGGCTGGCCGCCGCGCTGGTCTCGTTCGCGATCGGCACCGCGGGCCTGGTCGTGGTCATCCTGGCCACCCGCCCGCGGCTCCGGCGCGCGGGCGAACTTCGTGGGTGGATGTTCAGCGGCGGCCTGCTCGGCGCGGCGTTCGTGCTGGTCAACGCGCTGAACGCGCCTGTCCTCGGCACCTCGCTGGCGGTCAGCGTTGTGCTCCTGGGCCAGGTGGCGATCGGCCTCGGCATGGACCACGGGGGCTGGTTGGGGGTGCCGCGGCGCCGGGTCACGCTCGCCCGGGTCGCCAGCGCGGCCGTGGTCCTGCTCGGGGTGGCGCTGGTCCGCTTCGGCTGATCCCCGCTACTTCGTCACGGTGGGCAGGCCGGCCCAGCGGTCGTAGTGGGCGAGCACGGTGTAGCTGCCCCCTTCGGTGCGGACGAGCGCCTCGTACAGCACCCGCAGCTTCGCCCCGCTGCCGAGTACCTGCTTCCCCGTGACCGGATCGGTCCAGACGATCAGGGTCTTGCTGCCGGTGCTGAGTTCGACGTCGCAGTCCAGCTGGACGAGGCTCAGCGCGCCTTCCTGCACATCGAAACTGGCGATCGCGGGACCGCTCGGGACGGTGCAGTCGGCGGCCTTCACCGAGTAGTAGTCGCCGCCCCACGCCTCGGCGCCGGCGGTGAGCTTCGTGCCGTCCGCGGTGACGGAGGTGGTGCCAGCCTTCGGGCGCGCGGCCTCCTGCAGGGCCGCGAGCAGGTCGGCGTTGGTGCCGGTGGTGCTCACGTCCACGCCCGGCTGCTCGGCGAGCGGGGTGAACGAGACCGCGAGCCCCCGCTTCGCCGCCGTGGTTCCGCTGACGCCCTCGCTGCCGACGCCGGACGCGTAGCGCCAGCTGCCGGCGCCCTCCCTCACGTAGAGCTGCACCGCGTCGCTGTCGGCGATCGCTTTCTTCGCTGGTGTGACGTAGTAGCCGGCAACCAGGAGGTACTCGGTGCCGTCCGTGGTGGAGTGCGCGTAGACCTTCCTCACCGTGAACGTGTTCGGGAACGTGGACGGCTGGTAGGTCCCGGCGTCCCTCCGGGCGGCGCCGGCCTGAACCGCCGCGTCGTCCGCGATCCGGGCGGGGAGGGCGTCCACGGCATCCCAGGCCGCCGGATCCCAGGAGGTCCTGTGGGCTGCCCGCCAGCCGGTGACGACCTGGTTCGCCACGGACTGGGCCTGTTTCACGGTGACGCCGGGTGGCGTCGTCGGTGTGGGGGACGGCGAGGGGCCGCCCGTGCACCCCGCGCCGGCGATGGTGACGACGAGGAGCACCGCCGTGGCGGCGAGCCGTCCCGGGAGGCGGGCGGGCAGGGGCATGTCGTCGAGAGTAGCCGGTCCCCGCAGGACGCGGAGCCAGCGCGTCCCGGCCACGCGAAGGGCTGGTCCGACAAACCCCCGGACGCGCTAGCGGGTGGCCTCGATGCGGGCGCGGAGGGAGGCGAGCTGGTCGAGGAGCTCGTGGGGGAGCTTGTCGCCGAACTGGGCGAAGTACTCCTCGGTGAGGTCGGCTTCCGCTGCCCAGGCGTCAGGGTCGAGGGCGAACAGGGCCTCGAGTTGCTCCGCGGTGATGTCCAGGCCCACAGTGTCGAGCTCGCCGGGGGCGGGGATGCGTCCGCTGATCGCGTCGACTGCGCCGGCCCTGCCGTCCACCCGGCGCAGTGCCCATTCGATCGGACGGGAGTTCTCGCCGAAGCCCGGCCACAGCCAGTGGCCCTGATCGTCCTTGCGGAACCAGTTCACCTGGAAGATCCGCGGCGCCTTGTCGCCCAGGCGTTCGCCCATGCGCAGCCAGTGGGTCCAGTAGTCGGCCATGTTGTAGCCGCAGAACGGCAGCATCGCGAACGGGTCGCGCCGCAGCGACCCGACCGTCCCCTCCGCGGCGGCGGTCTGTTCCGACGACACGGTCGCGCCGACGAACACGCCGTGCTCCCAGTCGTAGGACTCGCTGATCAGCGGCACGTTGCGGGCGCGACGGCCACCGAACAGGATCACGTCGATCGGGACGCCGGCCGGATCCTCCCAGTCGTCGGAGATCGACTCGGCCTGGGAGGCGTGCACCGTGAACCGGCTGTTCGGGTGTGCGGCCGGCCGACCGCAGCCGGGCGTCCAGTCGTGGCCCTGCCAGTCGATCAGGTGCGCGGGCGGCTCGGGCGTCATGCCCTCCCACCACACGTCACCCTCGTCGGTGAGGGCGACATTGGTGAAGATCGTGTCCCGCGACAGCGCGTGCAGGCAGGTCGGGTTGGTCTCCTCGGACGTGCCCGGCGCGACGCCGAAGAATCCGGACTCGGGGTTGATCGCGTACAGCCGCCCGTCCGCGCCGGGACGCATCCACGCGATGTCGTCACCGACGGTCTCGACCTTCCAGCCCGGGATGGTCGGACGCAGCATGGCCAGGTTCGTCTTGCCGCACGCAGAGGGGAACGCGGCGGTCAGGTGGAACACCCGGCCCTGCGGCGAGGTCACCTTCAGGATGAGCATGTGTTCGGCCAGCCAGCCCTCGTCCCGGGCCAGCACCGAGGCGATCCGCAGCGCGTAGCACTTCTTGCCCAGCAGGGCGTTGCCGCCGTAGCCGGAGCCGTAGGACCAGATCTCGCGGGTCTCCGGGAAGTGGGTGATGTACTTCTCGTCGCTGCACGGCCAGGTCATGTCCGGACGGGTGTTGCCCTCGGCATCCACCAGCGGGTAGCCCACCGAGTGCACGGCGGGCACCCAGTCGGCCCCGGCGGCGATCGCCGCGAGTGCCGGGGTGCCCATCCGGGTCATGATCCGCATGTTCGTGACCACGTAGGGGCTGTCGGTGATCTCGATCCCGAGCCGGCTGATCTCCCCGCCCAGCGGACCCATGGAGAACGGGATCACGTACATCGTGCGGCCGCGCATGCTGCCGGCGAACACGCGGGCCAGCGTCCGCTTCATCTCGGCCGGCTCGGCCCAGTTGTTCGTCGGCCCGGCGTCCTCCTCGCGCTCCGAGCAGATGAACGTCCGCGCCTCCACCCGGGCCACATCGGAAGGCTCGGACCGGGCCAGGTAACACCCGGGCCGCAGGTCCTGGTTCAGCTTCACGAAGGTGCCCGAGGCCACCATCTCCTCGTACAACCTGTCCCGCTCGGCCACCGAGCCGTCACACCAGTGGATCGCGTCCGGCTGGGCGAGTTCGGCCACCCCGGAAACCCAGGCGACCAGCTCAGCAGGCGCTTCGGGAGGGGCGCTCATGGCGATGGCGGTGGTGTCCAGGCTCATATGGGGTCTCCTTGGTGCAGGTTCGCTTCGTTGCGATGGGCTTGCCCACCATCCTCGCAGCATCTGACGTTCTTCAGCGAGGGTGGAATTTTCGAAAACTCGCCAATTAACGGCGTTCAGGGGGGTGGCACTACCCTGAACCGGGAGGGGTATCTGCCGACGAGAGTCGGGTCCAGGCGGCAGCGGGATGCACCGTGAGTGCCAAGAGGGGTGCCAAGGGGAGCTGGCTGCGCACCCGGTGCATCCCGCTGCTCCTCGCCTCACGCCGTGCGCCCTCTCGCGAGCAGATCTGAGCCGTGACGCGGGAGTGCCCCGGATGGTGCCGCCAGCGCGGGTCCCGGGGCTCAGGTATCGCCGTTTCGGCCCGGTTGGACGCCCTCAGCGCGGTCGAGTAGGGTTGAACCCGCTTTCCAGCGCCCGTGGCTCAATGGATAGAGCATCTGACTACGGATCAGAAGGTTGGGGGTTCGAGTCCCTCCGGGCGCGCC
>PHEV01000004.1 GCA_002843035.1 Actinobacteria bacterium HGW-Actinobacteria-5 | reverse complement strand
GGCGTGCACCATCTTGGAGCCGGCGTCCTGGTGCTGGCCCTCGCCGGCGAACGCGATCGAGAGGGTCTCGCCGCGGGAGTGCTCACCGAGCAGGTAGACGGCCGGGTACTTCATGGTCACCTTGGAGCCGATGTTGCCGTCGATCCACTCCATCGTCGCGCCCTCGTCGCACGTTGCCCGCTTGGTGACCAGGTTGTACACGTTCGTCGACCAGTTCTGGATGGTCGTGTAGCGCACCCGGGCGTTCTTCTTCACGATGATCTCCACGACGGCGGAGTGCAGCGAGTCCGAGGAGTAGATCGGCGCCGTGCAGCCCTCCACGTAGTGCACGTAGGAGCCCTCGTCGGCAATGATCAGCGTCCGCTCGAACTGGCCCATGTTCTCGGTGTTGATCCGGAAGTAGGCCTGCAACGGGATGGAGACGTGCACACCCTTCGGCACGTAGATGAACGAGCCGCCCGACCACACCGCGGTGTTCAGGGAGGCGAACTTGTTGTCGCCGGTGGGGATCACCGAGCCGAAGTACTCCTCGAAGATCTCCGGGTGTTCCTTCAGGCCGGTGTCGGTGTCGAGGAAGATCACGCCCTGACGCTCGAGCTCCTCGTTGATCTTGTGGTAGACGACCTCGGACTCGTACTGCGCGGCGACGCCGGCGACCAGTCGCATCTTCTCGGCCTCGGGGATGCCCAGCCGGTCGTAGGTGCGCTTGATGTCGTCGGGCAGGTCCTCCCAGGACTGGGCCTGCTTCTCCGTGGAGCGCACGAAGTACTTGATGTTGTCGAAGTCGATCCCGGACAGGTCGGCACCCCAGGCGGGCATCGGCTTGCGGTTGTACAGCTTGAGGGCCTTCAGCCGGGTGTTCAGCATCCACTCCGGCTCTTCCTTCAGCGCGGAGATATTGCGCACGACGTCCTCGGTCAGGCCGCGTTGGGCGGACTCGCCGGCGGCGTCGGTGTCATGCCAGCCGTACTTGTAGTTCCCGAGCGCCTGCAGATGCTCTTGCTGGGTGGCGCCCAGACCGGGCGCGGCAGGTGCGGTGGAAGTCATCAGGAGGTCCTTCCTGTCGGGGATGGATGCATGGCCGGGGCCACCGGACGCGGCACGTGGGTGGTGCACACCCCGTCGCCGTGGGCGATGGTCGCCAGCCGTTGCACATGCGAGTCGAGCAGTGTGGCGAACACGCGGGTCTCCGCCTCGCACAGCTCGGGGAACTCTGCCGCCACGTGGGCGACCGGGCAGTGGTACTGGCACAACTGGACGCCGGAGGCGACGGGCTGCAAGGACGCGACGAAGCCCTCGGCGGTCAATGCCTCGACCAACGCCTCGGTGGGGTTGTCGTATTCCGGGGCGAGCCCGCGGAACCGCTCAGTGACGGCTTCGGCCACCTGGGCGGCGAAGGTCTCTACCGCGCCGGAGCCGGCCACCTCCCTGAGGTAACCGAGGGCATCGATCGCCAGCCGGTCGTAGGCCTGGAAGAACTCGCACCGGCCGGAATCGGTCAGGGCGAACACCTTCGCGGGGCGACCGCGTCCGCGGTGCCCGTAGACCCGCTGCTCATGGCTGGTCACGTGCCCGGTGGTCGCGAGCACGGTGAGGTGGCGGCGGACGGCGGCGGGGGTCAGGCCCAGCCGTCCGGCCAGGTCGTTGGCGGTGGACGGGCCGTGCTGCAGGATCGAGCGGGCCACCCGGCTTCGCGTCGAAGCATCCGCGGCCTGCTGCTCGGCGTCGGCCGCCAGCGCCTCCGCGTCCAACTCCGGTTCGCTTTTCACAACGCCATTCTTACCTTATTCGCGCCCGCACTCAACTCGCGAGGCATGCACACTCCGGATTCCGAGACGCGACCTTCCAGCAGGTGGCGTGGTTGCCTGGACTACGACGAGGCGTCGTAGAGTGCTGGCGGTGACTTTGTCTTGTCAAAGGTGACAGAGCATCAACAACAACAGACACCCTTGTAGAAGGAAGAATCGTGACGACTCCCTCGCTCGATACCGAACCGTCCACAGGACGATCGCACAGGTCTGTGCGCGCGCTCCTGCTCGCGGTCTTCGGGCTGCTCGCACTGACCCTGACCGCCTGCTCCGGTGGCGGTGGCGCCGCCGCCGAGGGGGGCGGAGGCGAGGCCAACCTCAAGCTGCCCGAGCTGCTGCGAGATCCCAACTTCACCATCGGCGGTATGAACGGCCTGGTGCCGCTCTACATCGGCCTGGTGATCACCATCCTCGGCCTGCTCTTCGGCGTGTGGACCTACTCGCGGCTGAAGGCTCTGCCGGTGCACAGGTCGATGAAGGAGATCTCCGAGATCATCTACACCACCTGCAAGGCCTACCTGGTGAAGCAGGGCAAGTTCCTGCTCCTGCTGTGGGCCTTCATCGCGGTGGTCATCATCGTGTACTTCGCCGTCTCCGGCATCCCGGCCTGGCAGATCGCGGTGATCATCCTGTTCTCGCTGATCGGCATGGCAGGCTCCTTCGGCGTCGCCTGGTTCGGCATCCGGATCAACACGTTCGCGAACTCGCGCACCTCTCACGCAGCACTCAAGGGCGAGAAGTGGGCCGTCCACGACATCCCGGCGCGCTCCGGCATGTCGGTCGGCATGGTGCTGATCTCGCTCGAGCTGTTCCTGATGCTGATCATCCTGGTCTTCCTGCCCGTCGACCTCGCCGGCAAGAGCTTCATCGGCTTCGCGATCGGCGAGTCGCTGGGCGCTTCGGCCCTCCGCATCGCGGGCGGCATCTTCACCAAGATCGCCGACGTCGGCTCCGACCTGATGAAGATCGTGTTCAAGATCGACGAGGACGATCCCCGCAACCCGGGCACCATCGCCGACTGCACCGGTGACAACGCCGGCGACTCTGTCGGCCCGTCCGCCGACGGCTTCGAGACCTACGGCGTCACCGGCGTCGCGCTGATCACGTTCATCCTGCTGGGCGTCGCCCAGGTCCAGGGCGCGAACCCGGCCCTGCAGGCCGTCCTGCTGGTCTGGATCTTCGCGATCCGCGCCATCATGCTGGTCGCCTCCGCTGCGTCCTACTTCGCCAGCGAGGCGATGGCCCGCAACTCCTACGGCAAGGAGGACTTCGACTTCGAGAAGCCCCTCACCTCGCTGGTGTGGGTCACCTCCATCGTGTCGATCGTGCTGACCTTCGCGTTCTCTGCGTTCCTGCTCAGCGGCAACGGGGTGAGCCCGAACCTGTGGTGGCAGCTGTCGATCATCGTCTCCTGCGGCACCCTCGCCGGCGCGCTGATCCCGGAGCTCGTGAAGGTCTTCACCTCCACCAACTCCGCCCACGTCAAGGAGGTCGTGAAGTCCTCCGAGCAGGGCGGCGCCTCGCTGAACATCCTGTCCGGCTTCGTGGCGGGCAACTTCGCCGCCTACTGGCTGGGAATCGTCATCGTCGGCCTGATGGGGATCGCCTTCCTGGTCGCGCAGGCGAGCGATCTCGACACCGCGCTCGGCACCCTGCCGCACGCGTCCGCCGTGTTCGCCTTCGGCCTGGTTGCCTTCGGCTTCCTCGGCATGGGCCCGGTCACCATCGCGGTCGACTCCTACGGCCCGGTCACCGACAACGCCCAGTCCGTCTACGAACTGAGCCGGATCGAGGCCATCCCCGGCATCGACGAGGAACTCCGGACCGACTTCGGCTTCACCCCCGTCTGGGACAAGGCCAAGGCCATGCTCGAGGAGAACGACGGCGCCGGCAACACGTTCAAGGCGACCGCCAAGCCCGTGCTGATCGGCACCGCAGTGGTGGGCGCGACCACGATGATCTTCTCGATCATCCTGTTCCTCGCCCAGAACCTCGCCGGAGGCAAGGAGCTCACCGATCTGAACCAGGTCGCCGCGCTGCTCAGCCCGATCCACGCGCCGTTCCTGCTCGGCCTGATCACCGGCGGCGCCATGATCTTCTGGTTCACCGGCGCGGCCACCCAGGCCGTGACCACCGGCGCCTACCGTGCGGTCGAGTACATCAAGGCCCACATCCACCTCGATCCGAGCGCGGACGCGAAGGCGTCGACGAAGGATTCCACCGAGGTCGTGGAGATCTGCACCGACTACGCCCAGAGGGGCATGCTCGTGATCTTCCTCGCGATCTTCTTCGGGACACTGGCCTTCGCCTTCGTTGAGCCGTACTTCTTCATCGGCTACCTGATCGCGATTGCTGTGGTCGGGCTGTACCAGGCGATCTTCATGGCAAACGCCGGCGGCGCCTGGGACAACGCCAAGAAGATCGTCGAGACCGACATGGGCATGAAGGGCACCGAGCTGCACGACGCGACTGTCGTCGGCGACACGGTGGGCGACCCGTTCAAGGACACGTCGTCCGTGGCCCTCAACCCGGTGATCAAGTTCACGACCCTGTTCGGCCTGCTGGCCGTCGAGCTCGCCGTGAGCCTGACGAACCAGGGTGGCGGCACCATCGTGCAGGTGATGGCCGCGGTGTTCTTCCTGGTGTCGGCGTACTTCGTGTGGCGCTCGTTCTACCGCATGCGGATCACCGACGCGTCCACCGGGGGCAGCCAGCCCACCGATGGGGTCACCGCTCCCGCGGCCGAGGCGAAGGCCGAGGCCTGAGCAACACCGCTCCGCACCGCTGCCCGGTTCCCACAAGGGAGCCGGGCAGCGGCTTTCCGGCGGGAGGGGCCGCCCTACACTGAGCACGTGCCCGCAGCCCTCACCGTCGCCGACGTGCGTTTGAGCCTCGGTGGGAGGGTCGTGCTGGACGGGCTGAGCCTGACCGCCGCGCCGGGCGAGGTGACCGCGGTGCTCGGCCCCAATGGCGCGGGCAAGACGACCATGATCCGGTGCTGCACCGGCCTGTTCACGCCCGACCACGGGCACATCGAGGTTCTCGGCGAGGCGGCCGGCAGCCCGTCCGCGAACGCACGGATCGGGCTGATGCCGCAGGCGGCGGGCGCCTGGTCGGGGGTGAAACCCGCGGAGCTGCTCGGCTACCTCGCTTCGCTGTACGCCTCCCCGCTGCGTCCGGCTGACCTGATCGCAGCGCTCGGCATCGGCAGCTTCGCCAACACCCCGTACCGTCGGCTCTCCGGTGGCCAGCAGCAGCTGGTGAACCTCGCCGGCGCGATCATCGGACGCCCCCAACTGGTCTTCCTCGACGAGCCGACGGCCGGCCTCGATCCGCACGCCCGCCGGCAGGTGTGGACGCTGGTCGGTGAGCTCCGAGCCGCCGGCGTCGCGGTCCTGCTGACCACCCACGCCATGGACGAGGCCGAACAACTCGCCGATCGCGTCGCGCTGCTCAACGCCGGACGCAGGGTGGCCGCGGGCACGGTCGCAGAACTCACCGCGGAGAAGGGCCTGGAGGAGCTGTTCCTCGAGTTGACCACGCCGGGAGATACCCGATGAGCGCGCTCGACCTCACTCCTGCCGCAGCCCCGGCGCCGTTGCAGCGCCGGATCCTCCGCCACGCCCTGATGGAGACCCGGCTGATCCTGCGGAACTCCGAGCAGCTCCTGTTGGCCCTGGTCATCCCGCTCGGCCTGATCGCGGCCGGCGTGCTGGTCGGCGACCGCTTCGGCGTCGCGCGGGAACCGTTCGTGGCCTCGGTGATCGCGCTGGGCCTGTGGTCGAGCGGATTCACCTCTCCAGCCATCACGACCGCGTTCGAACGCCGCTACGGCGTCCTGGAGCGGCTGGTGGCCACCCCGTTGCGGCGCGCCGACCTGCTCGCCGGAAAGGCGACGATGATCGCCGCGTTGGCGCTCGGGCAGGCCGTGGTGCTGGTGCTGGCCGGCCTGCTGCTCGGCTGGGCACCGGCTCCCCTGCTCGCGCAGGTGCTGGTGACGGTCGCGGTCGTGCCGCTCGCGCTGGTCGCCTTCGCCGGGCTCGCGCTCTCCCTCGCCGGACGCGCGTCCGCCGAACTCACCCTCGGCCTGGCGAACCTGGTCTACCTGCTGGGCGCCGCCGGCGGCCTGCTGGTGCCCGTGGCCACCTTCCCTGCGTGGGCGCGGCCGCTGGTCGGCCTGCTGCCGACCACGGCGCTGGGCGAGACCCTGCGCAACCTCGCCACCGGCGCGTTCGATCCCCTGCCGCTGCTGGTCGTGCTGGTCTGGGCCGTCGCAGCGGTTGCCCTGGCCAGAAAGGTGTTCCGATGGATCTCGTAGGCAGTCCCGCAGCGCTCCGACGCTGGGCGGTCGCGTCCCTGCTCGGCAACATGGGCATCGTGGTCACCGGCGGACTGGTCCGCGTGACCGGCTCCGGTCTCGGCTGCCCGACCTGGCCACAGTGCACCCCCGGCTCCTATGTCCCCCACGCCGCCGCCGACGTCCACGCATTCATCGAGTTCGGCAACCGGATGCTCACCTTCGTGCTCGTCGTGATCGCCATCGGCACCTTCCTCGCCGCCTGGCGGGCCCGGGACGAAGCGGGACGGCCTCGCCGCCTGGTCCGTGGCCTCGCCCTCGCCGCAGCCCTCGGCATCCCCGCCCAGGCCGTGATCGGTGGCGTCTCTGTGCTCACCGGCCTCAACCCGTGGGTCGTCGGGCTGCACCTGGTGCCCTCGGTGGCCCTGATCGTGCTCTGCGTCGTGCTCGTCCACGAGACCTGGCCGGTGCCGCCGGTGGCGGTACGTCCGCTCGCCCGGCGGCTCGTCCTGGCAGCGTCCGCGGTCGGCCTGCTCGTGATGCTCCTCGGCGTCATCGTCACCGGTGCCGGACCCAACTCCGGCGACGGCGGTGCGGCCCGCAACGGCCTCGATCTGACCAGCATCGCCCGCGTCCACTCCCTCAGCGTGTGGCTGATCGTTGCCCTGACCATCGCGCTGCTCGTGACCACCACCGGCGCGGGCCGTCGGGCCGTCCTGGTTCTGTTCGGCGTCGAGCTCGTCCAGGGGCTGATCGGCTACGCCCAGTACTTCCTCGCCCTGCCGGCGGCACTGGTCGCCCTGCACATGCTGGGCACCACGCTGTTCGCCGCGGCCCTGACGAACCTGTGGTGGCTCACCCGGGCGGCATCAGGAGACGGCGATCGCCACGCTCGCTCCGGCGAACGGGCAGCCGAGGAGTCCTGACCAGCGCGGCGCGCGCCCGGGCGAGGGTCAGAAGATCAGGGGGTCGACGGCGGCCGCGATGAACACGATCGCCAGGTAGCTGTTCGAGAGGTGGAACAGGCGCATGGGCTTGAGCGCGGCGTCCACGAGACCCCGGCGGGCCCTCAGCAGAAGTGCCACCGCCTCGACCAGCATCGCCGCGCCGGCGAGCCCCGCGACGGCCGGGTAGAGCCACCCCGTGCCGGCGACCGGCCACAGCAGCAGGCTGACCGCCACGGTGAGCGCGCTGTAGGCAAGGATCCGCGAAGCCACCCGGACCGGTGGCGCCACCACCGGAAGCATCGGCACGTGCGCGTGCAGGTAGTCCTCGCGGTAGCGCAGCGCGAGAGCCCAGGTATGCGGCGGGGTCCAGGCGAAGACGATCGCGAACAGCACCAGCGGCGTCCACGCCACCGAGCCGGTCACCGCCGTCCAGCCGATCAGCGGGGGGAAGCACCCGGCGATGCCGCCCCACACGATGTTCTGGGCGGTGCGACGCTTCAGCGCCATCGTGTAGACGAACACGTAGTAGAGGTTCGCGACCAGCGCGAGCGTGGCCGAGAGCCAGTTCGCCCCTAGTCCCAGGACCAGCGTGGCAGCGATGCCCAGCACGACGCCGAACGCGAGGGCGCGACCGGGCTGCACCAGGTCGCGGGCCATCGGACGCCGCCGCGTCCGGCGCATCCTGGCGTCGATGTCCGCGTCCAGCACCGAGTTGAACACGTTCGCGCTACCCGCAGCGGCAGTGCCGCCGAGCATCGTCCAGACCACCAGCTGCCAGTCCGGGAACCCTCCGGCGGCGAGGAACATCGCCGGAATGGTCGTGACCAGGAGGAGCTCGATGATCCGGGGCTTCGCCAGCGCCACGTACGCCTGCACCACGGACCGCCAGTCACCGGGCGCGAGGGCTGCCAGTGGCGCGCCCTCCTCGGCTGCTTTCATTCGCTCCCCGATCGCTTCTGGCAAGGTCGTGCGCAGTTTAGCCACGATCCCGTCCCGACGGCGATGCCCGGTTCGGGCCGTGCCCGGCTGCTTGTACGCTCGCAGTCGTGAACCCGCTTCGTGATCCGCGTGACCCACGCCTGCCCCGGATGGCCGGCCCGTCGGCCCTGGTGCTGTTCGGCGTCACCGGAGACCTCGCGCGCAAGAAGCTGCTGCCCGCGATCTACGACCTCGCCAACCGCGGCCTGCTCCCGCCTGGCTTCGGCATCGTCGGCTTCGCCCGCCGCGACTGGGCGGCCGAGCACTTCACCCAGCTCGTCTCGGACGCCGTCCACGAGCACGCCCGCACCGAGTTCCGCGAGGACGTCTGGAAGCAGCTGCAGGAGGGCATCCGGTTCGTTCCCGGTGACCTCGGCGACAACGACGCGTTCGCCCAGCTCAAGGCGACCCTCACCGACCTGGACGAACGGCAGGGCACCGGCGGCAACCATGCGTTCTACCTCTCGGTTCCGCCGAAGGCCTTCGACGTCGCCGTGGCCCAGCTGCGCCGGCACGGGCTGGCCGACCGGCCGAAGGGTTCCTGGCGACGGGTCGTGATCGAGAAACCGTTCGGACACGACCTGGCCAGCGCACGCCAGTTGGAGAAGAAGCTCTCCCGGGCGTTCGAGCCGTCCAGCATCTTCCGGATCGACCACTATCTCGGCAAGGAGACGGTACAGAACCTCCTGGCATTCCGGTTCGCGAACACCATGTTCGAGCCGATCTGGAATCGCAACTACATCGACCACGTCCAGATCACGATGGCCGAGGACATCGGCATCGCGGGTCGCGCCGGCTACTACGACGGCATCGGCGCCGCCAGGGACGTGATCCAGAACCACCTGCTGCAGCTGCTCGCCCTGACCGCGATGGAGGAGCCGGCCTCCTTCGACGCGAACCAGCTCAGCATGGAGAAGCGCAAGGTGCTCGCCGCAGCGCGCGCGCCCGCCGACCTGGACGCCCACAGCGCCCGCGGCCAGTACTCCGGCGGCTGGGCCGGCGGCGTCGAGGTGCCGGGCTACCTGGAGGAACAGGGCATCCCCGGCGACTCGCGCACCGACACCTACGCAGCGATCCGGGTGGACATCGACAACCGCCGCTGGGCCGGAGTGCCGTTCTACCTGCGCACCGGCAAGCGTCTGCCCCGCCGGGTCACCGAGGTGGCGCTGAACCTGCGCCCGGCCCCGCACCTGCCCTTCGACGGCACCGCGGTCCGCTCGCTCGGCACGAACGCGCTCGTGCTGCGGATCCAGCCGGACGAGGGCATCACCCTGCGTTTCGGGGCCAAGGTGCCGGCCACGCCGATGGAGTTGCGCGATGTGAACATGGACTTCGGCTACGGCACCTCGTTCGCGGAGACCAGCCCGGAGGCGTACGAGCGGCTGCTGCTCGACGTCCTGCTGGGCTCCGAGCCATTGTTCCCGCAGGCGGCCGAGGTGGAACTCTCCTGGCAGATCCTCGATCCGGTGCTGGACCGCTGGGCCGAGAAGGGGGCCCCACCCGAGTCCTACCCGTCCGGTAGCTGGGGGCCGCAGTCCGCGTCCGACATGCTTGCGCGCGACGGCTTCAGCTGGCGTCGTCCCTGAGAGGAGCAGTCGATGATCGTCAAACTCAGCACGACCAACGCCGCCGAGGTGCAGCAGGCCATCGCCAACGCGCGACACCACGTCGGGGCCTCCTCCGGCCTGGTCTTCACCCTGGTGGTCGTGGCCGAACTGGCCGAATACGACCGCGCCATGGAGGCCTGCATGGAGGCCGGCCGCGAGCACCCGTCCCGGATCCTGCTGCTGACCAACGGCCGCGCCCGTGCCGACCGCATGGACGCCGAGGTGCAGGCCGGCGAGGGCGCACCGGGCGAGATCATCGCGCTGAAGTTCCACGGCGTGCTGCAGAAGCACCGCGAGTCGGTTGTGCTGCCGCTGCTGCTGCCGGACCTGCCGGTGATCGTGTGGTGGCCCGGACGCTCGCCCAAGGCCCCCGGCCTCGACCCGATCGGACGGATGGGCACGCGTCGGATCACCGATGCGATGGGCGACCCGAACCCGATCGGTGCTCTCGAAGTGCGAGCCCGGAACTACTGCCCCGGTGACACCGACCTGACCTGGACGCGGATCACCCGCTGGCGCGGGCTGCTCGCCGCGGCACTGGACGCCTACCCGATGGAAGTGAGTCGGGTCGGTGTGTCCGCCGCCCCCGAGAACGCGGCCGGCACACTGCTGGCCGCGTGGCTCGCGGATCGCCTCGACGTCCCGGTGACCGTGGATCGCGACAAGCCCGGAGTGGGCATCACCGGCGTGGTGCTCGGTTCGGTCGACGACGAGATCCGGGTCACCAGGACCGACGGCAACCTGGCCACGTTCTCCGCGCCGGGCCTCCCCCAGCGGCTCGTCGCGCTCCCCCGCCGCGACCTGAACACGCTGCTCGCCGAGGAACTGCGCCGTCTCGACGATGATCCGATCTACGCTGAAGCCATGGCAGCTCTCGTCCGGCGACTCGACAAGGCCGCAGACCGCGGGAGGGGGCGCCCGGCATGAGCGCAGCGCAGCCCCAGGTCGTCCGGTACGCCGATGCGGCCGAGCTCGCCGACCATGCCGCGGCGAGGCTGCTCGCCACGCTGATCGAACTGCAGGCTGACGGGCACGTCGTCCAGGTCTGCCTCACCGGCGGACGGATCGCACACGCGGTCTATGCCCTGCTGGGAGAACAGGTGAGCGACTCGGCCCTCGACCCGACCCGGCTGGAGTTGTGGTGGGGCGACGAACGCTTCGTGCCCACCGGCGACCCGGAGCGCAATGCCGGCCCGACACTGGCCCTGCTGGCCGGGCACTTCCCGCTCGACCCGTCCCGAACCCACCCGATGCCGAGCGCGGACGGCGTGATCGACGCGGCGGCGTCCGCAGCCACCTACGCCAAGGAGTTGGGCGACACGCGGTTCGACCTGTGCCTGCTGGGCCTGGGACCGGACGGCCACGTCGCCTCGATCTTCCCGAACCATCCCTCCAGCGAGCCCACGACCCAGCCGGTGATCGGAGTGAGCGATGCTCCCAAGCCCCCTCCGGAACGGATCAGCCTGACCATCCCGACCCTGAACGAGTCGAGCCAGGTGTGGTTCCTGGTCAGCGGCACGGAGAAGTCGAACGCACTGTCCCGCTCGCTCGCCGGCGACACCAGCCTGCCGGCCGGGCGGGTTGCCGGACGCGACCGCACCTTGTGGCTGGTGGACCAGGCCGCCGCGTCAGAACTGCCCTACTTCGACTGCGTTCAGTAGATGACCTCGCCGGCCGCCCGGCGGGCGCGCAGCGCGTCCAGCGCCTCGGCGAGGATCGCAACGGCCTCCGCGTCCGAGCGCCGCTCCTTCACGTAGGCCAGGTGAGTCTTGTACGGCTGGGTCTTCGGCGGGGGCGGCGGGTTCTCGGAGTCGAGGTTCGCAGGGAGGCCGCAGCGCGGGCAGTCCCAGGTCTCGGGGACCGCCGCGTCCGCGGCGAAGGCCGGACGGGTCTCGTGCCCGTTCGCGCAGAAATAGGAGACGTACAGCCTCGGCGCGGCGTCGCCGCGCTCGGCCTCTCCCATCGGACCGGCGCCGACGCGGCTGCCTCGAATCGCACTTCCACCAACCACGTGCCTTTACTCCTTGCTGCGAGAGCGATCAGACGGGCCTCAGCCCAGGGCCCCGACTTCGGGGAAGTACCGGTAAAGGACGAGCAGGCCGACGACGCTGGCCAGCCAGACCAGGCCGACAGTGATGGTCAGCCGATCGAGGTTACGCTCTGCCACCGACGTGCCACCCATGCCCGTGGTCATGCCGCCGCCGAACAGGTCGGACATGCCGCCACCGCGGCTCTTGTGCAGCAGGATGAACAGGGCCAGGACGGCGCTGGTCAGGATCAGGACGATGGACAGCGTCACGATCGGCCAGGTCATCAGGGGGAGCAGAGTCACCGGAGAATCCTAACTCACGCGGTGCCGCAGCACCGAAACGGCGGGGGATCCCAGACCCGCGTGGAGGCTGCCGGACCGTCCGGGCACACCGAGGGCCAGCCTTGGCGCAAACAGCTCCACCGCAGGGTGGGGCGTTCGGCGCGAAGGCTGGCCCTCGACGAACTCGTCCGTTGTCAGACCGCCACGGAGTAGAACATGACGATCTTGGCGAACTCTTCGGGATTCAGGCTCGCCCCGCCGACCAGAGCGCCGTCCACGTCGGGCTGCGCCATGATCTCGGCGACGTTGTTCGCCTTGACCGAGCCGCCGTACTGGATCCGCACGGACTCGCCCTCCGCCGCACCGAAGGTCTCGGTGACGTATCCCCGGATCGCTCCGCACACCTCCTGGGCGTCCTCGGGAGTGGCTACTTCGCCGGTGCCGATCGCCCAGACCGGCTCGTAGGCGATCACGGACGCACCGACCTGCTCCGCGGTCAGCGGCGCGAGGCAGTCCTCGAGCTGGCTGAGCACGTGCTCGACGTGGGTCCCCTGCTTGCGGATCTCCAGCAGCTCGCCGCAGCAGATGATCGGGGTCATTCCGGCCTCGAAGACCGCCTTGGCCTTGGCGCCGATCAGGGCGTCGGTCTCGCCGTGGTACTGGCGGCGCTCGGAGTGCCCGACCACCACGTAGCTGCAGTTCAGCTTCGCCAGCATGTCCGCGGAGATCTCGCCGGTGTACGCGCCGGAGGCGTGCTCGGAGACATCCTGCGCCCCGAACTTCAGCGGCAGCTTGTCACCCTCGACCAGGGTCTGCACCGTCCGGATGTCCGTGAACGGCACGATCACCGCCGCCTCCGACTTTTCGGCGACGTACTTCGCATCGGTCAGCGTCCAGGCCAGCTTCTGCACCAGACCGGTGGCCTCGACGTGGTTGAGGTTCATCTTCCAGTTGCCAGCCATCAATGGCGTACGCGCCATGTCACTCCCCTTCCAGTACTGCGAGCCCGGGTAGCACCTTGCCCTCCAGGTACTCCAGGGACGCGCCGCCGCCGGTCGAGATGTGACCGAAGGCGTCGTCGCTGAAGCCGAGGTTGCGGACGGCTGCGGCGGAATCGCCACCGCCGACCACGGTGAAGGCCGCCGTGTCTGCCAGCGCCTTCGCGATCGTCGCCGTGCCCTGAGCCAGCTCCGAGATCTCGGAGACGCCCACCGGGCCGTTCCAGAACACCGTCCTGGCGCCAAGGACCGCCTCGGCGAACAGCACCTCTGTCTGCGGACCGATATCCAGCCCCATCTGGTCGGACGGGATAGCGTCCGCGGCCACCTCTGTGACCGGGCCGTTCACGGTGCGGGCAGCGAAGTCCATCCCGGTGGCCACCCGGACGTCGACCGGAAGCAGGATCTGCTTGCCCGTGGCTGCGGCCTGCTCGAGGTACCCGGCGCAGGTATCGACCTTTTCCGCGTCCAGCAGCGAGTTGCCAATCTCGTAGCCCTTCGCCTTCAGGAAGGTGTAGGCCATGCCGCCGCCGATGATCAGGGTGTCGGCGACCTTCAGCAGGTTGTCGATCACGGCCAGCTTGTCGGCAACCTTGGCGCCACCGAGCACGACGACGTAGGGGCTGGCGGGATGCTCGGTGAGCTTCTTGAGCACCTCGACCTCCTTCGCCACCAGGAAGCCGGCCGCATTCGGCAGCATCCTGGCCACGTCGTAGACGGAGGCCTGCTTGCGGTGCACCACGCCGAAGCCGTCGGAGACGAACACATCGCCCAGAGCGGCGTACTTGGCAGCGAGCGCCTCGCGCTCGGCGTCAACCTTGGATTCCTCGGCCGGCTCGTAGCGCACGTTCTCCAGCAGGACGATCCCGCCCTCGGCCAGCCCTGCGACAGCCGCGGCGGCACTCTCGCCAACCACGTCGCCGGCCAGCGTGACGTCGGCGCCGATCAGCTCGCCGAGCCGCTTCGCGACCGGGGCGAGCGAGTACTTGGGGTTGACCTCACCCTTGGGCCGGCCCAGGTGGGCCATCACGACCACCTTCGCGCCGGCGTCCTTGAGCAGGGTCAGGGTCGGCAGCGCCGCCCGGATCCGACCATCGTCGGTGATGGTGTCCCCGTCCAGCGGGACGTTGAAGTCGCAGCGGATCAGGACGCGCTTGCCCTTCAGGTCACCGAGGTCCTTGACTGATTTCACCTCTTGCCTTTCTTGCCGTTGTCACATGAAGAGACGGGCCGGCCCGCAGTGCGGACCGACCCGTCATGGTTCATCAGAGCTTGGAGCCCACCAGCACGGTCAGGTCGACCAGCCGGTTGGAGTAACCCCACTCGTTGTCGTACCAGGAGACGACCTTCACCTGGTTGCCGATCACCTTGGTCAGGGGCGCGTCGAAGATGCTGGACAGCGGGTAGGTCTCGATGTCCTTGCTGACGATCGGGTCCTCGTTGTACTCGAGGATGCCCTTGAGCGGGCCCTCGGCCGCGGCCTTGACGATCGCGTTGATCTCCTCGACGGTGGTCTCGCGGCTGGCCTCGAAGGTGAGGTCGGTCACCGAGCCCGTCGGCACCGGAACGCGCAGCGCGTAGCCGTCCAGCTTGCCCTTCAGCTCCGGCAGCACCAGGGCGACGGCCTTGGCCGCACCGGTGGTGGTCGGGACGATGTTCAGGGCGGCGGCGCGGGCGCGACGCAGGTCCTTGTGCGGGGCGTCCTGCAGGTTCTGGTCCTGGGTGTAGGCGTGGATGGTGGTCATCAGGCCCTTGACGATGCCGATGCCGTCATTCAGCGCCTTGGCCAGGGGGGCCAGGCAGTTCGTGGTGCAGGACGCGTTGGAGATGATGTTGTGCGCAGCCGGGTCGTACAGGCTGTCGTTGACGCCCATGACGATGGTGATGTCCTCGTTCTTCGCAGGCGCGGAGATGAGCACCTTCTTGGCACCGGCGTCGATGTGCGCCTTGGCCTTGGTCGCGTCGGTGAAGAAGCCGGTCGACTCGATCACGATGTCGACACCCAGCTCGCCCCAGGGCAGGTTTGCCGGATCGCGCTCCTCGAACGCCTTGATCTCCTTGCCGTCCACGTAGAGGGCCTTCTCGTCGTACGTGACCTCACCCGGGAAGCGGCCCAGGATCGAGTCGTACTTGAGCAGCTGCGCGAGGCTCTTGTTGTCGGTGAGGTCGTTGACGGCCACCACGTCGAGATCGGCGCCGGAGGCGACGAGGGCACGGAAGTAGTTGCGGCCGATCCGGCCGAAGCCGTTGATACCAACCTTGACGGTCATGTTGTGAGGGTCTCCTTTACGAACCGGTGTCCAGCGGCGGGCAGTGCGGCCCAACCGTGTTCAGGTTCCACCCTAGCGGTTTGCGATGCGCCCGGTTGCCGCAGCCTCCGATCCGGAATTTTGCTCCGTGACCCGCCTCGATCCTGTGTTCAAGAACACCGCTCACGCGCCGCCTTTCAACACTCCTCCGCTGAACCGGCTGACGCCCTTCACGCGTCGTCGTCTGTTCAAGAACACCGCTCACGCGCTGCCTTTCGAGACTCCTCCGCTGGACCGGCTGACGCCGTTCACGCGTCGTCGTCTAGCAGGTCCGGGGTCAGCCCGGCCTCCGTGTTCGGGATACCGAGCTCGTCCGCGCGCTTGTCCGCGGTCGCCAGCAGCCGGCGGATCCGGCCGGCGACCGCATCCTTGGTCAGCGGGGGGACGTGCAGCTGGCCGAGCTCCTCCAGGCTGGCCTGCTTGTGTTCCAGACGCAGCTGGCCGGCCACGAGCAGGTGCTCGGGAATATCGTCGCCGAGGATCTCCAGCGCCCGCTTGACCCGGGCGCCCGCGGCGACGGCGGCGCGGGCCGAGCGACGCAGGTTGGCGTCGTCGAAATTCGCCAGCCGGTTGGCCGAAGCCCGCACCTCGCGGCGCATCCGCCGATCCTCCCAGGCGAGCACGGTCTCGTGCGCTCCGAGCCGGGTCAGCATCGCCGAGATCGCATCGCCGTCGCGGATCACGACCCGATCGATACCACGCACCTCCCGCGCTTTCGCGCTGATCCCCAGCCGCCGGGCCGCGCCGACGAGCGCCAGGGCGGCCTCCGAACCGGGACAGGTGACCTCCAGCGCCATCGACCGGCCGGGCTCGGTGAGCGAGCCGTGGGCGAGAAACGCACCCCGCCAGGCCGCCACCGAGACGTCCAGGCCACCGTTGACGACCTGCACGGGCAGACCGCGGACGGGGCGCCCGCGCGGGTCGATCAGACCGGTCTGGCGGGCCAGCGACTCACCGTCCCGGATCAGCCGGACGACGTAGCGGGTGCCGCGGCGCAGGCCGCTGCCGGTGATCACGACGAACTCGCAGGTGAACCCGAACAACTCGGCGATCGCCGTGCGCAGCCGACGTGCCGCCGCGCCCGTGTCCAGCTCTGCCTCCACCACAATCCGCCCGCCTGCGATGTGCAGGCCGTTGGCGAACCTCAGCAGGGCAGCCACCTCGGCCTTGCGCAGCTCAGGCTTCGCCACCTCCAGGGTGGCGAGCTCCGACTTCACCTGCTGCGTCATTGCCATGTGGTCCTGGGCTGCCTTTCGCTGGAGGGGATGACGGGTGCGCTTAGCCTACAGACCCATGATCCCGGCATAAACCGCGGCGAGCAGGTAGGGATCATGCCGGGGCGATCCGTCCCGCATCCGGACGGGCGCAACCACCAGCTGTGCACCCAGCGACTCGACGAAGGTCGACAGGTGCGGATCACCCCTGCTGAAGGACGGATCGGCGACGACCACGTCGAACCGAAGCTGCGGAGCGTGCTCTGCGAGCACCTCGATGTGTCGCGCCGCGGTGTACGCCGGCGTCTCGTCGTCGGTCGGCACCAGGTTCAGCGCGAGGATGCGCCGGGCCCGGGAGGTCGCGATGGCCTCGAGCAGCTCGGGCACCAGCACGTGCGGGATCACCGAGGAGTACCAGGAGCCGGGCCCGAGCACGAGGTAGTCCGCAGCGTGAATCGCCCGCAGCGCCTCGGGCACGGCCGGCGGGTCGCTCGGGGTGAGCCGGACGTCGCCGATCTCGCCGGTGGCGAGCGCGACCGCCTCCTGCCCGACCACCACCGTGACCTCGTCGGGCCGGGCCGGGTCGGCACCGATCATGTCCGCCTCGATCACGAGCGGGACCGCCGCCATCGGCAGCACGCGTCCCTCGACGTGCAACATCGATGCGACCATGTCGAGCCCGGCGACCGGATCGGCCAGGGTCTGCCACAACCCGGCGATGAGCAGGTTCCCGATGCTGTGCCCGCCCAGCGGCCCGTCCCCGGGGAACCGCGACTGCAGCACCTCGGCCCAGGCCCGGCCCACCTCGTCGTCACCGCACAGGGCGGCAAGGGCCATCCGCAGGTCGCCGGGAGGCAGGATCGGGAACTCCTCCCGCAGCCGGCCCGATGACCCTCCGTCGTCGGCCACGGTGACCACCGCGGTGAGCCGATGGGTGAGCTGGCGCAGCGCGGTCAGGCTCGCGGCGAGGCCGTGGCCGCCGCCGAAGGCGACCACAGCGGGCGGTTGGCGGAAGGCACTCATGCGGGGTTCCCGCGGAGATGCTCGGGGGAACGCGACGCAGCAGAGGAACCCTGTGGGGTGCTCCCGCGGGGCCCCCGCGACCTCGTTCGGGGCAATGCAACCCGGCCGGAGTCACTTCGCGGGACGCTCACTCCAGCCCCAGATCCCGGTGCACGACCTCGGTGCGGACGCCCTGCTCCGACAGCCGCCGGGCGAGCTCCTCGACCAGGGCGGTCGAGCGGTGCTTGCCGCCCGTGCAGCCGATGGCGACGGTGGCGTGGCGCTTGCCCTCGCGAACGTAACCCGGCCGGATCAGTCCGATCAGGCCCAGCGCGTGCTCGAGGAAGGGCCCGGCGTCCGGCTGGCCGAGGACGTAGGCGGAGACGGGCTGGGCGAGCCCGGTCTGCGGCCGCAGCGCCGGCACCCAGTGCGGGTTGGGCAGGAACCGCGCGTCGAGGACGAGGTCGGCGTCGATCGGGATGCCGTTCTTGAAGCCGAAGGACATCAGGGTCAACTGCAGTTCGGTCTCGTCGGGGTCCGCGAACGCCTTGGCCACCCGCGCGGTCAGTTCATGGATGTTGATCGAGGTCGTGTCGATGACCAGATCCGCGCTGGCCCGCAGGCCGGCGAGCATCTTGCGCTCCTTCTGGATGCCGTCGAGCAACCGCCCGGACCCCTGCAGTGGCAGGGGCCTGCGAACGGACTCCTGGCGGCGAACGATCGTCTCGTCGCTGGCGTCCAGGAAGAGGATCTGCGGCACCACGCCGCTCTCCCCCAGCGTCGTGAACGCCGCGGGGATCCGCCGGAAGTCGGAGCGGCTGCGCACGTCCAGCAGCACCGCCACCCGGCTGAACTGGCGTTCCCGGCTGACGTCGATCAGCTCGGGCAGCATGCTCGGCGGCAGGTTGTCGACCACGAACCAGCCAAGGTCCTCCAGTGCGTGCCCGGCGGTGCGTCGCCCTGCCCCGGACATGCCCGTGATGACGAGCAGCTCGACAGGGGGTGCGAGGTCGTTCATGAGGTCATTATCGCGTGGGGGACGCTCACTCCTGCAGGACCTCGCCGGTGCTGACATTGATCGCCACCGGTGCCTCCTGCCCGTCGAGAGCCTCCTTGATCGCCGCGGCGGTCCGCGGACCGATGCCCGGCACCTCCGCGATCTGTTCGGCGGTCGCCGCGCGCAGCTTGCGCAGCGACCCGAAGGAGGAGATCAGGGCCTTGCGGCGGATCTCGCCGAGGCCGGGCACCTCGTCCAGCAGCGACTCGACCATGGACGCGCTGCGCCGGCTTCGGTGGTGGGTGATCGCGAACCGGTGCGCCTCGTCGCGGACGCGCTGCAGCAGGTACAGGCCCTCGCTGGCACGGGGCAGGATCAACGGGTACTCCTCGCCGGGCAGCCACACCTCCTCCAGCCGCTTCGCCAGCCCGCACAGCGCCACGTCCACGATGCCCAGCTCGGCCAACGCCCGCCCGGCCGCAGCCACCTGGGGCGCGCCCCCGTCCACCACGACCAGGGAGGGGGCGTAGGCGAACTTCCGCGGCGCGCCTGTGGTCGGGTCAACCAGCAGCGGGCCGGACTCCGGATCGGCGTCGGCCTCGGCCCGCTTCCGCTCCTCGATCAACCGGGTGAACCGTCGGGTGATCACCTCGTGCATGGCGCCTACGTCGTTGCTGCCCTCGACGGTGCGGATCACGAAGCGGCGGTACTCGCTCTTGCGGGCGAGGCCGTCCTCGAAGACGACCATCGAGGCGACGACCTCCGTGCCCATGGTGTGGGAGATGTCGTAGCACTCGATCCGCAGCGGCACCTGGGGGAGGTCGAGCGCCTCCTGCAGTTCCTCCAGCGCACGGTTGCGGGTGGAGAGGTCACTGGCCCGGCGGATCTTGTGCAGCGCAAGAGCGTCCGCTGCGTTACGGGCGGCGGTCTGCAGCAGCGCGGCCTTGTCGCCCCGCTGGGGTACCTTCAGCCGCACCCGGCCGTCGCGCTGCTCGCCGAGCAGCTGGGCGAGCACGTCGGCAGACTCCGGCAGGGTGGGCAGCAGCACCTGCGGAGGGATCGCGTCGGCGTCGACGTCGGCGTAGAGCTGCAGCAGGAACTGCTCCAGCAACGCTCCGGTGTCGGCGTCGTCGCTGCGCTCGGCCACCCAGCCGCGCTCCCCGCGCACCCGACCGTCGCGGACGTGGAATACCTGCACGGACACCTCGAGCGGATCCTCGGCCAGCGCGACCACGTCGGCGTCGGTGCCGTCGCCGAGCACGATCGCGTTCCGCTCGGTGGCCTGGCGGAGTGCGCCCAGCCGGTCGCGCAGCACCGCAGCGCGTTCGAACTCGAGGTTGGAGGACGCGACGAGCATCTCCGACTCGATGCGCCGGACCAGTGTCGCGGTGCGACCGGCGAGGAAGTCGCACACGTCTTCAACGAGATCGCGGTGGGCCTCGGCGTCGATCCGACCCACGCACGGCGCCGAGCACTTGCCGATGTAGCCCATCAGGCACGGACGCCCGGAGGCGTGCGCGCTGTTGAACACACCCTTCGTGCAGGAGCGCATCGGGAACACCCGCAGCAGCGAGTCGATCGTGTCCCGGATCGCCCACGCCTGTGCGTAGGGCCCGAAGTAGCGCGTGCCCTTGCGCTTGCTGCCGCGGCCGACGAAGACGCGCGGGAACTCCTCCGACCAGGTCACCGCCACCCACGGGTAGGACTTGTCGTCGCGGTACTTGATGTTGAACCGGGGCTCGTACTGCTTGATCCAGGTGTACTCGAGTTGCAGCGCCTCGAGCTCGTTGCGGACCAGCGTCCATTCGACCCGGGCAGCCGTACGCACCATGGTCTGGGTGCGGAAGTGCAGCGCCGCGGGATCGGCGAAGTAGGAGTTCAACCGCTGGCGGAGGTTGATCGCCTTCCCCACGTAGATCACCCGGCCGTCGGGGTCGCTGAAGCGGTACACGCCGGGACCCGTCGGGATGGTGCCGGGTGCCGGACGGTAGCTCGCCGGATCAGCCATGCCGTTCAGCATAGGCATCGGCACCGACTACTCCGCAGGAGCGCGGCGGCGGTCGCTTCCCGTGGCGCAGCGAAGGAGAAGGTGCCGTCTGGTCGAGCGGGCCGCCTGCATCGACGAGCACCGACTTCACAGGCTGCGCACAGCTCTGAAGTGGCGGACGGTTCTAGTGTGTGGGGTGCTACAGAGGAGGCTCGATGACCGCCCACCCGCATCCCACCCGCCGCGCCGTCCTGAGCTCGGCGGGCATCGCCGCGATCACCCTGTGCCTGGGCGGGTGCGGGTCTGCCGGCCCGGACGCAGCCGGGTCTGCCGGTCCGGCGACGGTGCCGGCGTCGGAGATCCCGATCGGCGGAGGCAGGATCGTCGGCCGATTCGTCGTGACCCAGCCGACCAAGGGCACGTTCGAGGCGTTCAGTTACCTGTGCACACACCAGAACCTGCCCGTGCAGCAGGTCACTGACGCGGCGATCGTCTGCGGCCGCCACGGCAGCAGCTTCTCGCTGGCGGACGGGTCCGTGCTCACCGGTCCGGCCACGAAGCCCCTGACCAAGGCAACCGTCACCGCGAACGGTGACACGCTCACGATCAGCTGAGGGTCGCTCAGCCTGCCTCGCCGAGCAGATCCGGCTCGTCTCCGACGCTCACCCGGTGACCGGCAAGGATTGGCTTGAGGAATTGCCCGGTGAAGGACGCGGGGTTGTCCGCGACCTGCTCGGGGGTGCCCTCCGCGACCACCATGCCGCCGCGGGAGCCGCCCTCAGGTCCGAGGTCGATCACCCAGTCGGCCGCCTTGATCACGTCAAGGTTGTGCTCGATCACCACGACCGTGTTGCCCTTGTCGACCAGCGACTGCAGCACCTCCAGCAGCTTGCGGATGTCCTCGAAGTGCAGGCCCGTGGTGGGTTCGTCCAGCACGTACAGCGTGCGGCCGGTCGACCGCTTCTGCAGCTCGGAGGCGAGCTTCACCCGCTGCGCCTCACCGCCGGACAGGGTCGTCGCCGGCTGCCCGAGCCGCACGTAGCCCAGGCCCACATCGACCAGGGTGCGCAGGTGCCGGGCGATGGCCGGGATTGCGGCGAAGAACTCCACCGCCTCCTCGATCGGCATGTCGAGCACCTCTGCGATCGTGCGGCCCTTGTAGTGCACCTCGAGCGTCTCCCGGTTGTACCGGGCACCGTGGCACACCTCGCAGGGCACGTACACGTCGGGCAGGAAGTTCATCTCGATCTTGATCGTGCCGTCGCCGGCGCAGTTCTCGCACCGACCACCCTTCACGTTGAACGAGAACCGGCCCTGCTGGTAGCCGCGCACCTTCGCCTCGGGCGTCTCGGAGAAGAGCTTGCGGATGCGGTCGAAGACGCCGGTGTAGGTGGCAGGGTTCGAACGCGGCGTGCGACCGATCGGCGACTGGTCGACGTGGATGCTCTTGTCGATGTGTTCCGTGCCGATGATCGAGCGGTGCCGCCCCGGCACGGCGTGGGCGTTGTACAGCTTCTTGGCCAGCGCCGTGTACAGGATGCTGTTCACCAGCGACGACTTGCCGGAGCCGGACACCCCGGTCACGGCGATCAGCGTGCCCAGCGGGAACGCCACGTCGATGGTGCGCAGGTTGTGTTCGGCGGCCCCGAGGACCGTGAGCGCATTGCCGTCCCCTGCCCGGCGCCGCGCCGGCATCGGGATCGAGCGGCGCCCGGACAGGTAGGCGCCGGTCAGCGACGCCGGATTGCGGAGCAACTCGTCCACCGGACCGGAGACAATCACCTCGCCGCCGTGCTCGCCTGCCCCCGGACCGATGTCGACCGCCCAGTCGGCGGTCCGGATCGTGTCCTCGTCGTGCTCGACCACGATCAGGGTGTTGCCGAGTTCGCGCAGCCGCAGCAGCGTGTCGATCAACCGGCGGTTGTCCCGCTGGTGCAGCCCGATCGACGGCTCGTCCAGCACGTAGAGCACTCCGACCAGGCCCGACCCGATCTGGGTGGCCAGCCGGATGCGCTGCGCCTCGCCGCCGGAGAGACTGCCCGCCGGACGCGACAGCGTGAGGTAGTCGAGGCCGACGTCCAGCAGGAAGCGCAGCCGCTCGTTGATCTCCTTGACCACACGCTCCGCGATCTGCGCCTCACGCTCGGTCAGCTCGAGGTTGCGCATGAACGCCGACACCTCGTCGATCGCCATCGCGGACACCTCGGCAATGTTCCGGCCGCTCACGGTCACCGCGAGCGAACTCGGCTTCAGCCGGGCACCGTTGCAGGTGAGGCAGGGCACCTCGCGCATGTAGCCGGCGTAGCGCTCCCTGGCGTTGTCGGACTCGGCCTCGGCGTGCCTGCGCCGGATGTAGGGCACGGCGCCCTCGTACTTCGCGCGGTAGGTGTGCTCCCGGCCGTGCCGGGTGCGGCTGTGCACGGTGAGGGCGTGTGGCACACCCATCAGCAGCAGCCCCTGCACGCGACTGGGCAGTTGCTCCCAGGGCTCGTGGACGGAGAAGCCCTCCTGCTCGGCCAGCGCGACGAACAGGTTCTGGAAGTAGCCCGCAAGGTAGGGGGTCTGCCACATCGAGATGGCACCATCGGCGAGGCTCCGGGTCGGGTCGGGCACGACCAGGTCGACGTCCACCTCCATCCGGGTGCCCAGGCCGGAGCAGGCCGGACAGGCGCCCCACGGCCCGTTGAACGAGAACTGCCGTGGCTCGAGCTCCTCCACGGAGATGTCGTGCTCGTTCGGGCAGGCCAGCCGTTCGGAATAGCGCCGCTCGCGCCGCGGGTCGTTTTCGGGCAGGTCGACGAAGTCGACCGCCACCACTCCCCCGGCCAGACCGAGCGCGGTCTCCACCGAGTCGGTGAGCCGCTGCTTGATGCTGGGCTTGACCGCGAGCCGGTCGACGATCACGTCGATGGAGTGCTTCTTCTGCTTCTCGAGCGTGGGCGGGGACAGCAGCTGGTACACCTCGCCGTCCACTCGGACCCGGGACAGACCCTGTCCGGCCAGCTGGCGGAAGAGGTCGACGTACTCTCCCTTGCGACCGCGTACGACAGGAGCGAGCACCTGGAACCGGGTGCCCGCGGGCAGCGCGAGGAGCCGGTCAACGATCTGTTGCGGCGACTGGCGGCTGATCGGCTCGCCGCACTCGGGACAGTGCGGGCGCCCGGCCCGCGCGTAGAGCAGGCGCAGGTAGTCGTAGATCTCGGTGATCGTGCCCACGGTCGAGCGCGGGTTCCGGCTGGTCGACTTCTGGTCGATCGAGACCGCGGGTGAGAGCCCCTCGATGAAGTCCACGTCGGGCTTGTCCATCTGGCCGAGGAACTGCCGGGCGTACGCGGACAGGCTCTCCACGTAGCGACGCTGCCCTTCGGCGAAGATCGTGTCGAAGGCCAGACTCGACTTGCCCGACCCGGACAACCCCGTGAAGACGATCAGGGCATCTCGCGGGAGGTCGAGGTTGATGTTGCGCAAATTGTGCTCGCGCGCCCCTCGCACGATCAGCCGATCAGTCACGCCGAACATGGTAGATGGTGCCTCCGACACTCCATCGCGGGCCCCTCCCGGGGTGGTCCCGGGCGCCCGCGGGTCGTAGGTTTGTCCCATGAGCCAGTACACCGGGTCGATTCCGGTGGAGGACGTACATCGCTGGAAGGCGGACGCCACCCAACGACTGCTCGGCTACACGATCGGCATCTCTGATGACGCGTGGCACGAGCCGTCCCCACTGCCGGGATGGTCCCGCGCGCACGTCGCGACCCACCTCGCCCGGGGCGCTGACTACCTGACCGACGTCGTGAACGCGGTCGCCGCTGGCCAGCCACAGCCCCGCCAGCCCACGCGGGCCGAGCGCAGGGCAGCCCTCGAGGCGGGCGCCGACCGAACCGGACTGGAACTCCAGATCGACCTGGACACCAGCGCGGGGGCACTCCAGTCGGCCATCGAGAGGGTCACCTACTGGACCTCGCCCGTGGTCCTGCATGGACGGAAGCTGATCCTGGCGGCCGTACCGCTGTCCCGGTTGCACGAGGTGTGCGTGCACCACCTCGATCTCGACCGCGACTACAGCCCGGACGCCATCGACACCGACGCCGCGGCATGGCTGTTGCGCTGGGTGGTGGACCGGCTCCAGGACGCCGACCTGCCCGCGCTGCGGGTTGAGGGCGAATCGCTCACGGCGGAACTCGGCCGCGGTGAGGACCGGCGTCGGGTCACAGGCAGCGACGCGCGCCTGTGGGCCTGGCTGAGCGGGCGCCTGCCGGCCGCCGCGGTGTCCGGCACGGACGGCCTGCAGCCGGCGCTACTGGCCTGATCGCTGGTCACGACGCGACTTCACGAGGCTGGCCACCGTCGTGACCGCGAGCGTCCCGATGATGACCAGCAGGGACAGCCAGATCGGCACCTCGACGTCAATCCCGAGCGCCTCGTCCCAGCCGTACTCGTGCAGGGCGTGCAGGACGAGCTTCACCCCGATGAACGCAAGGATCACGGCCAGCCCGACCGAGAGGTAGACCAGCCGCTGCAGCAGCCCGCCGATCAGGAAGTAGAGCTGCCGCAGCCCCATCAGCGCGAACACGTTCGCCGTGAACACCAGGTAAGGCTCCTGGGTGAGCCCGTAGATCGCGGGGATCGAGTCGAGTGCGAACAGCAGGTCGGTGGTGCCCAGTGCGACCACAACCAGCAACATCGGCGTGACCAGCCGGCGCCCGTCCTCGGAAACGACCAGCTTCGTGCCACGGAAGTCGGGCGTCGCCGGGAAACGCGTCCGCACCCACCGCATCACGGCGTTCTCGGTCGCCTCGTCGGAGTCGTCGTCGGCGCGGTAGTCGATGTACAGCTTCGCCGCGGTGTAGATCAGGAAGGCGCCGAACACGAAGAACACCCAGCTGAAGCGCTCGATCACGGCAGCGCCAGCCGCGATGAAGATGCCGCGGAAGATGAGCGCCAGCACGATCCCGAACATCAGCGCGAACTGCTGCAGCTTCCGGGGTACCCGCAGGTTCGCCATGATCAGCACGAAGATGAACAAGTTGTCCACGCTCAGGCTGTACTCGGTGAGCCAACCCGCGAAGAACTCGCCCGCGAAGCGTGCCCCGTGGGCGTACCAGACCCACACCCCGAAGAGCACGGCCAGGCCCGAGTAGGCGCCGATCGCGATCCCCGCCTCCCGCATCGACGGCTCGTGCGGACGGCGTCCGATCACGACCAGATCGACCACGAACACGACCACCAGAACCGCGATCGTGCCCAGCCAGACCTCGGCGGTCACGTCCATGCAAGCGGCTTTCTGCTCGTCGGTCAGGGAGGGGGTCCTCGCTGTTCCCAGCGCTACCTGTCGATTCTCTCAGGCGCTCCGCTCCCGTCCAAAGCGGACCTGATCACCCGCGCTCAGCGAGTGGCCTCCAGCATCTGCCGCAGCGTCTTCTTCAGGTCGGCGATCTCGTCACGCAACCGGGCGGCAAGCTCGAACTGGAGTTCGGCCGCCGCCGCGTGCATCTGCTCGGTGAGCTCGCTGATCAGCCCCGCGAGTTCGCTGGACGGCATCGCGCCGAGGTCGCGCGACTTCTCCGCCGACAGCGGCACCGGGCTGGTCGGACGTCGTCCCCCTGCTCTGGTGACCAGCTTCTCGGTGTCCGCGTCCTCCCGGGCGAGCAGGTCGGTCAGGTCGGCGATCTTCTTGCGCAGCGGCTGCGGGTCGATCCCCCGTTCGGCGTTGTAGGCCACCTGCTTCTCGCGGCGCCGGTTGGTCTCGTCGATCGCGGCGGCCATCGACGGCGTGATCTTGTCCGCGTACATGTGCACCTGGCCAGCGACGTTCCGGGCGGCACGTCCGATCGTCTGGATCAGCGACCGCTCCGAACGGAGGAACCCCTCCTTGTCGGCATCCAGGATCGCGACCAGGCTCACCTCGGGAAGGTCGAGCCCCTCCCGGAGCAGGTTGATCCCGACCAGCACGTCGTAGGTGCCCAGCCGCAACTCGCGGAGCAGTTCGATCCGGCGCAGCGTGTCGACCTCGGAGTGCAGGTACCGGGTGCGGACGCCGTTCTCCATCAGGTAGTCGGTGAGGTCCTCGGCCATCTTCTTGGTGAGCGTGGTGACCAGAACCCGCTGGTTCAGCTCGGTGCGCGTGCGGATCTCGGCCATCAGGTCGTCGATCTGGCCCTTCGTCGGCTTCACGACGATCTCGGGGTCGACCAGCCCGGTGGGCCGGATCAGCTGCTCGACGAAGCCGTCCGACTTCGCCAGTTCGTAGGGGCCCGGCGTGGCGGAGAGGTAGACGGTCTGCCCGATCCGTTCGACGAACTCCTCCCACCGCAGCGGACGGTTGTCCGTCGCCGAGGGCAGCCGGAAGCCGTGCTCGACCAGCGTGCGCTTGCGGGACATGTCGCCCTCGTACATGCCACCGATCTGCGGAACGCTGACGTGCGACTCATCGATCACCAGCAGGAAGTCCTCGGGGAAGTAGTCGAGCAGGCAGTTGGGCGCGCTGCCGGCCTCTCGTCCGTCGATATGGCGGGAGTAGTTCTCGATGCCGGAACAGGTACCGATCTGGCGCATCATCTCGATGTCGTAGCTGGTGCGCATGCGCAGCCGCTGTGCCTCCAGCAGCTTGCCCTCGGCCTCGAGGCCGGCCAGCCGGTCCTCGAGTTCGGCCTCGATCCCGGCGATCGCCCGCTCCATCCGCTCCGCACCCGCGACGTAGTGCGAGGCAGGGAAGACGTAGATCTCCCGGTCAGTGCTGAGCACCTCGCCGGTCAGCGGGTGCAGCGTGGAGAGGGCCTCGATCTCGTCGCCGAAGAACTCCACCCGCACGGCGTGCTCCTCGTACATCGGGAAGACCTCCACGGTGTCCCCGTGCACCCGGAAGGTGCCGCGGGTGGCGGCAAGGTCGTTGCGGACGTACTGGATGTCGACCAGCCGGCGCAGCAGCGTGTCCCGGTCGATCTCCTCCCCGACGCGCAGGCGGACCATGCGGTCGACGTACTCCTGCGGCGTGCCCAGGCCGTAGATGGCCGAGACCGTGGCGACCACGATCACGTCACGCCTGGTCAGCAACGAGTTCGTGGCCGAGTGCCGCAGGCGCTCGACCTCCTCGTTCAGCGAGGAGTCCTTCTCGATGTAGGTGTCGGTCTGCGGGACGTAGGCCTCGGGCTGGTAGTAGTCGTAGTAGGAGACGAAGTACTCGACAGCGTTGTCAGGGAAGAACTGGCGCAACTCGTTCGCGAACTGGGCCGCGAGGGTCTTGTTCGGCTGCATCACCAGCATGGGACGCTGCAGCCGCTCGGCCAGCCACGCGATCGTGGCGGTCTTGCCCGTGCCGGTGGCGCCGAGCAGCACAACGTCGTTCTCACCGGCCTCGAGCCGTCGCTGCAGTTCCTCGATCGCGGCCGGCTGGTCGCCCGCCGGCTCGAAGTCGGCCACCACGTGGAAGGGCGCCACCCGGCGCTGGACATCGGTCACTGGTCGCACGGGGACGAGCATAGGCGTCCCCTCCGACAATCCTCCGGGTCGCGGGTTCCGGCCCACACCTGGCGGCCGGAACCCGGCTCAGATCACCCGACCGACTGGGTCGTGAGCACCACTCCCAGCATCTTGTCGATGTCGGAGAAACTCGAATCCGGAGTGTCCTTCGTGAACAGCATGGTGGACAGCGTCGCCACGCCGTCGGTCGTCCGGACGGCCGCGAACGTGACCACCAGCATCTGCGTGCTCTTGCCGCTCGTCGTGGAGATGAACGCCGCAGGGCATTGCGCAACCCCGAGGTTCTTCAGCTTGACCCCGACGTCCTTCGGGTCACCGAACTTCGCCCCGGCGCTGTCTGCGAGCACTTGCCGGTTGAAGGCGTCGCAGAGCTGACCCGGGTTGGTGTTCTTCTGCTGCTGCACCACCCGCGTGACCAGCACGGAGTTGCCGTCGCCCACCGAAATCGCGTTCGCAGCCTGCTCCTGGACCTCCCACCCCGGCGCGACGAGGAACTTCACGCCGTTGCCGAGGTCGACCAGGCCACCCGCGGTCGGTTCGTCGGTGGGTTGGGTGGTCGGGGCCTCGCTGGCCGTCGGCTCCTCGGTCGGCTCGGTCGTGGGTTCGCCGCTCGCGGTCGCCGTCGGCGCCGGCGATACCTGTGGGTTGACCGGGTCGGTCGGCGGCTGCCGGTTCGACATCATCAGCAACACGGCACCCGCGAGCACGAGGAGCGCGACGGCACCGATCACGATCAGCAGCACCTTCGAGGACGATGCCCGTCCCGGAAGCTGGCCGCCGCCGGTGGGGTAGCCACCCTGCGGCTGGTAGCCCCCCTGCTGCGGGTAGGGCTGGCCCGGATAGCCACCCTGCGGCTGCTGCGGGTAGGGCTGGCCCGGATAGCCACCCTGCGGCTGCTGTGGATAGGGCTGCCCCGGATAGCCACCCTGCGGCTGCTGCGGGTAGGGCTGCCCCGGATAGCCACCCTGCGGCTGCTGTGGATAGGGCTGGCCCTGGGACGGGCCGCCCTGCTGGCCGGGAACCTGCGGATTGCCGGGCTGCTGGCTCATTCCTCAGCCCCCCGATCCCGGGCGTCGGCGACGACCTCGGTAGTGTCCTCCACCGGCGGCGCGGACCCGGCCTCGTCCGGTGGCGGTGCAGCCATGGCCTCGGCGACCACAGCGACCGCCGCAGCCGGCTGCCTGGCCCAGGTCCTCGTCGCGACCCCACAGGCACTGCAGAACGCCGAGCCGGGCAGCAGCGGCAGCTCACACCGGGCGCAGAACCCCAGGTCGGCGTCGGTTGCGTGATCGGCCTTCGCCGCAGCCTCCAGTGCCCCCTCCAGCAGGCCGGTCTGAAGCACCACCCGCAGGCGCAGGATCAGCACGGCGAGCACCAGCAGGCCCCAGAGCACCTGCAGCACCAGCGCGAGGCTCTCGGTTCCGACGTAGCCGAGCAGGTAGGTGCCGGTGTTGAACAGGATGTTCGCGCCCATCGCCAGGCCGACCGCCCCGAAGTAGCGCGCAGTGAAGCCGTCGTAGCCGCGCCCGAGGCCGGAGAACTCGGCCACGGCAAGGCCTGTCGCGGTGCCCATCACGAGCGGCTTCACGAAGCCCTCGAGGAACACCAGCGAAGCGAACTGGGCTGGCTGCGGCGCGACCATCCCGCCGGTCAGCAGCGCCCAGTGCCGCACCAACGTGTCGAAGCAGGCGTACGCCACGCCGCTGACCACGCCGAAGGTCACCCCGTCCATCAGGTCGTCGAACGCCGGCCGGCTCGCGAGCACCACCGGGCCGAGCTGACGGATCACCTCGCCGACGACGGGAACCAGCACGGCCACGATCAGGAACGGGACCCACTGCGGACCGGCGAGCAGGCCACCGTCCGGCGACCGCAGCGTGGAGGTCAGCGGCAGCAGCGGCGTCCACAGCACCGTGAACAGGGCGGCCAGCAGGCCAGTCAGCGCGAACGCGAACCCGGTCACCGCGAGGGGTTCGTCCTCCCAGAGGTTCACGTCGTAGAGGTAGGTGATGTAGACGATCGGGATCGCGAACGCCGCGACCAGCACCGCGATCGGCATCGCGCCGAAGATCGCGGCGACCAGCGCCACCACCAGGGTGATCGTGAACGCCGTGCGGTAGGTCTGCGGATGCCGCCCTGCCTCGCGCGGCATGATCGAGGAAATCAGGGCGAAGGACGCCACCGGCTCGTCCGGGGCGAGAGCGAAGCGCCGCTGTCCGCGAGTGTCCCCGGGGACGAGGTCGAGACCGCAACGATGGCAGAAGTGGGCGACATCCGGAACCGGCGAGAGACAGCGCGAGCAATCCATGAAGGGCCTCCAGGGTCGGCGTTGCGGGACAGCTTAGGGGGCGCGCATCCGCCCCGACAGCCCTCCCCGGAGGGAACTACCCCGCCCGTGGGCCGAGCCGCTCGCGCCAGAGCCGCTCCACCTGCTCCTCGAGGTGAGCCGGGGAGCCGTCGTTGGTGATCACGACGTCCGCAACCGCCAGGCGTGCGTCCCGACCGGCCTGCGCCGCCAGCCGGGCACGCGCCTCCGGCTCTCCGAGCCCGTCGCGGGCGCGGACGCGGGCGAGTTGCACCTCCGGCGGCACGTCCACCACGACGACCAGGTCGAAGGCCTCCTGCTGCCCGGTCTCGACCAGCAGCGGGATCACCTGCACGACGATCGCCCCGTCGGGCGCCGCAGCGGTGAGGGCCGCAGCCCTGGCCCGCACCGCCGGGTGGATGATCGCCTCCAGGTCGCGCCGCGCGGCGGGGTCGGCGAACACCAGCCGGCCCAGCGCCGGCCGATCCAGGTCGCCGTCGGCGGTGAGCACGCCCGGGCCGAACCGCTCCACGACGGCGGCCAGCCCCGCTGTTCCCGGCGCGACGACCTCGCGGGCCAACAGATCGGCGTCGATCACGATGGCGCCACGGGCTGCGAGCAGGTCCGCGACAGTCGACTTTCCGGCCGCGATGCCCCCGGTCAGACCGATCACGAGCCGCCCGGGTGCCGCGCTCATGCGAACTGCCCGTCGAGATCGTCAACCATCGACTGGGCTTCGTCAGCGGCGGGACTGCCGCCCTTCGCCGTGAGCACGCGGAGAAGAAGCAGCGCGTCCCCGAGGTCGTCGATCCAGAGCTGCCCGATCAGCGTCGCCTTCTTCTTGCCGACCTTCCCCGCCGCCTTCACCAGGGCACGGTCCACGCCGTCCGACTGGTCGACCGTGCTGCCCAGCGTGCCGGTGAACTTCGACGCCTTCAGCCGCCGTTTCACAAGCCGGTCGACCAGGTCGGTCGCCGCGTCGCCCTCGTTCGCGGTGAAGTTGAGGACCTGCAAGCGGTTCGACCCGTTCGTCAGCGCGACCTCCCCGGAATCCAGCCACTGCGCGGACCAGCCGTCGGGGACCTCCAGCGTGTAGGCGCCGATGTCGATCGAGGATCCGGTGTCGGTCTGGCCCCCGTCGTCGGTCGGGTCGTCAGCGACGGTGCCGTCCGCCCACGGGTCGCCCGCGTCGCGTTCGCCGGCCCGGGACCACTGGGCGAGGATGAATCCGGCCAGCGGGACACCCACGATCAGTCCGATCACGCCACGGCGGCTCGGATCAGGGCCGCCCGAGGGCGGCGGCACCTGCGGCGCGCGGTACGTGGTCACGGGGTAGGCGGCCGGGGTCGTGGACGCGGCACCGGGCTGCTCCCAGGTGGGCGTGGCCGCGTGGGGGGTCACCGTCTCCGTCGGTGCCGGCCCGGCCTCCGCTGCCGGCGGGTACACCTCGAACTGCTGCTGGTCGCTCAACAGCGTCCTCCCCTCGGCAAGGCCATCCGTGCGGCTCCATGATGCCAGCGCCCCCGGAAATGCAACGTGCCCCCCACCGGAGTGGGGGGCACGTCGTACAGACTCGGTCAGCGGCCGCCGGTGAGCTTCTCGCGCAACGCCTGCAGCGCCTCGTCGGAAGCCAGCGAGCCCTCGGGAGCGGTCTCGTCGCTCGCGCCGGAGGAGTACGCCGCGGCACTGGCCGAAGCCACCGCCGCCTGCACGTCCGCAGCTTCGGCCTCCTCGACCTGCTTCTTGTGGGCCAGCCACCGGGCCTGGGCCTCGGCGTACTGCTGCTCCCACGCCCGCTGCTGCTCCTCGTAGCCGGGCTTCCACTCCTGGGTCTCCGGATCGAAGCCCTCGGGGTAGATGTAGTTGCCCTGCTCGTCGTAGGACGCGGTCATGCCGTACAGCGCCGGATCGAAATCGTCCGCTGCGACGTCGACACCCTCGTTGGCCTGCTTGAGGCTCAGCGAAATGCGGCGACGCTCGAGGTCGATGTCGATGATCTTGACCATGACCTCGTCGTTGACGCTGACGACCTGCTCGGGGATCTCCACGTGGCGCTCGGCCAGCTCGGAGACGTGCACCAGACCCTCGATGCCTTCCTCGACGCGGACGAAGCCGCCGAACGGCACCAGCTTGGTGACCTTGCCGGGCACGATCTGACCGATCTGGTGGGTCCGGGCGAAGGTCTGCCACGGATCCTCCTGGGTCGCCTTCAGCGACAGCGAGACGCGCTCGCGGTCCATGTCGACGTCCAGCACCTCGACCGTGACCTCGTCGCCGACCTCGACAACCTCGGAGGGGTGGTCGATGTGCTTCCAGGACAGCTCGGAGACGTGCACCAGGCCGTCCACGCCGCCCAGATCGACGAAGGCGCCGAAGTTGACGATCGAGGAAACGACACCCTTGCGGATCTGGCCCTTGGTGAGCTGGTTGAGGAAGGTGTGCCGCACCTCGGACTGGGTCTGCTCCAGCCATGCCCGGCGGGAAAGGACCACGTTGTTGCGGTTCTTGTCCAGCTCGATGATCTTGGCTTCGAGTTCCATCCCGACGTAGGGCTGCAGGTCGCGGACCCGACGCATCTCCACCAGGGACGCCGGCAGGAAGCCGCGCAGGCCGATGTCGATGATCAGGCCGCCCTTGACCACCTCGATGACGCGGCCGGTGACGACGCCGTCCTCTTCCTTGACCTTCTCGATCGTGCCCCAGGCGCGCTCGTACTGAGCCCGCTTCTTGGACAGGATCAGGCGGCCTTCCTTGTCCTCCTTGGTCTGAACCAGCGCCTCGATCACATCACCCACGGAGACCACGTCGAACGGGTCCACGTCGTGCTTGATGGAGAGTTCCTTGGAGGGGATGACACCTTCGGTCTTGTAACCGATGTCGAGCAGGACCTCGTCCCGATCGACCTTGACGACCGTGCCGGTCACGATGTCGCCGTCATTGAAGTACTTGATGGTCGCGTCGACCGCTGCCATGAACGCCTCGGGAGATCCGAAGTCGTCGACCGCGACGGTAGCTGCCTCGTTGGTAGAGGTCATGTAGTAGGGCTCCGATGGGTTTGTATGGAATTGACGGGTGCACGCCGACCACGTGCTCCACTGCGAGGACCAGGCTGACGTCTGGGTAACCGCGCTGAAAGCGAGCCGACCCGCTAGGTCTGAGGTCATGCCGGTCGAAGTGCGACCGACAGCCTATCGATTGCTGTGAGTGAGGGCAATCCGGGCACGAACCTGGGATTAGGCTGATTAGGCTAGTGAACCGACCCAAGAGGAGGACCTGTGAGCGGCACAGCTGAGATCCACGACGCGACACTGAACCCCACCAAGCTCGAGTTGCTCGCCGGCTGGCTGCCGTCGCAGGAGTGGTTCGTCGGCGATCCTGACGATCTGGCCAGGGTGGCGTCCTACCGGTTCGTCGACCCGGACGGCGAAGTCGGCATCGACACGATCCTGGTGAGCTCCCGCGGGGTGACCTACCAGGTTCCGCTCACCTACCGGGGTGAGCCGCTGGAGGAGGCGAAGGATTCCTTCATCGGCACCATGGAGCACTCTGTGCTGGGCACCCGTTACGTCTACGACGCCGTGGGCGACCCGGTCTACCTGGTGGAGCTCATGCGGGTGATCCACGAGGGCGACAACGAGGCCGATCTGTCCCGCGGCGAGAAGTCGATGACCGTGCTGGGCTCGGGCATCGTGCCGGTCTCCAATGCCGCCGGCGAGATGATGCGGGTGGTGCGGGTGCTGGACGGGCATCACGTGCCCGGCAGCCGGGTACCTCTGGGCACCCTGATCGGCACCTGGACCGACGCCGACGGGCAGCAGCAGGAGCAGGTGCTCGCCGTCCTGCGCTGAGGATCAGACCTCGACCAGCCGGAAGCCCTGCACAGGCTCGGCCTCCCACTCGTCGAACGGGTCCTCAGCCACCGCCTGGCGGGCTCGCTGCACCGAAGCCAGGAAGGCGTCCTCGGACTCCCACAGTGCGAGCCCGACGAGCACGCCGTCCGCGGCGTCCACCAGCGTGTGCACGGAGACCAGTCCGGGCGCGTCCTCGATCGCTGCCCCGTAGCGGTGCATGGAGGCGACCAGCGCATCCCTCGCGCCCGGCGCCGGGTGGTGGATCGACAGGTGGCAGTACATCGCGACTCCTTCCCGCCGGTGCACCCGGCGTCGGGTGCTCATCGTCGCCGAATCCCCGCTCCGCGGGAAGGTCGCGATTCTGCGCAACCGGCGTCCACCGTGCGGGACCGCGCGGAGGTTCAGTGGGCCGCCTCGTGCCAGGACCGGCCCGCACCCACGGATACCTCCAACGGCACCCGCATCTCGACGGCGTGGCCCATCTTGTCGCGCACCAGCGCCTCGAGCTGCTCCCGCTCCCCCGCCGCCACCTCGAACACGAGTTCGTCGTGCACCTGCAGCAGCATCCGGCTGCGCAGGCCGTTGCGGGCGAGCGCGGCTTCCACGTCGAGCATGGCCACCTTGATCACATCCGCCGCCGAACCCTGGATGGGGGCGTTCAGCGCGGCCCGCTCGGCCATCTCGCGGCGCTGCCGGTTCGACGAGGTGAGGTCGGGCAGATAGCGACGACGACCCAGGATCGTTTCGGTGTAGCCGGTGCGCCGGGCGGTCGCGACGATCTCGTGCAGGTAGTCACGCACGTGCCCGAACCGCTCGAAGTACTCCTCCATCAGGCCGGCGGCCTCGGACCGCTCGATCTTCAGCTGCTGGCTCAGCCCGAAGGCGCTCAGCCCGTAGGCCAGCCCGTAGTTCATCGCCTTGATCTTCGCGCGCATCGCGCCGGTCACCGCATCAGCGGGGACGCCGAATACCCGGGACGCCGTGATCGAGTGGAAGTCCTGCCCGGACGCGAACGCCTCGATCAGGCCGTCGTCCTCGGACCGGTCGGCCATGATCCGCATCTCGATCTGGCTGTAGTCGGCCGTGAGCAGCGTCTCGTACGCCGCACCGACCACGAAGGCCTCGCGGATCCGCCGACCTTCCTCGGTGCGGATCGGGATGTTCTGCAGATTGGGGTCGGTGGATGAGAGCCGCCCGGTGGCCGCGATGGTCTGCACGTAGGTGGTGTGGATGCGCCCGTCGTCGGCGACCGACTTCAGCAGCCCTTCGACGGTCTGGCGCAGCCGGATCTGGTCGCGGTGCCGCAGCAGGTGTGCGAGGAACGGGTGCTCGGTCTTCGCGAACAGGGTCTCCAGCGACTCGGCGTCCGTGGTCCAGCCGGTCTTGGTGCGGCGCGTCTTCGGCATGCCCAGCTCGTCGAACAGGACGGCCTGCAGCTGCATCGGCGAGCCCAGGTTGATCGGGCGGCCGAGCACGGCGAAGGCATCGGCCTCCGCAGCCACCACTGCGGAGTCGAAGTCGGTGTGCAGCCGGTGCAGGTAGTCGAGGTCGACTGCGATCCCGGCTCGCTCCATGGTGGCCAGGGTGCGGGTGAGCGGCAGCTCCACCTCGCGCAGCAGCTGGGCTCCCCCGCGCTCCTCCAGCTCGGTCTCGAGCGCCGTGGCCAGGTCGATCACGGCCCGTGCCCGCACCATCGCGTCGTTGCTCTCGGTGTCGTCGAAGCTGAACGCGGCCTGGTCGCCGCCGTCCGCCCCGCCAGCAGCAACGGAGAGGTCGCGGCGCAGGTGCCGGACCGTCAGGTCGGCAAGGTCGTACACCCGCTGGTCGGGACGCAGCAGGTACGCGGCCAACTGGGTGTCGCTGGCCAGCCCGCCGAGCTCCCAGCCACGCGACCAGATCGCCAGCAGCGGGCCCTTCGCGTCGTGCATCGCCTTGGCCGCGGACTCGTCGGCCAGCCACTCGGCGAACGCCGCGTCATCGTCGGGTGACAGCGTGGTGACGTCGAGCCAGGCGGCCGCGCCGTCAGCGGCGGCGAGGGCGACACCGGTGAGATCTCCGGCGCCGGCACGCCACCTGCCCTGGCAGTCCAGCCCCACGACCCCGGCGCGGGCGTGGGCATCGAGCCAGGCACGGACGCCGCCGGTGGGCAGCACCTCGCCCTCCACCTCGAACCCGCCCTCGGAGGTGAGGTCCTCCGCCGGCAGCGTCTCCAGCAGGCGATCGCGCAGAACCCGGAACTCGAGACCGTCGAAGAGGTCGTGGACGGCCTCGCGATTCCAGTCGCGACGGGTGAGCTCTTCGACGCTCACCGGCAGCTCGAGGTCTCCGACCAGCGCGTTCAGCCGCCGGTTGCGGACCACGTCGTCGAGGTGGGCACGGAACGACTCCCCTGCCTTGCCGCCGACCTCGTCCGCGTGCCGGACCAGGTTCTCCAGGCCGTCGAAGGCGTCCAGCCACTTCGCCGCCGTCTTCGGCCCCACCCCGGGGACGCCGGGCAGGTTGTCGCTGCTCTCACCGACCAGCGCGGCCAGCTCCGGGTAACGCGACGGTTCCACCAGGTACTTCTCGAGCACCGTCGGCGGGTCAAGCCGGGCCAGGTCGGAAACCCCCTTGCGCGGGTAGAGCACCGTCACCTTGTCGTTGACCAATTGCAGGGTGTCCCGGTCGCCGGTGCAGATCAGCACGTCGAGCCCCGCGGAGGCACCCTGCCGGGCGAGCGTGGCGATGATGTCGTCGGCCTCGAATCCGTCGCGCTCGATGTGGACGATGTTCAGGGCGTCGAGCACCTCCTTGATCAGCGCGACCTGCCCGCTGAACTCGGGCGGCGACGCCGACCGGTTGGCCTTGTACTCGGCGTACTGCTCGCTGCGAAAGGTCTGCCGGGACACGTCGAACGCCACCGCAAGGTGCGTGGGCTGCTCGTCCCGCAGCACGTTGATGAGCATCGAGGTGAACCCGTACACCGCGTTGGTGTGCTGGCCGGTGGTCGTGGAGAAGTTCTCCACCGGCAGCGCGAAGAACGCGCGGTAGGCCACCGAGTGGCCGTCGATCAGCAGCAGGGTCGGGGCCTTCTCGCCACTCGCGCTCACCGGGGTCGTCACATTCCGGAACCTTACCGGCCGCCACTGACGGTGCGCCGGGGCCGGTGTGCCAAGGTATGCCCCATGGACATTCCCGACTGGTTCAGCGGCCTGCGCAGCGCCCTCGACGAGAAGCTGGGCGTCGAACTGCTCGAGGTCACCCCGACCCGTGCGTCCTGTCGTGTCCCGGTCGAGGGGAACACCCAGCCGTTCGGGCTGTGGCACGGAGGCGCATCGTGCGTGATCGCCGAGAGCCTCGCCTCACTCGCCGCTGCCGCAGAGGTCGGGCCGGACGGATCGGTCACCGGCGTGGACATCAACGCCACGCACCTGCGCCCGGCCACCAGTGGCTGGCTGCACGGCGTGGCCACAGCCATCCGGATCGGCGGCACGCTGGCCACCTACGACGTCTCGCTCACCGACGAGGCCGGTGGGCAGGTCTGCGCGGCCCGGATCACGGTGTTCCTGAAACGGGCCACCCGCTGAGCGCTACTTCTTGCGCTTCTCGCCCTTCGACTGCTCGATCACTGCCTCGGCCACCTCGCGCATCGACTTGCGCAGGTCCATCGCGGTCTTCTGGATCCAGCGGAACGCCTCCGGCTCGCTCAGCCCAAGGCCCTCCTGCAGCAGCCCCTTGGCCTGGTCGACGGCCTTGCGGGAAGCGAAGCGCTCCTCCAGGTCGGCGACCTCGGCCTCCACTGCCCGGATCTCGGCGAACCGGGACACCGCGATCTCGATCGCGGGGACCACGTCGGAGGAGTCGAACGGCTTCACCACGTAGGCCATCGCGCCGGCGTCGCGGGCCCGCTCGACGAGCTCGCGCTGGCTGAACGCGGTCAGCATCACCACGGGGGCGATCCGCTCCTCGGCGATGATCGCCGCCGCCGAGATGCCGTCCATCTTCGGCATCTTCACATCCATCACGACCAGGTCGGGGGTGAGCTTGCGGGCCAGTTCGAGGGCCTCCTCGCCGTCACCGGCCTCGGCGACCACCTGGTAACCCTCGTCGGTGAGCAGTTCGACCAGGTCGAGACGGATCAGCGCCTCGTCCTCAGCCACCAGCACGCGGAGCTGTTCGTCGTCTTTGCGGTCGTCGTCGGCAGTCATCTCTGTTCAGCTTCCTGGCTGGGATCGTCATCGGGCCCCGGGGTGCGGTGCAGGGACGAGGTTACCCTGCGGCCCGGAGGGACCGCCAAGTGTGGCAGACTTCTTGGGCGGCCCTGCCGGGGTGGCGGAATGGTATACGCGGACGGCTCAAACCCGTCTGCCCGCAAGGGCGTAGGGGTTCGAATCCCCTTCCCGGTACTTTGTCCTCGCGCGCCGACCGATCAGTCGCGCGACCTGGCCGCTCCCGGGGCCGGAACGTCCCTGCGCCGCGCGATCTGGTCGGCGAGCAGCACCGCCACCCGCAGCTGCTCGGGGCGTGGTCGCTCCCGCTTCGCCGGCGCCACCAGGAAGTGCCCGACGACCCGCTCCTGCTGGACCACCAGCACGGCCGTGTGCCGATCGGCGGGCAGCCCGTCGCGGGTGACATCGAGCGGGTCGCCCTCGAGCGTCACCGTGCCGTCCCGCTGGATGATCGCGCAGTCCCGGTGCGGCACACCCTGCTCGTAGGTGACCCGCTCCGCGCCCAGGGTCCGCCAGATGTGTCCGGCGACGGTCGGAATGGCGTCGCTGATCGGGATCCCGCGCGCGGCCAGCTCTGCCGATTCCAGCACGCCACTGAGGTAACCGGAGCGTTCGCTCGCGGCGGCCTGCTGGCGGCGTCCCCGCAACGCCAGCTCGCTGACCGCGATCCCGACGAGGAGAAGCAGGATCGCCATCTCGACATCCGCCACGTCGTCGATGTCGAAGTCGAGCCTCGGGGACGCGACGAAGAAGTCGAAGCCGATGGCGCTGGACAACGCCGCCAGCGCGCCGCTCACGCGGTCTCCCGTTGCGGCCATCGCCACCACGACCAGGACGAGGATCAAGGCGGCCGAGGACCCGCCGATGAGGGACCGCAGCAGGTAGAGCAGGCCTGCCGTCGCCAGGGGCAGGACCACAGCCGTGACCCTGAGCAGGACCGGGCTGTCTCGGATTCGATCGATCAGCACGTCGTCCAGCGAACCACCCGGCTGCCCCTATACCAAGGCCCGGGCACCTCAAGTTCTCCTCAAGAAATCGCCCTGGGGAAGGTGTCCACGACCCGCCGTCGCGGCGCGCGGCTGCCGCTGGTGCGCGAACGCCGAGGACTCGCACGGTTGCGAGCCCTCGGCGTTGCGGTGATCGTCGCCCGGGCCGGTGTTCGGCTATCCGACCGGCTGGGAGTCCTTCTGCCGGGCCAGCCCGTAGAAGAACAGCGAGACCGGCCGGTACATGGCGTGGGCGAACTTCGTGAACGGCAGGAAGAGCACCAGCTCCATGGCGATCGCCACGTGCACCAGGAAGACCCAGTATCCCCACGCGGGCACCGGCGCGGCGTACAGGGCGGCCTCGATCATGAACCCGGTCAGGCCGGTCACCCACAGCAGCACGAGGAACAGCCAGTCAGAGGGCTTGCTGTCGTCGTTGCACTCCCGGTTGGCCTGCCAGCGCCGCACCATGAACCAGGTCACGCCGTACATCAGGGCCAGGCCGGCCACCGTGCCCAGCAGCCGCACCGGGTACCAGATCGGCACCGGCGTGCCGGTCGCCTTGATCCCCAGCACATCCATCCCGTAGTCGAGCGTGGTGGCCAGCAGCAGCCCGAGGAAGCCCCAGATGGTCAGCGCGTGGATCAGCCAGCGCCGCCGGTACAGCGGCTCCACCGGCTCGTCGTCGTGGCAGTCGTCGCGGTACCGCTTCTGGCCCAGCGACTCGATGCCCAGCGCGTACCAGAGCGCCCGCCCGGTGCGTGCCCAGGCCTGCTTGCTGCCGAAAAGCGCCTCCCGCGTGACTCCGTCCCTGCGCGCGATGTTGCGGGCCAGCAGGCCCACGCCGAGCAGGCTGAACAGCGCCACGACGACCATCAGCACGATGCCGGTGGTGTGGATCACGGAGTAGGGAATGAAGTCGAACAGCGCCAGCGAATCCCGGCTCTGCTCACCGCGGATCGCCGCGAAGAACAGGGCGAAGAACGCCGCAGCCCCGATCACGATCGCGCTGCTGATCACCGGACGCGTGTACATCGCCCGGGCGATGCCGCTCTTGTCGTAGTGGGCGATCGCGTAGCGACGTGCCGTCCCCATGAACTCGCCGGGATCGGCGGACTGGGGGCACCGGGTGGTGCACACGCCGCACCCGTAGCAGGTCCACAGCTCCTTGCTGCCGACCAGGTCATCGGTGAGGCCCACCTGCGCGAGGCGGATCAGCTTGCGCGGGAACAGGGCGTCGTCGTCGGTCAGCGGGCAGATCGCTGTGCAGTTGCCACAGCTGAAGCAGGCGTTGATGTCCGTCGCCCCGAACTTCTGCAGGTCGGTGATCAGGTTCGGATTCACCACGGTGGTCATTCGTACTCACACTCCTCGAGGGGGGCCTCGGCCTCGCCCTGGCCGACGATCTTGTAGCTGAAGAAGCCGTCGTCGTCGGCCTCGGCACTCTCGATCAGGTGCCCGTAGCGGCGCATCCCCATCACCCAGTACACGGTCTCGTGCACGGGGTGCCCGATCCGCTCGGCGATCTCGACGATGGTGGCCGGGCCCGAAGCGAGCGCCTCGAAGATCGGCCTGTGCATGAGGGGCTCCTCGCGGATCACCTCGCGCGGGTCCCGCAGTGTCTGGGTCATCCCACCGGCTCCTTGACTGGTACGTCGGTCGCGATCATCTCCTCGATCGCGGCCCTCATCTGTGCATCGGTGTAGCCGAGCAGGTCGATCGCGTCCGAACCGCAGACCGGCACACAGCCACCGCAGCCCTTGCAGGTGGCCGGATCGACCGTGGCGACCTGGCGGCCGTCCCACTCGATACTGGTGATCGCGTCATACGGGCACGACGTGAGGCACTCACCGCTGCCGACGCACTTCTCCGGGTCCACCCGGGCGACCAGCGGCTCGAGCTCGGCGAAGCCCTTCTTCAGCAGCGCGGCACTCTGCGCAACCGCGGCCAGCCCGGCAGCGACGCTCTCCCCCACCGTGCGCGGGCTCTGGCAGCAGCCGGCGATCATCACGCCGTCGACCACCGTCTCCACCGGACGCAGCTTGGGATGGATCTCGTTGAAGAACCCGTCGCTTCCGACCGGGAGCTTGAGCACCTGGACGAGATCGGAGTTCTCCCTGGGCACCATGCCGGTGACCAGCACCACCAGGTCGACCGGGAGGGTCAGCTCACGGCTCTCGGTGAGCAGGTCGGTCACGGTGACGCTCAGACCGCCGGACGCCTCCTTCTGTACCGACGGCGGGGTGTCGTCGGGGAACTTCAGGTAGATCGACCCGCGGTCGCGCGACTCGTTGTAGAGCAACTCGTTGCGCCCGTAGGCACGGATGTCGCGGTGCAGGTGGTACTGGCGGATCCCCGGATCCAGCTTCGAGACCAGCATCGACGCGTGGATGGTCGCCGTGCAGCAGTACTTCGAGCAGTACTCGTTGCCGGGGGCCTCCTGCCGCGAGCCCACGCAGTAGACGTAGGCGATCGAGCGCACCGGGCGTCCGCGGTAGCTGAGCGTGCCGGCCGGGGCCGCGTCCACGAGCTCCTTGAACTCCGGCAGCGTGACCACGCCGTCGATGCCGTAGCCGAACTCGCCCTCGTCGGGGGCATAGGAGTCGAAGCCGGTGGCGACGATGATCGAGCCGACGTCGACGGTGAGCTGCTTGTCCGAGCCGTCCCGGTGCAGGGTGAGCTGCGCGGCGTAGTTGCCGAACGTGCCCGACTTCCCGGTCAGTTCGGCGTTCGTGTACACCGTGATGTCGCGGCGGGCCTTGATCTGCTCGACCAGCCCGGCCACCTCCTCGGCACCGGACGCCTCGTCGGGGAAGGTGGGGCCGAACCGTCCCACCCAGCCGCCAAGCCGGGACTCCCGCTCCACCACGACCGCCTGGATTCCCACGTCGGCCAGCCCGATCGCGGCACGCAGTCCCGCGATCCCGCCGCCGACCACCAGGGCCCTGGGCACGGTCTCGATCCGCAGCGGCTCGAGCGGATCGGACAGTCGCGTCTTCGCCACCCCGGCGCGGACCAGGCCGATCGCCTTCTCGGTCGCGCCGGCCCGGTCGTGCGGGTGTGCCCAGGAGTCCTGCTCGCGCACGTTCACCTGGGTGTAGGCGTACTGGTTGAGGTCGGCGCGCTTGGCGACGTTACGGAACGTCACCTGGTGCAGCTTCGGCGAGCAGGACGCGACCACCAGTCCATCCAGGTTCTGGGCGCGGATGTCGTCGATCATGTCGTGCTGGGTGCCGTCGGAGCAGGCGAACACCGGCGACTCCGACACCACGACGCCGGGCTCGTCCTTCAGTGCCTCACGCACGGCCGCCACGTCCACGTAGTCGGAGATGTTGCCTCCGCAGTGGCAGATGTAGACGCCGATCCGACGCTGCTGCGGCGCTGCCTTCGGCTCAGGGGTCTCCTGGCTCATACCGTCACCTCCTCGGTGAAGTGCTGGTGTTCGAGGTGCGCGGCCACCTGGGCGACCGCCGCGCCGGAGTGCAGGATCGTGTCCACGATGTCCTTGGCACCCGAGGCCGTGCCGGCAACGAAGACGCCGGGGATGGTGGTCTGGCCGGGGCTGAGCTCCGCGCTCGGCTCTGCGACGTAGTAGTACTCGTCGAGCCCGAGCGGCGCCTCGTCGAACAGGCGCTCCACGTCCCGGTTGGGCTGGATGCCCACCGCGAGCACCACCAGGTCATAGGACGTCTCGACGACGCCTCCGCCGTTCTCGATGTCCTCGTAGCGGACCAGCAGGTCACCGTTCTCCTGCTCGGTGATCTTCGAGACCCGACCCTTGATGTACTGCGCGCCCATGTCCTTGGCCTGGGTGTAGAACTCCTCGTACCGCTTCCCCGATGCCCGCATGTCCATGTAGTGCATGCTCACGTCGGCCAGCGGCAGGGCGCCCATGATCAGCTGGTTCTGCTTGATCGAGTACATGCAGCAGAACTTCGAGCACAGCGGGTTGCCGACGGTCTTGTCGCGGGAGCCCGTGCACGAGATGTACGCGATCCGGTCCGGGACCTTGCCGTCACCGGGACGCAGCACCGTGTTGAACGGACGGGTCGGGGCCAGCAGGCGGTCCATCTGCATGCCGGTGATCACGTTCGGGAACTTCCCGAACCCGTACTCGGGCTTCAGGTCGGCCGCGAACAGCTTGTGCCCGGTGGCGACCACAACGGCTCCGACGGTCACGTCGCGGAGCTCGTCGCGGGCGTCCATCCGGATCGCGAAGGCCGGGCAGGCCTTCACGCATTCCTGGCATTCCGAGCACACGCCGCAGTCGAGGCACGACCCGGCGCCCGACCGGGCCTGGTCCTCGGTGAGCGGAGCCTCGATCTCGGAGAAGTCGCGCGGGTTGTGCACCAGCGAGACGTCGCCGCTGATCGGGTGCCGGTGGCCGAAAGCGGTCTGCCGGGACAGCACGGTGTCGGTGGAGATCGTCTCCAGACGGTCGTCCAGGGCGGTGAACCCGTCCAGCGGCTGCCCGGTGATCCACCGGTCCACCATGTGCGCCGCGCGGCGGCCGGAGCCGATCGCCCGGGTGATGTCGGTGGCCCCCGCGGTCACGTCGCCGGCCGCGAACAGGAACGGCACCGACGTCTGCAGGGTCTTCGGATCGACCGCCACCCGGCCGCGCTTGTCGGCGAGCGGGGCGAACGGAGCGGAGTCCGGGCTCATCCCGATGGTGGAGATGACCAGGTCGCAGTCCAGCACGTACTCGCTGCCCGGGATCGGCTCGGGGCTGCGACGGCCGGACGCGTCCGGCTCGCCCAGCCGCATCTTCTGCAGCTTCAGCCCGGTCACGCGCCCCCCGGCGGTGACCACCTCGGTCGGCGCGACGAGCAGCTCGAACACCGCACCCTCGGCCTCGGCGTCCTTGCTCTCGACATGGTGGGCGGGCATCTCGGCGCGGGTGCGCCGGTAGGCCACCCGTGCCTCGGTTGCGCCGAGGCGCAGCGACACCCGGGCGGCGTCCATGGCGACATTGCCCCCGCCCACCACGACGACCCGCTTGCCGCGGAGGTCAGGAGCGGCGCCGTTGGCGACGTCAGCCAGGAAGTCCAGGCCGTTGACCGAGCCCTCCGCGTCCTCGCCGGGCACGTCCATGCGGGTGGCGACCTGGGTGCCCGTGGCCAGGATCACGGCGTCGTAGCCGTCATCCTTGAGCGCCTGGGGATCGGCGACCGACACGCCGCACTCGATCTCCACCCCGAGCGAGGTCAGGTTCGCGATGTCGGCGTCGACGACCTCGTGCGGCAGCCGGTAGGTCGGGATCGCGTGGCGCAGGTAGCCGCCCGGCTTCGACCGCTTCTCCAGGATCTTCACCTGGTAGCCCTTGCGGGCCAGCTGCCACGCGGCAGTCAGCCCCGCCGGGCCGGAGCCGACGATGGCGATCTTGTGGCCGTTGGGCTCCTCGACCTCGACCGCTCGGCCGTCGGACTGCCCGGACGCCTCGTAGTGCTTGTCGGCGGCGAAGCGCTTGATCAGCCGGATCGGCACGGGGCCCTCGAGCTTGGCCCGCGTGCAGTCCGCCTCACACGGCGCGTAGCAGGCGCGGCCGAGGGTGCCGACCAGCGGGGTGGCGTCGAGGACGAGCTGGAAGGCCTCCTCGTACTTGCCCGAGCGCACCAGCGACACATAGCCGTGGGCCTTGATCCCTGCCGGGCAGGCGCCCACGCACGGCGAGGTGCCCTCGCGCTGTAGCACTGCCTTCTTCGGCACTGCCTGCGGGAACGCGATGTACGCAGCCCTGCGGGCGGCGAGATCCGCGTTGAACTGGTCCGGAACGGCTACCGTGCAGGCCTTCTGGCATGCGTCACAGCCGGTGCACGCGGCCCAGTCGACGAACTTCGACTTCTGCCGAATAGAGGCATGGAACCCGCCATCGGTATTTCTGCTTATGCCCTCCACCTGGCTGTAGGCCATCGTGGTGATGTTCGGGTGGTTGATCGTCGAGGACATCTTCGGTCCCGAGATACAGGACGCGCAGTCCAGGGTCGGAAAGACCTTGCTGAGCAGGATCATCCGGCCGCCGACACTGGCCTCCTTCTCGACCAGCAGGACGTGGTAGCCCATGTCGGCCAACTTGATCGACGACTCCATTCCGCCGATACCACTGCCAATTACGAGGACGTCGTAGTCCATCGCACACGCTCCTTGTCGCCGCGGCATGCGGCCGGTGATCAGATGAACAGGTTGACGTTGGCCTCGTCGGCCTCGCCCAGGTAGGTGGCGACGCCGGCGTACTCGATGCCGTCGATCAGCTCTTCCTTGCTGATGCCGAGGACGTCCATCGACATCGTGCAGGCGATCAGCTTGATGTCCTGCTCCCGCGCCGTGTCCAGCAATTCCGCAACGGTCATGACATTCTCGGCCTTCATGACCTTCTTCATCATGAAGCGGCCGGCGCCGCCGAAATTGAACTTGGAAAGTGTGAGTTTCTCGGCGTGTTTCGGCAGCATTGTTGAGAAAGCCGTCTGCAAGCCACTCTTCTTCTTGCTGGGTGTCGCGGTCGGGTTCACCTTCCGCAGTGCCGACAGGCCCCAGAACGTGAAGAACATGGTGACCTCGTCATCCATGGCCGCAGCTCCGTTGGCGATGATGAACGCGGCCATCAGCCGGTCGTAGTCGCCACTGAACACAATGATGGTCTTCTTTGCCATCGCCTTTCCTGACTTCCTTGTCGTGGGGGGACGCTCAGCCGACCGGGACCGGGGTCCGGAGTCGGGTGAGGGTCGCGGAGAACTCGCGCATGTAGTTGGCGAACGGCTCGGCACACACCGAGCAGAGGGCGGCCATCTTGAGGCGCTGGGCGGGGATGCCCCGTTCGCTCATCATCGCCTGGGCCCTGTCGATGATCGCCGCGGTTCGCTCGGCGCAATCGGGCAGGTAGGCACACTCTTCACCATCAGAGGCGACGAAGACGCCCTCGAAGCCGCTCTCCAGCGCGTGAACGAGCCAGGACGGCTTGAGCCCGCTGCTGCACGGTACGGCCATCGTCTGCACGGTGGCGGGGTACTCGAGGTGCCGGCTCCCGGCCAGGTCGATGCCCGGATCGGAGATGTTGATGGTGGAGAAGACGAGGACCCGCGGAGTGTCCGCCGCGGGTTCGGCAGCTCCGGACACGGCCTACTTGGCCTTGCGGAGGAAGAGGTGGATCGCACCGGCCTCTTCGAACGAGCCCAGGTAGTCGTGGCCCATCTTCTTGCACCACGCCGGGATGTCCTTCAGCGTGCCGGAGTCGGTCGCGAGGACCTCCATGACATTCCCCAGTGACACGCCGCCGATCTGCTTCTTGGCGGCCAGGATCGGACCCGGGCACGAGACGCCCCGCGCGTCGACGACGACGGGGGTGGCAATCGACTTCAGCTCTTCTATGGTTGCGGACATTGTCCTCAGCACTCCTCTTTCTGAACCGGACAACTCCGTCCGGACACCCAGAAGCGTACACCCCCGGGGGTACTTGTACGTACCTTGCGGCAAGCTGGTCTGAATTCGTGTCGGCAGGTTTGATGGTGGCTGCAGGAACCATTTCGGAAACGATTTACGAAACGTCCTGCTTGCAGATTCGCCTGCGGCCCGCGCAGTCGCTCAGCGGTCGTTGAGCGCCATCTCCACGACCGCGCGGCCCGACACCGCCCCGCGCTCGAGGCGCCGGTAGGTCTCCTCTGCGCGGTACAGCGAGACCCGCTCGGACACCACGCCGCGATAGTCCAGCACGCCCCGGGCAGCCAGGTCTACGACGATCGGGAGGTCGGTCCGCGTGCGGGCACCGTAGGAGCCACGGACCTGCTGGCCCCGGCGGACCAGCCGGTTGATCTCCACCGCCGCGGTCTGCGACCCGGCGGCCAGGCCGACCGGCACCATCCGGCCTCCGTCCGCCAGCAGGGTGAGCGCCTGCTCGAAGGTCGTAGGGAATCCCAGCGCCTCGATGGCCACGTCGACGCCCCGCCCCCCGGTGAGGGCGAGGACGCGGTCCCGGGCGTTCACGTGCCGGGAGTTGATCACATCGGAGGCGCCGTAGCGGATCGCATGCTCGAGCTTGTCGTCATCGACGTCGATGGCAATCACCCGGCGAGCACCGAGCTCGTGGGCGACCTGCACGATGTGGGAGCCGACGCCACCGATGCCGATCACGGCGACCGTCTCGCCGTGGCGCAGGTCCGCGCCGCGCCGCACCGCGCCATAGGCGGTCATCGCCGCGCAGCCGAGGATCGCCGCAGCCACGGCGTCCATCCCCCCGGGCATCGGGGTGACAGCGGTGACCGGGATCACGCAGTACTCGGCGAGCCCACCCATCGAGTACTGGGCGATCACCGAGCCGTCGAGGTCGGCTAGCCGGCTGCTGCCGTCGAAGAGCTGGCCCTGCAGGCGGTTGAACCGGAAGAACGGGGCGCAGAGGTCGTCGCGGCCGCGGGCGCAGTCCGGGCACTGACCGCAGGGCATCAGGAAGGCGCCGCAGACCGCGTCCCCGACCGCGAGACCGCTGTGCAGGGTGTTCTCACCGAGTTCGACCAGAACGCCCGAGACCTCGTGACCGAGCACGGCCGGCGTCGGGAACAGGATCTTCCCCGACATCACGTGCAGGTCGGAGTGACACAGCCCGCACGCGGTCACCTTGACCAGCACCTCACCGGAGCGTGGCCGCGGAGTGCGGATCCGCTTCACAGCCAGCGGCTCACCCGGGGCAACCAGCACGGCCGCCCGCATGGTCTCGGGAACGGTCGGAGTCTGGTCCACCTGGGTCGCCTGTCGCTCGGTCCGGCCGTCGGCTCCACCGCCGACGGCCCAAAACTAACGACAGTGCTTTGTCCTGTCAATAGACCAAAGAGTCAGTCCATCTCGTAGACGCGTAGCGAGTTGGTCTGGCGCGAGTGCCGGCCGGGGTTGCCGGCCACGATCACAACGTGGTCGCCGTGCTGGACGAACCCGGTCTCGGTCAGCGCCGTCTGCACCGACTCGACCATCGCGTCGGTATCGGTGTACTCGGGCGTGACATAGGACTGCACGCCCCAGCACAGGGTGAGCGCCTGCGCGGTCTTGGGCAGCGGGGTGAAGGCCATGATCGGCACCTCGGAACGCAGCCGGGCCAGCCGGTGCGGCGTGTCCCCCGAGATCGTGAACGCCGCCAGGTACTTCGCGCCGACCCGTTCGGCCACCTCCACAGCAGCCTTCGAGATCACGCCCGAGGTGGTGTGCGGGTTCCAGTTCAGTGGACGGATCTTGTCCAGGCCCTCCGCCTCGGTCCGGGTAATGATCCGGGCCATCACGGTGACCGCGTCGATCGCGTACTCCCCGACCGCCGTCTCACCGGACAGCATCACGGCGTCCGCGCCATCGAGGATCGCGTTGGCGACATCGGAGGCCTCGGCGCGGGTGGGCCGGTGGGCGGTGATCATCGACTCCAGCATCTGCGTCGCCACGATCACCGGCTTGGCCCAGGCGCGGGCCGCGTCGATGATCCGCTTCTGGACGCCGGGCACCTCCTCCAGGGGCAGCTCGACGCCGAGGTCACCACGCGCGACCATGAAGGCGTCGAAGGAGTCGATCACCTCGTACAGGTTCTCGATGGCCTGGGGCTTCTCCAGCTTCGCGATCACCGGGACGTGTCGGTCCTCCTCGTCCATCACCTTTCGGACCGGCTCGATGTCCGAGGCGTTCCGGACGAACGAAAGGGCGACCATGTCCACGCCGTGGCGCAGGGCCCAGCGCAGGTCACGCTCGTCCTTCTCGCTCAGCGCGGGCACACTCACCGGAACCCCCGGCAGGTTGATCCCCTTGTGATCGGAGACCCGGCCGCCCACGACCACCTCGGTGACCACGTCGGTGTCGGTGACCTCGACCGCCAGCAGTTCGATGGCGCCGTCGTTGATCAGGATCTGGTCGCCGGGCTTCACGTCTGCGGTCAGCGTCTTCAGCGTGGTGGACGCGCGTTCCGCATCGCCCTGCACGTCATCGGTGGTGATCACGAACCGGGCTCCGGCCTCGATGAAGGCCTCCCCGTCGACGAACTCGCCCAGGCGAATCTTGGGACCCTGCAGGTCGGCAAGGATGCCCACCGGCCGGCCCGCCACGCGGGCCGCGTCGCGAATCCACTCCACGCGCTTGGCGTGAATCAGGTGGTCGCCGTGGCTCATGTTCAGCCGCGCGACGTTCATGCCGGCATTGACGAGGTTGACGATCGCTTCCGCAGAATCCGTCGCGGGCCCGATCGTGCACACTATTTTCGCTCTACGCACAGACAGAACCCTAGCCGAACCGCCCCAACCCGTCAGTGCAGGGGTCAGCCGCGGACGAGCTCCAGCGCTGCCCTGAGATCGTCAGGGTACCGTGAGTGGAACCTCACCAGCTCCCCCGTCCGGGGATGGACGAAGCCGAGTTCGACCGCATGCAGCCACTGTCGCTCCAGGCCGAGCCGCGCGGCCAGCACCGGGTCGCCGCCGTAGGTCGGATCGCCCACGCAGGGGTGCCGGATCGCCTGCATGTGCACCCGGATCTGGTGGGTACGCCCGGTCTCCAGGTGCACCTCCAGCAGGGTCACCGCGGGAAACGCCTCCAGCATCCGGTAGTGGGTGACGCTGTGCCGGCCGCCGGCGATGATCGCCATCTTGTAGTCGGCGCCGGGGTGGCGCCCGATCGGCGCGTCGATAGTGCCCTCGAAGGGGTCCGGGTGGCCCTGCACGAGCGTGTGGTACACCTTGCTCACCTCGCGGGAGCGGAACGCCCGCTTCAGGACCGTGTAAGCCGACTCGCTCTTGGCGACCACCATCAGGCCCGAGGTGCCGACGTCCAGCCGCTGGACGATCCCCTGCCGTTCCGCGGCACCCGAGGTGGAGATCCGGAAGCCGGCCGCAGCGAGGTGTTCGACGACCGACGGGCCGTCCCAGCCGAGGCTGGGATGGGCGGCGACCCCGGCCGGCTTGTCCACCACGACCAGGTCGGCGTCGTCGTGGACGATGGTGATCCCGGCCACCTCCTTGGGCACGACCTCGACGGTCGGAGCAGTGGTCACCTCCACCTCCAGCAGATCGCCGGCGCGGACGCGGTGCGACTTGGTCACGGGAGTGGAGTTGACCTGCACGCCGCCCGCCTCGGCAAGGTCACCGATCCGGCTGCGCGACAGCCCGGTCATCCGGGCGGCAGCCGCGTCGACGCGCTCCCCGTCCAGTCCGTCCGGCACCAGCCAGACGCTACTCATCGCCTGCGTCGTCCCGGTCCTCGAGCCGGACGCCGGCCGGTGAGACCTTCGTGATCACGGTCAGCCAGACGATCATCACGGCCGCGGCGGTGATGCAGATGTCCGCGACGTTGAAGATCGCGAAGTAGGGCAGCTGGATGTAGTCGATCACGTGGCCGCGCAGCGGCCCGGGCTCGCGGAACAGCCGGTCGAAGAGGTTGCCCATGATCCCGGCCAGCAGCAGGCCGATCGCGACCGCCCAGCCCGTGTGCCGGATCCGCGGCACGAACCAGACCAGCACGCCGATCAGCGCAGCGATCCCCACCAGCGAGATCACCACGGTGAAGCTCTCCCCCATGCTGAACGCCGCGCCGGGGTTGCGGATCAGCTGCAGCGTGACCAGACCGCCCAGCAGGGGGATCGGCCGGGTCGGGTCGAGGTGGGTCAGCGCGACGCTCTTCGCCCACAGGTCGAGTCCGAGACCCGCCGCGGCGATGGCGAGGCAGAGCGCACGCAGGCGCCAGACTCTCGTGCCGGTATCGGACTCCGTCGCGGCCACCTCGCCAGTTATCGCCGTTCCTCCCGCTGCTTGCAGGCGACGCACATGGTCGCGCGCGGAAACACCTGGAGCCGGTCCTTGCCGATCGGCTGGCCGCAGGACTCGCAGGAGCCGTAGTTGCCGGCCTCGAACATCCGGTAGGCCAACTGGGCCTGATCGAGCATGTCGCGGGCGTTCTGGGCCAGGGACATCTCCTGGTCGCGCTCGAAGTTGGAGGAGCCCACGTCGGCGGGATCGCGGCCGGCGCCGTCGGAACCCTCCTCGAAGAGGTCGGCCAGTCCGGCCTCCGCGACCTCGATGGCCCGCTCCATCCGCGCGATGTCGGCGAGCAGCTCCTGGCGGATCTCCTCGACCTCCTCCTCGGTCCAGGGATCCTCGCCCTCGGCAACGGGGAACGACACGCTCGCCGCGGGTTCCGCCGCGGCCTGCTGGGTGTGCGTCGACGCCATCGAAGACTCCTCTGAGGTGATGCTTGAGCAGGGAGAGTACCACCTGCCCGGCAGCTGACCGGACAAAACGCCGGACGCCGCCCGAGGGCGGCGTCCGGTCGAGATCTTGCGGTCTGACACCAAGCGCAACGGTCGCGTCAGCGACCGGGAAACGAGGGCTAGTTCCCTTCGTTGAGCAGGGCGTCCAGCCGCGGCGTGGCCGACTGCGGCGCGGGCTCGCTGAGGATCGCCGGAGTGTCGCCCGGCTCGATGGTGACCTCCGACAGCGCCTTGATCTGGCTCTGCAGATGGTTCGACATGTTCGAGCGGAACGTCGCCTCGAAGCTGCGCAGGTGGTCGACCTTGGTGCGCAGCACGTCGCGCTCCTGCTCGAGGTTCGTGAACAGCTCGGCCCGACGCGCGTCGGCCTCGCCGTTGACCGCGTCTGCACGCTGCTGTGCCTCGGTGGTGACCTTCTCCGCGTTGACCCGGGCCTCGGACTCGATCCGGTCGGCGCGGGTGCGCGCGTCGGTGAGGGTCTCGTGGGCCTTCTTGTTGGCGTTGTCGATCACGCTCTCTGCCTCTGCCCTGGCCGAGGACACGATCCGCTGCGCCTCGACCTGCGCCTCGCCGACGAGGCGCTCGGACTGCTCCGTGGCCATCTGGAGCAACCGGGTGACCGCAGGAGACGCCTCGGCGGAGGCGGTGACCACAATGTTCTCGACCTTGCCGCTCGGTGCAGCGGGCTGCTCGGCCGCGGGCTGGGATGCGGCGAACGCGCGCAGCTGCCCGACCTCGCCGC
>PHEV01000140.1 GCA_002843035.1 Actinobacteria bacterium HGW-Actinobacteria-5 | reverse complement strand
GACGGCGGAGTGCCCGACGCCCACGCCCAGCGGTACCGGACGGGTGGTGATGAAGGTGTCGGTCATCGCGGTCACCTCGGTGATCCGGCTGCCGAGCAGATACTGGGCCAGGTCGATGCCGTGGCTGAGCAGGTCGCCCACCACTCCGGCGCCGGCCTGCGCACGGACGTAGCGCCACGTGTGCGGCCCCTCCGGCGAGGACGCGTAGTCCGCGATCAGCCACACCCTGGCATTGGTGACCCTGCCGAGCCTGCCCCCACAGACCAGGTCGCGCGCATGCTCGACCGCCGGCTGGTGCCGGTAGTTGAAGCCGGCCGCGGTGACCAGCCCCGCCGCCGCAGCCGCCTGCGCGATCTCCCTGCTCTGGGCGGCGTTCACGCCCATCGGCTTCTCGATCCAGAAGTGCTTGCCTGCGCCGACCGCAGCCATGGCGATCTCGTGGTGCAGGAAGTTCGGCGCGCAGATCGAGACCGCCTCGATCTGCGGGTCGGCCAGGACCTCGCGGTAGTCCTCGACCGCACGCTCGAAGCCGAGCCCGCGGGCCGCCTCCCGGTTCGCCGGGACGGGGTCGGCCGCCGCGACCAGGCGCGCGTCCACCCCCAATTCCGGGTAGCGCTCGGCCACCTGGCGGAAGCCGCGGCTGTGCAGGCGTCCCATCCAGCCCAGGGCGATCACGCCGACACCGATCTGCTTCATCGCACGGGTCCTCTCGGAGACGACGACGGTGCCCCTCGTGCCGAGGAGCACCGTCGTCAGGGGGTTCAGCGGTTCTTGCGCTCGTCGATGATGATGGCGAGCACGATGATGACGCCCTTCACGACCTGCTGCATGAACGGCGAGATGTTGATCAGGTCCATGCCGTTGTTGATCACGCCGATGATCAGCGCGCCGACGACGGCTCCCCAGATCGTGCCGATGCCGCCGTTGAAGCTGGTGCCGCCGATGACGGTCGACGCGATCGCGTCCAGCTCGATGCCGGTACCCAGCTGTGGGTTGCCGGAGCCGATCCGGGCCGCGAGCAGCATTCCGGCCAGGCCGGCGAGCAGGCCGGACAGGGCGAAGATGCCGATCTTGAGCTTGTTCAGGCTGATGCCCGAGACCCGGGCGGCCTGCTCGTTGCCACCGAGGGCGTAGGTGTGCCGACCGAAGCGGGTGAAGTTCAGCACCACGTGCGCGGCGACGGCGACGGTCGCAAGGATCCAGATCGGCACCGGGATCCACAGCAGGTCACCCTGGCCGATCCAGTTGAAGGCCGGGTTCAGCTTGGAGATCGGACGGCCTCCCGAGTAGATCAGCGCCAGGCCGCGCGCGGCGGTCATCATGCCCAGGGTTGCGATGAACGGGGCGATGTTGAACCCGGCGACCAGCGCACCGTTGACCAGGCCGAGCAGAGCGCCCACGGCGAGGCCGGCAAGGATCGCCACGAACACCGGCAGCTGCAGGCCCGGGTACATGATCACCGATGCGTCGGGCATCTGGGCCAGGCTGGCCGAGACCACCGCAGAGACGGCCACGATCGAGCCGACGGACAGGTCGATTCCGTTGATGATGATCACGAAGGTCATGCCGGTCGCGATGATCGCGATCGCGGAGACCTGCCGGATCACGTTGATCAGGTTCTGCGGCTGCAGGAACGTACCCCCGGTCAGCACCGAGAGCAGGATGACGAACAGCAGCAGGATCCCGACGATCGCGTACTTCTTGATGAAGCCACCCCAGTCGAAGGTGGACGTACGCGCCTCGGTGGCGGTGTTGGACATTCTCGTTCGTTCCTCTCAGGCGGCCGCGGCATCGGGGCCGGTGGCGAGTTGCATGATTCGTTCCTGGGTGGCTTCCGAGCGGTCGATGATGCCGCTGACACTGCCTTCGTGCATGACCACGATCCGGTCGCTCATTCCGAGTACTTCGGGCATCTCCGAGGAGACCATGATGATCGCCTTGCCCTGCTGCGCGAGCAGGGACATCAAGCGGTGGATCTCCGACTTCGCGCCGACGTCGATGCCGCGGGTGGGCTCGTCGATCATCAGGATGTCCGGGAGGGTGAGCAGCCAGCGCGAGATCAGCACCTTCTGCTGGTTCCCGCCGGACAGGTTCTGGATCAGCTGGCTCAGCGACGGCGTCTTCAGCGCCAGCGCCTCCCGCTGCACCTGGCAGTCGGCGTCGATCCGCTTCCGGTTCAGGAAGCCGTTCGGGGAGTACTTCGGCAGCGCCGCCATGATCATGTTGTCCCGCACACTCAGTACACCCATGATCCCGGTCAGCTTGCGGTCCTCGGTCAGCAACCCCATCCCCGCGGCGATCGCGTCCTTCGGCTGGTTGATCGTCACCGGCTTGCCGTCGATCGTGATCGTGCCGCTCTCGGCCTTGAACACGCCGAACAGGGTCTCCAGCACCTCGGTGCGGCCGGCACCCATCAGGCCGGCGAAGCCGAGGATCTCTCCCCGGCGCAGCTCGAAGCTCACGTCCTTGACCAGGTTGCCCCGGTTCAGCCCTTCGACCCTCAGGATCACCTCGCCGATCTCGGCCTCGAGCTTCGGGAACATCTGGGTGAGCTCACGGCCCACCATCAGCGTGATCAGCTTGTCCCGGTCCAGCTCGGCCGCCGGCAGGCTCGCCACGTGCTTGCCGTCGCGGAACACGGTGATGTCGTCAGAGATCTTGAAGACTTCGTCCATCTTGTGCGTGATGTAGATGATCGCCGTCCCCGACTCCTTCAGCTGACCGATCATCCGGTGCAGGTGCGCCACTTCGGTCTCGGTGATCGCCGAGGTCGGCTCGTCCATGATGATCAGCTTGGAATCGAAGCTGATCGCCTTGGCGATCTCGACCATCTGGGTCTGCGCGATGCTCAGTTCCTTCATCGGACGCGTCGGGTCGATCCGGATCTCCCACCGGTCGAACAGCTCCTGCGTCGACTTCTTCATCCGGGAGCGGCTGATCAGGCCCATCGCCCCGCGCGGCTCCCGGCCCAGCCAGATGTTCTCCGCGACCGACATCTCGGGCACCGGGGACAGCTCCTGATGGATCATCGAGATCCCCATGCCCAGCCCGGTCGCGGTGTCCGGAATGGTCACCTGCCTGCCGTCGAAGGTGATCGTGCCGCCGTCGGGCTGGTACATCCCGATCAGTACCTTCATCAGGGTCGACTTCCCCGCGCCGTTCTCACCCATCAGGGAGTGCACGGTGCCGGGACGCACGTTCAGATCGACGTGGTCCAGGGCGTGCACACCCGGGAAGATCTTGTCTATGCCCTGCATCTGCAGCAGGTAGTTCTCACTCATCTCGAACCTCACGCGCGGTAGTCGGCTTCCTTGACCACTCCGGCAAGACGGGTGGACGACCGCCAGGTCGTCCACCCGCTTGCCGGTGCTCCTTGCCTGGTGCTTGCAGGACTTTCTCTACTCCTACTTGCTGGCGAAGTCAGCCATGTTGTCCGGCGTGACCAGCTGGTAGGGGATGTCGACGTAGTCCTTGACAGTCTGCCCGTTGGCGAGGTCAACGACCGCGTCCACGCCGCCCTTGCCCTGGCCGGCCGCGTCCTGGAACACGGTCACCGCGAGGTCGCCGGCCGTCATCGCCGCGAGGGCGTCAGCGGTGGCGTCCACGCCGCCGACAAGGATGCCATCGGCGCCGAGCTTCTTGTTGTCGGCCTTGATCGCGTTGATCGCGCCGAGCGCCATCTCGTCGTTGTTCGCGCAGACGACCTTGATGTCGTCGCCGGACTGCAGCCAGTTCTCCATGATCGACTGGCCCTTCTCGCGGTACCAGTTGCCGGCCTGGGTCTTGATCACCTTCATGCCCGGGTTCTGGGCCACCACGTCATTGCAGCCCTTGGTGCGCTGCACGGCGGCCTCGTTCGCCGGGTCGCCCTGCAGGATCACGACGTTGCCCTGGCCGCCGGCCAGCTTGGCCAGTTCCTGCATCTCGACGGTGCCGGCGTAGAGGGAGTCGGAGCCGACGTACGGCACGCCGGAGGGGAGGTCGGCCGGCTTCCGGTTCACGTAGACCAGCGGGATGTTCGCACCCTTGGCGGCATCGGTCATCGGGCCGGCCGCGTCGGTGTCGACCGGGATCACGATGATGCCGTCGACCTTCTGCGACACGAAGTTCTCCACCTGGCCGAGCTGGGTGTCGGTCTTCTCGTCGGCAGCCACGATGTTGACCTCGACGCCCTTGGCCTTCGCCTCTGCGGTGATGGCGTCGGCCACCTTCTGCAGGAACTGGTCGAGGATCGGGAAGGTGACGCCGATCTTGAGTGTCTTGGTGCCACCGCCCGCGGCGCTGCCGCTGGTGGCAGGCGCGGACGAAGAGCACGCGGTGAAGACACTGGCGGAAGCGAGCACGATCGCCGCTACCTTGAGTCCGAACTTGTTGGCCATAATCCCTCTCTCTGAGATCTAGGGGACACGGTCCGCCGTAGGTCGATGGGTCCCGCGCGAAGGAGGCCCTGGCTCCTCCATTGTCAACCTAAGGCTTCTCGTATCATCCGGTCACGACTCCGTGACCGTGATTCGAACCTACGGTGAGGATGAGTAGTTGTCAAGACATACAGACAAGCAGCGGACATTTCATCGATAACATTCTTACAACATCGCACGACCCAGAAGACGGACGAGGGCGCCCCGCACACAACGGAACGCCCTCGACATCAGACAACCTCAGAGCACGCCGAGCCCCAGGGACGCGAGGTACTCGCGGGTCGCGATGGCGTTGGGCAGAGGGTAGTCCTTGGCGCAGCCGTACATGTCCTGCTCGCAGATCACGTACAGCTCCTTGTCCAGGTCGGCCAGGGTCTCGATCAGCGCGTGCATCTCGGGCAGCCCGGCCGGCGGCGCGACCGAGCAGCCGGAGAGGTTGGCCTTCACGAACGGCCAGTCCTCGTCGTGGGCCTTCTTGACCACGTCGGGATCCATCGCCTTGATGTGCACGTACTCGATCCGCTCGGGGTACTTCCGCGCGATCTCCATCGGGTCGCCGCCGCCGTAGACGATGTGGCCGGTGTCCAGGCAGAAGCCCACGTACTCCGGATCGGTGGCCTGGAACACCCGGTCGATGTCCTCGGGCGTCTCGATGTGGCTGTCACCGTGCGGGTGCAGCACCATCTTCAGGCCGTAGTCCTCCTTCATGATCCGGCCGAGCTTGTTGGCGTTGGCGATGTACAGGTTCCACGCCTCCGGGGAGAGGACCTTGTCGTCGATGTAGCCGCCGGTCTTCTCGTCCCGGTACATCGGAGGCAGGTGCACGACGTACTCCGAGCCGATCGCGGCGTGGGTCTCCCCCACCGAGCGGAAGAACGCCTCGGTGTCGGCCCAGGCCTCGGCCTTGTGCAGGATGCCCCAGCCGGTGCCGGCGACCACCCGGAAGCCGTAGGTGTCCATCGCAGCCCTGAGCAGCTTCGGGTTCGTGGGGAAGTAGCCGTGCGGACCGGTCTCCATGATCGAGAAGCCGGCCTCGGCCATCTCGGCGAGCGCGACGTCCCAGGCGATCTGCTTCTTGTCCCAGGGGAACCACACGCCCCACTGGTCGGGGCAGACACCGATGGTCAGCTTGCTGTAGCGGGGGTCGGGATTGACGGCTCTGGATTCAGCCATGTGGTTCACTCCTTCGCAGCGAGGGACTGGAGCGCAACGAGGGACGCGCGCGCGTTGTCGATCGGCCCGCCGCCGGGAACCGGTTCGGCGTCGATCATGATGTCCTGCTCGAGGACGTAGTAGCCGTCGAACCCGGCGGCGTCGAGTCCGCCCACGATGGCGGCGAAGTCGATGTCGCCCGCACCGATCGGGGTGAACATGCCGGCCTTGATCCCCTCCGACCAGGTCAGCTCGCCGGTGAGCAGCTTGTCGGCGAGGTCCTTGCGGACGTCCTTGGCGTGCACGATGCTCACCCGGTCGGCGAACTCGGCCACGATTCCGACCGGGTCACCGCCACCGCAGGTGATGTGGCCGGTGTCCAGGCACAGCCCGACCGAGCTGTTCCGCAGCACCCGGTCGATCTCGTCGGCGTTCTGCACCATGGTTCCCCAGTGCGGGTGCAGGCACGCCGTGACCCCCCTGGCCGCACACACCTCACGGATCCGGTCCAGGTTGTCGAACAGCACCCGCCAGCCCGCCTCGTCCAGCTCCGGACGGTCGTCGTAGCCCTCCGCGCCCGACGCCGCGGCGAGGATCAGGTACGACCCGCCCGCAGCCTCGAACGCCGCCAACTCGGCTTCCACGGCAGGGATCGGGTCCGAGTCCGGGTCGTGCATCACGGCCAGGAAGAACGACCCCACCGGCGTCAGCCCGTACCCGCCGACCGCGGCGGCCCGCGCCAGCGGCTCGACCGGCAGCCAGCCCTGCGGACCGAACTCCGTCGCGGTCAGCCCGATCTGCTTCATCTCCGAGAGCACACGCTCCGGAGCCATCTGGTAGCCCCACCCGGGCACCTCACACACACCCCAGCTGATCGGGGCACCGGCAATCCTCATCGTCGTGCCTCTCAGCCCAGCGGGACGGTGGTCTGCTGCCGGGCGGCAGCGTCGGCGGCATCTGCCAGCGCGAGGGCTGCCTTCCCGTCCAGGATCGACGGAGACGGAGCCGTGCCGGCCTCGATGCTGGTGATGAAGTGGTCGAGCTCGTTGCGGTAGGCATCGGCGTAGCGCTCGAGGAAGAACGGCAGGTAGGGGCCGGCCACCTCGGTGCCGGAGGCGCCGTTGAAGCGGATCCCCGTGGTGCGCAGGTTGGTCGCCTCCAGCGAGCCCTTCGGGCCGAAGGCCTCCATGCGCTGGTCGTAGCCCGCCGCGCAGACCCTGCTGTTCAGGATGGTGCACACGGCGCCGGACGCGGTGGTCAGGGTCACCGTAGCGGTGTCGAAGTCGCCGATCCCCCCGATGTCGTCGATGTAGGCGTGGGCGGAGGTCGCCACCTGGACGAAGTCGCCGAGCAGGAAGCGCGCCATGTCGAAGTCGTGGATGGTCATGTCGCGGAAGATGCCGCCGGAGGCGGTCAGGTAGCCCGCGGGCGGTGCCGCCGGGTCGCGGCTGATGATCGTGAGCTGGCGCAGGTCGCCGATCTCACCAGCCTGGACGCGCTGGCGCAGCTCCATCACTCCCGGATCGAAGCGGCGGTTGAATCCGACCATCACGCGGTGCTCGTTGCCCGCGATGGCCGCGATGCACTCCTCGACCCGCGCCATGCTCAGGTCGACGGGCTTCTCGGTGAGCACGGCCTTGCCCGCGGCGATGCCCGCGATGATCTGGTCGACGTGGTAGGGCGTCGGCGAGCAGACCACGACGGCGTCGACGCCCTGGTCCGCGAAGACGTCGTCCACACTCTCGGTGGAACGGCAGCCGTACCCTTCGGCCACCTTCGCTGCGGCACCCGCGACCGGGTCGGCAATCAGGGCGAGCTGGGCGCCCGGGTGGGCGGCGACGGTGCGGGCGTGGACCTGGCCGATCCGGCCGGCCCCGATGATTGCGATCCGAAGCATCGCAGGCTCTTTCTCTAGCAGGAGTTTGGAGGTCTTCCGGGGCCTCGCACCGCACCACATCGAAGGCCCCGTTGCATCGATGTGGCTTACAACCTTTTGTCCTTACAACCTAGCATAAACGCATCCACTGTGCCGACGAATTCGGCAGGAGGATCTCCTGGGGGCCCGACCGGATGGCCGAGCCCCCAGGACCGGTCGGCCCGAGGAGGAGGGCCGACCGTTAGGATCTCAGCCGCGGGTCAGCGTGCCGTCCCAGGTGGTCACCTTCTCCTTGGCGTGCTCGTCGGTGAACCACACCGAGGTCACGGCCTTGGTCTCGGTGAAGAAAGCCACCCCGTCCTTGCCCATCGCGTGCAGGTCGCCGAAGAAGGAGTCCTTGTGCCCCGTGAACGGGAAGGTCGAGAACGGCACCGGGATGCCCACGTTCACGCCCACCATGCCCGCGTGAGTGCCCTTGGCGAACTCGCGGGCGTAGTAGCCGGAGCTGGTGTAGATCGAGGATCCATTGGCGAACCGGTTGGCGTTCATCACCGCCAGGCCCTCCTCGAAGCTCGACACCCGCTTGATCGAGGTGACCGGGCCGAAGATCTCCGAGTCACCCACGAAGTTGCCGGGACGCACGTTGTCGAAGATCGTCGGGCCGACGTAGAAGCCACCCTCGTAGCCCTCGACGCTGGCGCCGCGCCCGTCCAGCACCAGGTCAGCGCCCTCGGCGACGCCGCGCTCGATGCAGGAGTGCACCCACTCGCGATGCTTGGCCGTGATCACCGGGCCGAGCTGGGACTCCGGCAGGTAGGCCGGGCCGAGCTTCAGCGCCTTGGCCATCGTGGCGAGCATCTCGATCGCCTCGTCGGCGATCGAGTCCTGCATCACGACCACGGGCAGCGCCATGCAGCGCTGGCCGGCGCAGCCGTAGGTGGAGTTGATGATGCCCGCGATCGAGCGCTCGAGCACCGCGTCCTCCAGCAGCAGGGCGTGGTTCTTCGCCTCGGTGAGGGCCTGCCCCCGCTTGCCCGCCGCGGCGGCCGTCGAGTAGATGTGCTTGCCCACCTCGGTGGAGCCGACGAAGGTGATCCCGCGCACGTCCGGATTGGTGAGCAGGCTGTCG
>PHEV01000139.1 GCA_002843035.1 Actinobacteria bacterium HGW-Actinobacteria-5 | reverse complement strand
CAGGGTCCGGTTCGCCTCGGACCAGGTGAACCGGGTGGTCACCACCCTCGGGCTGGCCGCGTCGTCGTCCTCGTAGAGGGTGAACTCGCCGTCCGCGCCGGTGAACACATGCACCTCGAGCGCGTCCGGGGTGCCCGTCCCGTACGCATCGGGCAAGGTCAGCGGGACGATCGCGCCCGCCTTCGCGAGCACCGGGTAGCCGGTCAGCGGACGGTGCAGCTGCACGGTCCGACCACCGGAGTAGCGCACCCCGGTGAAGAAGTCGACCCACTCCCCGGCCGGCAGCCAGGTGGAAACCTGGCCCAGCGTCGTACCCCGATCAGCGGGGCTCGTGATCGGTGCAACCAGCAGCTCGCTGCCGAACGCGAACGACGTCCGCGCGGCCAGGGCCTCCGGACGCGGATCCAGCCAGTACACCGGACGGACGATGGGCTCGCCCAGCCGGTGCGCCCGCTCCGCGGCGGTGTAGAGGTAGGGCACCAGCCGATGCCGCAGCCGCAGCGCCTCGCCCATCACCTGCCGGGCCAGCGGGGAGAACTTCCACGGTTCCTTGCCGGAGAACTCCTCGTTGGTGGAGTGCAGCCGGTTGATCGGAGAGAACGCGCCGAGCTGGAACCAGCGCGCGGCCATCTCGTCGTCCCGGACGCCGAAACAGTGCCCGCCGATGTCGTGGCTCCACCAGCCGTAGCCGATGTTGGCCGCGGTGGCCGTGAAGTACGGCTGGAAGTCCAGGCTGGCCCAGGTCGTGATCGTGTCGCCGGAGAAGCCGACCGGGTAGCGGTGCGAACCCGGCCCGGCGTACCGCGAGAACGTGAGCGGACGCCGCCCGTCCCGCGCCGAGTCGAGGAAGTGGAAGTGGTTCAGCATCCACAGCGGGTCCAGCCCCGGGATCGCGGTGTAGGAGCCCTGCTGCCAGTCCAGCCACCACAGGTCGACCCCCTCGTCCTCCAGCGGGTGCAGCACCTCCTCGAAGTAGGCGACCAGGAAGTCGGGGTTGGCGATGTCGAAGTTCACCGGGTGCTCGCTGGCGGCGTCCACGCCGAGGCGTGTGGCCAGGGGCAGGTAGCGGTCCTCGTGGGCGCGGACGCCGTCCGCCGGGTGCAGGTTCAGCGACACCCGGAGTCCGCGGGAGTGCAGCTGGGCGAGGAAGTCGCGGGGATTCGGGAACAGGTGGGTGTTCCAGGAGAAGCCTGTCCAGCCGTGGCCGTACCTCGGGTCGATGTCGACCTTGTGCCAGTCCATGTCGACGACGGCGACGCTGAACGGCAACTGTTCCGCCTCGAAGCGCTCGACCAGCTCGGTGTACTCGTCCGCGGTGTAGGCGTGGTAACGGCTCCACCAGTTGCCCAGCGCCCAGCGCGGCAGCAGCGGCTGCGGTCCGGTGAGTCGGTAGAAGTCGCGGACGGCGTCGGCGGCGTCCCAGCCGTAGCCGAAGTAGTACAGGTCGGTGTTGCCCTCGATCCGGGACGCCACCCAGCCGTCCTCGCCGAGCGCGAGGCCGGTGTCCTCGAGGATGGCGTAGCCGGTGGTCGAGACCAGTCCGTCCTCGAGCGGCCGGGATCCGTCGACACCGTCCAGGGTACGGGCGGTGCCGCCCAGGTTGCCGGGCTGCCACTTGTCCGGCTGGAAGCGGACGCCGTAGCGCCACTCGCTGTGGTAGCCGGGGCCGCCGGAGAGGCGCACGGTGAGGCCCGAGGACGAGAACGGGCCCTCGTCGTAGTCGAGCACCAGCGCGTCGGTGAACAGGTGCAGCCCGGCCGCGTCGCGGACCACCCGGAAGTCGACCGGACCAAGGTCGCGGTGCAGCGCGAGCTGGGTGGCGCGATCCTCGAACCGGCCGGTCGGCGAGTACTCCAGCCGGAGCAGGCGGGAGGTCAGGACGGTGATCCGGTAGTGGTCGCCGACCACCTGGTTCGCGGCGGGGGCGACGGGGCTGGTGGCGATGATCAGGTGTTGCGGAAGGTCGGCCATGCGCAGGAGTCTAGGTGTCACCGAACCGGGAGGGACAAGGATGGAAGTCGTCAGTTTCGGCGTGCTGGGCGCCTCGAGTTTCGCGCTGCGGCACACCGCGCGCGCCCTGAACGAGGCCGAGGGAGTGCGCTTCGCGGCACTGGCGACCAGCTCCCCGGCCAAGGCCGCGCCGTTCCAGGCGTTCGCGCCCGACCTGCGCGTGCACGACTCCTACGACGCGCTGCTGGCCGACCCGATGATCGACGCGATCTACGCGCCCCTGCCGAACCACCTGCACGTCGAGTGGACGCGCAAGGCTCTCGAGGCGGGCAAGCACGTGCTCACCGAGAAGCCGATCGCCCTGCGGGCCAGCGAGATCGACTCCCTGATCGAGCTGCGCGACCGCACCGGGTTGGTCGCCGCGGAGGCGTACATGATCGTCCACCACCCGCAGTGGCAGCTGGTGCGGCAGCTGATCGACGACGGCGAGATCGGCACGCTGCGCCACGTGGACACCGTGTTCAGCTATGACCTCTCCGCCGACCCGGGCAACATCCGCAACCGCCCGGAGACGGGCGGGGGCTCGATCCCCGACATCGGCGTGTACACCTTCGGTTCGGCGCGCTTCGCCGCCAGGGCCGAGCCGGTTGCGCTGAGCGCCCGGATCCGGCGCGAGAACGACGTCGACACCTGGACCCAGGTGACCGGGACGATGGCCGGGCCGGGCGGGGAGTTCACCTACTCCTCGATCACCTCGATGCGGCTCTACGACCGGCAGGAGGTCACGTTCCAGGGCGAGACCGGGATGATTCGGGTGGTCGCGCCGTTCAATGCGGGCGTCTACCGGGAAGCGCAGGTGCATGTGGTGCACGACGACACGACCCGCGTGCACCACTTCCCGGACGTGCGCCAGTACGTGCTCGAGATGGAGGCGTTCGCGCGCTCCGTCCGCGAGGGCGTCCCGTTCGCGTGGACGCTGGAGGACGCGCGCGGCACCCAGGCGATGATCGAACTGGTCCTGGCGAACGAGGTCTGAGGAACGGTCTGTGTCGGGTGGGTTAACAGCACCCCGCACGCGGCGTGTCGGGCCGGACCGGTCCGGCATCGCGCCTAGTCTCGGCACTACGGATGGGTGTCCCACCCACCCGCACGAGAGGCACCAGATGCGTCGTCCCGCTCTCTTGAGCCCACCGGCTGCACTCGCGGGTCCCGGCGTCCGCCGGGATGGTGGGTTGGGCGTGACTCGCGGGCCTGCGCCCGGGCCCATGCCCTTCGGCTGACCACTTCGGTTGAGCCGGACGGGTGGCGATCCGGCTCGGACAGGATCGACATGCCCCGCACCGCATCCCGGACCGCCTTCTCCGGAACCCGCGAGTCAGCGCTGGCGCTGAAGACCTACGTTCTCGACACCTCCGTCCTGCTCAGCGACCCGCACGCCCTGCGCAACTTCGCCGAGCACAGCGTGATCGTGCCCCTCGTCGTGATCACCGAGCTCGAGGCCAAGCGGCACCATCCCGAACTCGGCTACTTCGCGCGCACCGCGCTGCGCGACCTCGACGACCTGCGGGTGAAGTACGGACGCCTCGACGCGCCGGTTCCGGTGAACGAGGCCGAGGGCACGGTGCAGGTCGAGCTCAACCACACCGATCCGGAGGTGCTGCCGCCGGGTTTCCGGCTGGGTGACAACGACTCCCGCATCCTCGCGGTCGCGCTGAACTACCGCGCCGAGAACCGCGACGTGGTGCTGGTCAGCAAGGACCTGCCGATGCGGGTCAAGGCGTCCGCGGTCGGGCTGGCCGCCGAGGAGTACCGGCACGAGCTCACCCCCGACTCCGGCTGGACCGGCATGGCCGAGGTGGACGTGACGTCCGCCACCATCGAGCGGCTGTACGCAGAGGGCGTCGCCGTCGTCTCCGAGGCGGTGGACCTGCCCGTCCACACCGGAGTGGTGCTGCACGGGACGACCTCCTCGGCGCTGGGCCGGGTTCTGGGCGACGGCTCCGTCCGGCTGATCAAGGACCGCGAGGCGTTCGGCATCCGCGGACGCTCCGCAGAGCAGCGGGTCGCCCTCGACCTCCTGCTCGACCAGGAGGTCGGCATCGTCTCCCTCGGCGGGCGCGCCGGTACCGGCAAGTCGGCACTCGCCCTGTGCGCGGGGCTGGAGGCCGTGCTGGAGCGGCGGCTGTACTCGAAGGTGCTCGTGTTCCGTCCGCTGTACGCGGTCGGCGGCCAGGAACTCGGCTACCTGCCCGGGACCGAGAACGAGAAGATGTCGCCCTGGGGCCAGGCGGTGTTCGACACGCTCAGCTCGGTGACCAGCAAGAATGTGATCGACGAGGTGGTCGCACAGGAGCTGCTCGAAGTGCTGCCGCTGACCCACATCCGGGGCCGTTCGCTGCATGACGCCTTCGTGATCGTGGACGAGGCCCAGTCGCTGGAGCGCAACGTGCTGCTCACCGTGCTCAGCCGGATCGGCCAGAACTCGCGGGTGGTGCTCACCCACGACGTGGCCCAGCGCGACAACCTGCGGGTCGGACGCCACGACGGCGTGGTGGCGGTGGTGGAGCGGCTGAAGGGCCATCCGCTGTTCGCCCACGTCACGCTCACCCGGTCCGAGCGCTCGCCGATCGCGGCCCTGGTCACGGAGATGCTGGAGGACGTCGGCATCTGACGCCGAAGTTCCGGCCGGATGTCATCAGGCGTTCATTTCACCGCGCCCGTCGCTTCACCCGATCTGCCTAGCGTCAGCGGCGTGCCGCCGCTGAGTGGCGGCCGCCGGATCGGGAGGAACACCAGACATGAACACCGACAGCGCCACGTCGCGCCGGCTCGCCGCCGGGCTCGTCGCGGTCGCCAGCGCCCTCGCCCTCACCGCCTGCGCGGGCAGTACCACGCCGGGCGCAGAGGCCAGCACCAGCAAGGCGGCGACGGCGGTCAGCCTCGCCGACATCGGCGCCCTCTCCGACCTGGAGACCGCGGCCAAGGCGGAGGGCCAGCTCAACGTGATCGCGCTGCCCCATGACTGGGCGAACTACGGCGAGATCCTGCAGGCGTTCAGCGCGAAATACCCCGGGATCACGGTCAACGAACAGTCGCCCGACGTGTCCAGTGCGGAGGAGATCCAGGCAGCCAAGACGAACCAGGGCCTGGACACCGCACCGGACGTGTTCGACATCGGGCTCACCGTCGCGCTGCAGAACACCGACCAGTTCGCCGCCTACAAGGTGTCGACCTGGGACGACATCCCGGACAACCTGAAGGACTCCGACGGCCGGTTCTACGGCGACTACGGCGGCTACATGTCGATCGGCTACGACTCGTCGAAGTTCCCCGCGCCGACGTCGCTGGACGATCTGCTCGGCTCCACCTACAAGGGCGCCGTGGCCATCAACGGTGACCCGACCCAGGCCGGCGCAGCCTTCGCCGCGGTCGGGCTGGCCACCGTGCAGAGCGGTGGGACGCTGGACGACTTCCAGCCCGGCATCGACTTCTTCGGCAAGCTCAAGGCTGCCGGGAACCTGCTCAAGGTGGACGTGACCACCAGCACGGTGACCAGCGGCGAGACGCCGGTGGTCTTCGACTGGGACTACCTGAACGCGGCTCACGTCGCGGACAAGGCGTCCTGGAAGGTGACCATCCTGCCCGGCACCGGGTATGCCGGCTACTACAACCAGGCCATCAACAAGAACGCCCCGCATCCGGCCGCTGCCCGGCTGTGGGAGGAGTTCCTCTACAGCGATCAGGTGCAGAACCTGTGGCTGAAGGGCGGGGCGCGCCCGATCCGGATGGCAGCCATGACCAAGGCGGGCTCGATCGACGCCGGGCTCGCGGCCAAGCTCCCGGAGGCGCCGAAGGACGCGGTGGTGCCGACCGCAGCCCAGAGCGACGCGGCCGGGAAGCTGCTCGGCGACAAGTGGGCCGCGGCGATCCAGTGAGCACGATCGCACCGGAACTCGTCGGGGACGCGGTGGTTGGAGCCCCCCGTCCCCGACGCGTCCGGCGGCGGGCGGACCTGGCCTGGCTCGGGCTGGTTCCGTTCGCCGCCTACGTGCTGGCCTTCCTCGCCCTTCCCACCGTGCTCGCGGTGGGGTCCGGGGTGGTGAGCGAGGGACGGCTCGACCTGGGCAATCTCTCCGCGCTCGCCGATCCGGTCATCCTGCGCACCTTCTGGAACTCCACCTGGCTGTCGCTGCTGACGGCGCTGGTGGGGGCCGTGCTCGGGGCCGCGGTCTGTTACGCCCTGCTCGGCCTCGCGGAGACCGGTCCGGTCCGCACACTGGTGGACGCGGCGTCCGGGGTGCTGGCGCAGTTCGGCGGCGTGATGCTGGCCTTCGCGTTCATCGCGACCATCGGCGTGCAGGGCATCGTGACCCAGTTCCTGCTGCAGACCTTCGGGATCAACATCTTCGCCGATGGCACCTGGATCTATGACCTTCCCGGTCTGATCCTGCCCTACGTCTACTTCCAGGTGCCGCTGATGGTGATCACCTTCATGCCGGCGCTGGTTGCCCTGCGGCCCCAGTGGCTGGAGGCGAACCTCACCCTCGGCGGCACCCGGGCGTCGTTCTGGACGCACGTCGGACTTCCCGTGCTGGCCCCGTCCTTCCTGGCCAGCCTGCTGCTGCTGTTCGCCAACGCGTTCTCCTCCTACGCCACGGCCGCGGCGCTGGCCAGCCAGGGCTCGCAGATCGTCACCCTCCAGATCCGCACCGCCCTGACCAGCGAGACCCTGCTCGGCCGGCAGAACCTCGCCGGAGTGCTCGCCCTCGGCATGGTCGTCGTGGTGGGACTCGTCATGTGGGGGTACTCGGCTGTCCAGTCCCGTGCCGCGCGGTGGCAGTCGTGAGTGCGGCGGCACTCGGTGCCGGGCGGCCGACCCGCTGGGTGATCGGCGTCGCCGTCGGCGCGGTCTTCGCCATCCCGCTGGTCAGCACGTTGCTCTACACGCTGCGCGACGACCAGGGCTATTCCCTGGATCACTGGGCCGGGTTGTTCGACCCCGCGCGAGCCTACGTGCTGCGTCCGCTCTGGACCGGGCTGGCCAACTCGCTGGGGCTGGCCGCGCTCACGGTGGTGCTGGTGCTCGGCCTGCTCGCGCCCACCATGATCCTGATCAACCTGAGATTCCCGGGGCTGCGCCGGGCCTTCGAGTTCGTCGTCCTGCTGCCGATCTCGATTCCCGCGATCGTGCTCGTGGTCGGGCTCGCCCCGATCTACCTGGTGATCGGCCGGACGCTCGGCACGGGGGCCTGGACGCTGGCCTTCGCGTACGGCATCACCGTGCTGCCCTTCGCGTTCCGCGCCATCCAGGCCTCGATCGACGCGATCGACGCGGTCACGCTGTCTGAGGCGGCGCGGTCGCTGGGCGCGAGCTGGCCCGACGTGGCGCTGCGGGTGCTGGCCCCGAACCTGCGACCGGGACTGCTCGCGGCGTCCCTGATCTCGGTGGCGGTGGTGCTCGGCGAGTTCACGATCGCCTCGCTGCTCAACCGGCAGGTGCTGCAGACCGCGATGGTGGTGGTGGGCAAGATCGACGCCTACGCCGCGGCGATGTTCACCCTGATGTCGCTGGCGTTCGTGTTCGTCCTACTGGTTGTGATCGGCCGGGTCGGCCGGATTGGAGCGGCACGATGACGGCGATCCAGCCTCTCCCGACCATGGCGGGAGGCGCCACGAAGGCCGGCACCCGGGTCCAGTTCCGCGGAGTCGTGAAGTCGTTCGGTGCGCACCGGGTGCTGGACCAGATCGACCTGGACATCGCGCCCGGGGAGTTCGTCTCCCTGCTCGGTCCGTCGGGCTGCGGCAAGACCACGGCGTTGCGGGTGCTCGCCGGTCTCGAACAGGCCGAGGAGGGCACGGTGCTGCTCGCCGGTCAGGACGTCTCCGGCGTCCCGGTGAACCGGCGCGACCTCGGCATGGTGTTCCAGTCCTACTCCCTGTTCCCGCACCTGCGCGTGGGGGACAACACGGCGTTCGGGCTGCGCCGGCGAGGGGTGTCCCGGGCGGAGGCCGCGCGCCGGTCCCGCGAGGCGCTGGAACTGGTCGGGCTCGCCGACCTGGCCGACCGCTACCCGCACCAGCTCTCCGGCGGTCAGCAGCAGCGGGTCGCCCTGGCCCGCGCGCTGGTCACCGAGCCGCGGGTGCTGCTGCTCGACGAGCCGCTGTCGGCGCTGGACGCGAAGGTGCGGGTGCAACTGCGCGACGAGATCCGCGGGATCCAGCTGCGGCTGGGCATCACCACGGTGTTCGTGACCCATGACCAGGAGGAGGCGCTGGCCATCTCGGACCGGGTGGCGGTGATGACCTCGGGGCGGATCGAGCAGATCGGGACGCCCGAGGACCTCTACCTGCGTCCGGTCACCGCGTCGGTGGCGGAGTTCGTCGGGCTGTCCAGCCGGGTGCCCGGGGTGGCCGCCGACGGCGTGGTCGCGGTGTGGGGCCAGCGGCTCCCGCTGCGCTCGCCAGTCCCGGACGGGCCGGTCGAGGTCTACCTGCGCCCGGAGAACGTCCGCCTGGCGGCGGGCGCCGAGGCGGGCATCGACGTGCACGTCGAGGAGAGCAGCTTCCTGGGCAGCTTTCGGCGCACCTCCGTCCGGGCTCCTGGTGGCGTGCTGGTGCGGGTGCAGCACCCGGTGGGCCAGGTCGTCCAGCCCGGCGACCAGGTGCGACTGGCCCTCCTCCCCGAGCCGGTGGTGGCCCGGCCCGTCCCGTGACGGGCGGGCGGGCCTGAGCCCGCGGGCGGCACGACTCGCCGTTCGGCGCCTGGTGTGACGCGGTGGCGGACGGCGTGGGGCTCAGCCCATG
>PHEV01000292.1 GCA_002843035.1 Actinobacteria bacterium HGW-Actinobacteria-5 | reverse complement strand
GGCAGCGCGCCGGTGGAGAGGTCGATCACGTCGACGTCGGTCCGGGTGAAGGAGAACAACCGCCCCTCGACGAGCGCTGCCGCCTTGCCGGAGCCGGACCGGACCCGGCTCCCCGAGCCCCGGGTCGAGACGAGGTAGCCCCTCGCCTCCAGCGCGGCGTACGCGGCAACCACGGTCGCGCGGGAGACGCCCAGTGCCAGGGCACAGTCACGCTGTGCCGGAAGGGCGCTTCCGGCAGGGATGAAGCCGGCATGGATCAACTCGATCAGCGAACCGGCCAGCGCCTCCGACAGCGGCGCCGCCGGGTCGGCCCAGCCACCGAGCATCCGGCTGAGCTCGGCGGCGTCCATGCGTGTGGCGAGCACAAGCTTCAGTATGTCGAGTGCAGCCCCGCCCGCGCCGGACCAATTGGTCCGAATTGGATCGGCGCGACCGTGCTGACCGCTCCTAACGTGTTGTCCACAACGACACAAAGGAGTGGGCATGGCCACCGTTGCATTGCTGGGCACCCTCGACACGAAGGGCGAGGAGTACGCCTGGCTGCTGGATCGACTTCACGGGCTCGGCGTGGCGACCCTCGCCATCGACACGGGCTCCTTCTCCACCAGCGAACTCGCCGACGTCAGTTCGGAGGCGGTGATCGCCGCTGCGGGCGTGGACGTGGCGGCCGTCAGGCAGCGCAGGGACCGCGGCGAGATGATGGGCGTGATGGGCGCCGGCGCGGCCGTGGTGGTGCGCGACCTGGCCGAGTCCGGACGCATCCACGGGCTGCTCGCCATCGGCGGATCGGGCGGCTCCTCCGTGGCTGCCCCTGCGATGCAGGCGCTGCCGGTCGGCTTCCCGAAGTTGCTGGTCTCGACCATGGCGTCCGGTGACGTGAAACCGTACGTGGGCGAGGTCGACACCACCCTGATGTACTCGGTGGTCGACGTGGCCGGGATCAACTCGATCTCCGCGAAGGTGCTCGGCAACGCGTGCGCGGCGATCGCCGGCATGGCGCAGGCCTACGAGGCGCAGCTCGCCGCGCCGCAGGGTGAGCACAAGCCGCTGATCGGCGTGACGATGTTCGG
>PHEV01000138.1 GCA_002843035.1 Actinobacteria bacterium HGW-Actinobacteria-5 | reverse complement strand
CGTTCCGATGGGCTGGCGCGACCTGGTCGGACCGGCCGGCGAGATCGTCGCGATCGACCACTTCGGCGAATCCGCCGCCGGCAACCTGCTCTTCACCAAGTACGGCTTCACTCCCGAACACGTGACCGCAAAGGCCAAGCTCGCCCTGTCCAGGCTCGGCTGAGCTTGGTCGACCGCACCGGCCGCAGGGCGCGCGCCAACGCGCTGCTGCTGCTCGCCTCAGCGATCTGGGGCTTCGCCTTCGTTGCCCAGCGGATCGGGGCGAGCTTCGTCGGCCCGTTCAGCTTCAACGCGGTCCGCTTCGCGCTCGGCGCGCTGGTGGTGGCGGCAATCGCCTGGTGGTTTGCCACCCGGCGCGGGGTGGCGTGGCCGCAACGGCGACTCGCCTGGCGGCGGGCGCTGCCGCCCGGCGTGCTGGCCGGCGTCCTGCTCGCGGTAGCGAGCAACCTGCAGCAGGCGGCGATGTCGAGCGTGCCGGCGGGAAACGCGGCCTTCATCACGGGGCTCTACATGGTCTTCGTGCCGCTGATCGCGGCCTTCCGGGGCCACCGGAGTTCGCTGCAGACCGTGCTCGGCGTGCTCTCCTCGGTGATCGGGCTGTACCTGATCGCGGTCACGGACACCCTGACGGTCGGCCCGGGGGAACTGCTGCTGATCATCTCGACCGTGGTCTGGGCGGCTCAGATTCTCGTGATCGACCGCTTCGGGCCGGGGGTGTCCTCGCTGCGCTTCGCCGCCGTGCAGTTCGTCACCTGTGCCGTGGTGAGCGGTTTCGGGGCCCTGTTGCTGGAGCCGGCGCCGTTCCAGGGCATCGACCAGGCGCTGGTGCCGATCCTCTACGGTGGCGTGCTCAGCGTCGGCGTGGCCTTCACGCTCCAGGTGGTCGGCCAGCGTGACGCGCTCGCCACGCACGCCTCCCTGATCATGGCGATGGAGTCGGTGTTCGGTGCGATCGGCGGGGCCCTGATCCTGGGCGAGAACATGGGGCTGCGCGGCTACGTCGGCGCCGCCCTGATGGTGATCGGGATCGTCGTGTCACAGCTCGGCGTGGTCGCCGCACCGGCGGCTGACCGCGCCGACGAGGCCGAGTCGGTTACCTAGGCGGCGGGTCCGCCGACCCGGCCGGAACAGCGCAGGTCCGCCATGCATCGCGGACGATGTCGCTGCGCCTGACGGTCGTTGCGCAGGTCGGTCCCTGGCGAAGGCGCTCAGGACCGCTCGTGGAAGCCGAGCTGCCGCAGGGTGGCGACCACCCCGGCGTCCGACGTGCGCACCTGGATGCTCCGGGCGTCGTGGTGGCTCGCCCACCATGCCAGGCCGAGCAGGTCGGGGCACGGACCGGCGGTCACCCACTCGCCGGCGAGGTGGGCCGCGCAGGGTGGGGGAGCCGTCCATTCGGGGGGCGGCGCCGGGTCGCGGCCGTCGAGCAGGTCGCACAACCGAGCCACGAACGCCCGTCCAGCGACGCCGGCCACCACCGCCAACCGGTCCAGCTCCGCGCGCGGCGTGCGCAGCGGGTCGCGGCCGCGCGCGACGCCGACCGCCCTCCGGGCGAGCACGTCGGACCAGGCGATTTCGTGTACGACGCCGCGCCGGTCCCGCACGACCAGGCGCTCTGCGTCCGTGGCCAGGACGAAGCCGAGCAGGTCGCCCGCTCCGTCGCCGAGCGAACGCCGCAGGCTGACCCGCCCACCCACGGGTGGTTGGCTGGTGGAATCCCGGCGGGGCACGTCGCTTCGCCTCCCGTTGTCAGTTGTAGAGTGCTGCTCAGTTTTGCAGCAACGACCCAGGAGCCGGCCCATGACGTACGTGATCACTCTCCCGTGTGTGGACATCAAGGATCTCGCGTGCGTCGAGGAGTGTCCGGTCGACTGCATCTACGAGGGCAACCGGATGCTCTACATCCACCCCGACGAGTGCGTGGACTGCGGGGCCTGCGAGCCGGTCTGCCCGACCGAGGCGATCTTCTACGAGGACGACGTGCCCGCCGACCAGGCCGAGTACTACGACATCAACGTGCACTTCTTCGACGAGCTCGGCTCGCCCGGCGGTGCGGCGAAGCTCGGCGCGGTCGACTACGACCACCCGACGGTTGCCGCGCTGCCGCCACAGGGCGAGTGAACCAACCCCTGGCGGATCGCCTGCCCGACTTCCCCTGGGACTCGCTGGACGCGGCGAAGGCCCGCGCGGCTGCGCACCCCGACGGCATCGTCGACCTCTCGGTCGGCACCCCGGTCGACCCGACCCCGCTGATCGCCCAGCACGCGCTCGCCGAGGCGGCGGACGCGCCCGGCTACCCCGCGACCTGGGGGACGCCGGAGCTGCGTGCGGCGATCATCGGCTACCTCTCCCGTCGCTGGGGTGCAGAGGGGCTCAGCGACGCCGGGGTGTTGCCGGTGATCGGCACGAAGGAACTCGTCGCGCTGCTGCCGACACTCCTGGGCGTCCATGCAGGGAACGCCGTCGTGGTTCCCGAGATCGCCTACCCGACCTACGGTGTCGGCGCCCTGATCGCAGGCGCGGCCGTGCTCCGCTGCGACGACCCGTCCTGGGTGTTCGAGATGCGGCCGAAGCTGGTCTGGATCAACTCCCCGGCGAACCCGCACGGCGAGATCCTCGACGTGGCCCGGCTCCGCGAGTGGGTGGACGCCTGCCGCGAGGTCGGTGCCGTGCTGGCCTCCGACGAGTGCTACGGCGAGTTCGGGTGGGACGCCGAACCGGTCTCGGTGCTGAACCCGTTCGTGAACGGCGGTTCGCTCGACGGGCTGCTCGCGGTGCACTCCTTGTCGAAGCGTTCGAACGTGGCCGGTTACCGGGCCGGCTTCGTCGCCGGTGACCCGGCGATCGTGCGTCCACTGCTCGAGGTGCGCAAGCACGCCGGCCTGATGCTCCCCGGCCCGGTACAGGCTGCGATGGTCGCGCTGCTCGGCGACCAGGCTCACGTGGAGGAGCAGCGGGCCCGCTACGCCGCGCGGCGTGCCCTGCTTCGTCCCGCGCTCGAGGCTGCCGGTTTCCGGGTCGAGCACTCCGAGGGCTCGCTCTACCTGTGGTGCACCCGCGACGAGGACTGCCGAGCGAGTGTCGACCACCTCGCGGGGATGGGCATCCTCGTGGCGCCCGGCGACTTCTACGGGGCGGGCGGAGGCAGGTTCGTCCGCGTGGCCCTCACCGCGACCGACGAGCGGATCGCCGCTGCCGCGCAGCGCCTGGGCGGCTAGGGCGTCAGGTCAGACCCGCCGGGCTCCGCTGAGACCCGGCCGCGAGGAACCTCAGCGCGGTGACGGGCCGGGGAAGACCAGCTTCACGTCCATGGCGGTGTCCGTCGGACCCGAGCCGACCCAGTCGGCCAGGCTGGTGCGGGAGTGGGTCCACGAGTACGGCCCGACCTGCGCGGACGCCAGTCCGTAGCTGGCGGCGTTCGCGATCGCCAGTTGCGCGACCGCCCACGCGTGCTGGGTGCTCTTCGTCGTGACCGTGAGGGTGTCGTCGGTGCGCGCGACGGTGATCGTGCCCTTGCCCAGGGTCTTCACCAGGAAGTCGCCCATGCCGCCGGGGTCGGCCGCGGCGGGCGAGCCGACCGCGCAGGTGAAGGAGGCCGGGGTCTCACCGGTCAGCGAGCTGGCCAGCGTCCGCGCATTCGGGACGTGTCGGCGGTACGCGTCCGGGTAGGCGCTGCGCTGCACGGCCTGCGCGACGTCGTTGATGTCCTTCGACTGCCAGTCCTTGACCCGCTCCATGGCCTTGTAGAAGGCGTTGCTGGAGTACCAGGGGTCCATGATCTGCGCCTCGGTGCCCCACCCCTTCGACGGCCGCTGCTGGAACAGCCCCAGGGAGTCCGCATGACCGTAGTCGAGGTTGCGGATGCCGGATTCCTGGTAGGCCGTGGCGAGGGCGATCGACGCAGCCCGCGGTGCCAGCCCGCGCCTGATCGACGTGCCGGCGATGATCGCGGAGTTGCGGGCCTGTTCGGGTGCGATCGTGGTGGTGCGTCCGCCCGCCGTCGCCGTGCAGCGGTCCTCGATGGGCAGCGGGGACTTGTTGTAGTTGGCCCACAGCATGACGCCGCCGGCAACGAGCGCGAGCACGACCACGATGCCGAGGACTGCCCACAGTGCCCCTCTGGCCTGCTTCACGGAAACCTCAATTGTCGTGCAGCGCGGTGTTGAGTTCGACGCCCGAACCGGCCCGCGAACGGGCTTCGACCGCACCGGTCAGGGAGTTCCGGATGAACAGCAGTCCGCTGCGTCCGCTGAGTTGCAGGGCCTTCACCACGGCACCGCCGGGCAGGCTCACCTTGGTGCCGGCCGTCACGTAGAGACCCGCCTCGACCACGCAGTCGTCGCCCAGCGAGATTCCCACGCCGGACTCGGCGCCCAGCAGGCACCGCTCGCCGATCGTGATCTGCTCCTGGCCGCCACCCGACAGCGTGCCCATGATGGACGCGCCGCCGCCGACGTCCGAGCCATCGCCGACCACGACGCCGGCGGAGATCCGGCCCTCGACCATGGACGAGCCCAGCGTGCCGGCGTTGAAGTTGACGAATCCTTCATGCATGACGGTCGTGCCGGCGGCCAGGTGCGCGCCGAGCCGCACCCGGTCGGCGTCGGCGATCCGCACGCCGGCGGGCACCACGTAGTCGGTCATCCGGGGGAACTTGTCGACCCCGAAGACGGTGACCCGGCCGCGCGCCGAACGCAGCGCCAGCCTGACGTCCTCGAATCCGTCCACCGCGCACGGGCCGAAGTTGGTCCAGACCACGTTCGGCAGCACGCCGAACAGCCCGGTGAGGTCGACGCTGCGCGGTGCGCAGAGCCGGGTACTGAGCAGGTGGAGCCGCAGGTAGGCGTCCGGAACGTCTGCGGGCGGGGTGTCCAGGTCGATCTCGACCAGGACCGGGGTGCTCTTCACCCTCCGCTCCCGGTCGTCCTGGGCGGCGGCGACGAGGGCAGCCGGGGCTTCCCGCGTCGCGGGATGGCCGAGGGCGGGCGCGGGGAACCAGGTGTCGAGAACCTGGCCGGACTCGTGGGTGGTGGCCAGGCCCCAGCCGTGGGCGGGTCGGGTCATGGCGGCCAGCCTACCCGGGGAGTGGATAGGCTCGGCGCATGAGCCTTGAGCTGACCGGGGACCTGGTGACCCTGTTCCAGCAGGTGGTGGACGTCGAGTCGGTCAGCGGCAACGAGCGGGCTCTCGCCGACCTGGTCGAAGCGGCCCTGCGGCGCCTGCCGCACCTGGCGGTGGTCCGGACCGGCGACACCATCGTGGCCCGCACGAACCTGGGTCGGTCCGAACGTGTCGTGGTCGCAGGCCACCTCGACACCGTGCCGGTCGCGGGCAACCTTCCGTCCCGGCTCGAGGGCGACCTGGTCTTCGGGCGCGGCACGGCCGACATGAAGGGCGGGGTGGCCGTCGCCCTCGCCTGTGCGGCCGCGCTCGACGCGCCGAATCGCGACATCACCTGGATCTTCTACGACCACGAAGAGGTCGCGGCAGAGGACAACTCCCTCACGCGGGTCGCCCGCGAGCACCCGGAGTGGCTTGCCGGCGACTTCGCGGTGCTGATGGAGCCGACCTCCGCCCAGGTCGAGGGTGGCTGCCAGGGCACGCTGCGGTTCACGCTCTCCACCCGTGGCACGGCCGCGCACTCGGCTCGCGCCTGGCTCGGCCACAACGCCATCCACGATGTCGCGGAGCCGCTCGCCCGGCTGGCGGCCTACCAGCCCCGCCAGGTCGACGTCGACGGCCTGGTCTACCGGGAGGGCCTCAACGCCGTCGCGATCGCGGGCGGCATTGCCGGCAACGTGATCCCGGACGCCTGCATGCTCACCGTGAACTTCCGGTTCGCGCCTGACCGCGACGAGGCGGACGCGCAGCGCCACTGTCGCGAGGTCTTCGCGGGCCACGAGCTGGACTTCATCGACGTCGCGCCCGGCGCCCGGCCGGGACTCGACCGTCCGATCGCGCAGGAGTTCCTCGCCGCGGTGGGAGGCGAGGCCCGTCCGAAGTACGGCTGGACGGATGTCGCGCGGTTCAGCGCGCTCGGTGTGCCCGCGGTGAACTTCGGGCCGGCCGACCCGGGCAAGGCCCACGCCGACGACGAGTACTGCCCGGTGGCCGACCTCTACGCCTGCAGGGACGCGCTGTTGCGCTGGCTGTCCTGACGCCGCGCCGCGGTCACCTCGATCAGGGTCGCCAGGACGGCGCCGAGGGTCGGCACCGACTCGGCGCCACGGACCAGCACCGCCCGCACGCTGCGATCGCTGGCCGGAAGCACCTCGTGCGCACGTGCCCCCGGCGGCAGTTCGAGCGGCTCCAGGGCCAGACGCGGCTGCAGCGCGACCCCGACACCGGCCGCGACCAGCCCGAGGACTGCGACCGAGTTGTCGGTGGCGTGGGTGATCCGCGGGCTCACCCCCACCGAGCCGCAGGCGGCCAGCAGGTGACCGCGGCACAGCGGGCAGCCGGCGATCCAGGCATCCTCGGCGAGGTCGTCCAGTTCCACGGTGTGCTCGTGCGAGAGCCGGTGGCTGGACGGCAGCACGACCGCGACCGGGTCGTCGAACAGCGGCACGATCGTGGTACCGACCAGGTCGGCGTGCGGATCCGCGGGGTCTCCGGGGAAGCTGAACGTGATCGCGAGGTCGATGCTGCCTTCGGCGAGCATCGCCAGCGCTTCGGGCGGCTCTGCCTCGGTGTAGGCGAGGTGGAGGCCGGGGTGCTGCCGGGAGAGCCGCGCGATCAGGGCCGGCACGATGGTCGAGGACGCGCTCGGGAAGGCGGCAACCCTGACGGTTCCGGTGGCCTGGTCGACGAGGCGGGACAACTCGTCCTCTGCTGCGGTCAGGGCGGCGAGGATCGGGCCGGCGTGGCGGGCGACGACGCGTCCGGGTTCGCTCAACCGGACGCCACGTCCCACTCGCAGCACGAGGGGCGCACCGAGCCGGGACTCGGCCCGGCGCAGGTGCTGGCTGAGTGCCGGCTGGCTGTAGCCGAGCGCGGTTGCGGCGGCAGTGATCGAGCCGTGCTCGGCGATGGCGCGGACGATCCGGATGGTGTGCAGGTCGAGGCGTGGCTCCTCAGTCATGCTGTCATGTTATCGGTTCGACAGGAAACATGCTCTGGTGTGATGGCTCAGGGTGCGGCAGGCTCGTTCCATGACCACGCTGCTCGCCGCCACCCCTCTGGCCGTCTCCGAACTGGCGGCGGAGTTCGACATCGAACCGGGCTATCTCTCGGCCGCGAGCTGCGGGGTCGCCCCCCGTCGGGCGATCGCAGCGATGCGGGCCGACGAGGACCGCTGGCGTGCGGGTCAGGCCGACCTGGGTGCCTACGACAACACGGTGGCCCGCACCCGGGCGGCCTACGCCCGACTGGTCGGGGTGGGTGCGGACCGCGTCGCGATCGGCTCCCAGACCTCCGCGCTGGTGGCCAACGTCTCGGCCTCGCTGCCCGATGGTGCCGTGGTCCTGATCGCGGCGGGCGACTTCACCTCGATGGTCTACCCGTTCCTCGTCGGGGAGCGGCTCGTCGTCCGTGAGGCCCCGGTCGGCGAGCTGGCCGAAGCCGTCACAGCCGACACCGACCTGGTGGTGTTCTCCCTCGTGCAGTCGGCCACGGGCGAGGTGGCCGACGCCGACGCGATCGCCGCTGCGGCCAGGTCGGTCGGTGCGGCCACCCTGGTCGATCTGACCCAGGCCGCCGGCGTCCTCCCTGTGGATGCGAGCAGGTTCGACGCCACGGTCTGTCACGCCTACAAGTGGCTGGCCGCCCCTCGCGGCGTCGCCTTCCTCACCCTCACCCCGGAGTTCGCCGCGCGGCTGCGTCCGGTGGCTGCGGGTTGGTATGCCGGTGAGCAGCCCTGGCGGAGCGTCTACGGCAGCGGGATGGAGCTCGCCTCCGACGCCCGCCGCTTCGACGTGTCGCCCGCCTGGCAGGCATTTGTCGGGGCAGAGCAGTCGATCGGGTTGTTCGCCACCGCCGACATCGCCGCGATCTGGCGGCACGCGAGCGCCCTGGGCGACGCGGTCTGCCGCGGACTCGGGCTCGCCGAGCAGCACCAGGCGATCATCACCATCGAAGACCCCGAGGGTGAGCTGCTGGCGCGGCTGGCCGCCGCCGGCATCCGCGCCTCCGGGCGGGCCGGCCGGCTCCGGCTGGCGTTCCACGTCTGGAACACCGCGGAGGATGTGGCCTCAGTCCTGGCCGCGCTGGCCTGACGACACGGGACGGACCGCCGCTGGCGCGCGGCGGTACCGGGAGCGGAGCGGGAGCACCCGGTCGGGTTCGGGCGCCGGCTCAGGGTTGCCCGCCGTCGAGGTAGAACCAGCGGCCGCGATGCCGCGCGAACCGCGAGCGTTCGCGGAGGAACCCACGCCCCGTCGGCCCGCGGTAGCGGGCGATGAACTCGACCTCTTCGCCGGCCGCGTCCACGACCTGCAGGGACAGCCAGCTCAACCCGGCGTCGAGGCTGAGCTCGGGCGGACGCGTCCGCGGGTGCCAGGTGCGGAGCAGGTAGCCGGCCTCGCCCAGGGCGAAGGCGGCATAGCGCGACCGCATCAACGCTTCGGGAGTCGTGGCCTGCGTGACACCGGCGTGCAGGGGGCCGCAGCACGCGTCGTAGCCCCGGCCCGATCCGCACGGGCACGCTCCTGGTTCGCCCACGCGGCGAGCCTAGACGAGGGGCGGGGGAGGAACCCTCCGGGTCATCGGCGCACAAGCGGCATGCCGGGGGCGGATAATGGCCGGCGTGAGCAAACGAAGCCGCACCCAGGGCCCGGTGGTTCGGCGCCATGACCAGGTGCTCGCCACCACCACCGACGAACGGCT
>PHEV01000137.1 GCA_002843035.1 Actinobacteria bacterium HGW-Actinobacteria-5 | reverse complement strand
CGTTGGCGCGACGGTGAAGGGAGACGTTCTGAGGAGCGGTGCACACCCCGGTTGGCCGGGTCTCCTAGGCTGGACGCCGGGAAAGCAGGGGGTGGCATGGAGCCGAGCAGAGAGACCGGGCAGGGGAGACGACGTCTCCTCGACCGCCTGGCCATCGGCCTGCTGATCGGCGTGATGGCGGTCTCGGTCGGCGGGGTGGCCCTGCTGACGGTCTACTTCGACCGCCTCGGCGATGCCGTGGACGGGCTGCAGCGGGAAGAGCCTCTGCCCAGCTACGAGGGCCGGCCCACCGCGGTGGCCGTGGACGGCGTGAGCGCCATCAACTACCTGCTGATGACCACGCAGGGCGACGGCACGCTCGAGGCGGTCGTGATCGCGCACCTGTCCGCATCGCGCCGCGACCTGACCCTCGTCGCCCTGCCCGCGGACCTGCTCGCCGACGACGGCAGCGCGCGCACGACCCTGGCCGCGAGCTTCGCCCGGAGCCCGCTGCTCACCGCGCGAGCGGTGGAGGACCTCACCGGGGCCCGGATGGACCACCAGTTGCAGGTCGACCTGGACGGCTTCGGGCACGTGGTGGACAGTCTGGGCGGCATCACGCTGGGCTCCGAAGTGCTGGACGGCGACCAGTTGGTCACCTATCTGGGCGGTGCGCCCAATCCGCTGGCGCGGTCGGTCCGCACCGCCGACCTGTTGCGCGCAGCGCTCGCCCGGGCCAGCCTCGGGGTGACGATCGCCGATCCCAACCGCTTTGACAAGGTGATGAACGCCCTGACCCCCTGCCTGACCGTTGACGCCGGGCTCACCAGCGACGAGATCCGGGAGACGATGGTCGAGTCGCGGGTGCGCGCCGACTCCGTGGTGACCTGGCCGCTGCAGTCCGCGGCGTCGGCCGAGGGTGCCGACGCCGACCCGACCGCGCTGGCCCGGCTGCGCACGGCGCTGGCCAACGACATGTTCGCCGGACCTGCGCCGACCATCGCCGTCCGGCCGACCTCGACGCGTTCACAGCCCGCGTCCCTCGCGTCGTCGCCAGACAAACCGGTCAGCGCAGCGAGCGGCTCCCCCGAAGCGACGCCCGGCCCGACGTCGACCGCGGACGCCGGGCCGAAGGTCGCGATGACGCCGAGCCCGTCCGGCACGCGATGAACGGGAACACGATCCTGAGGAGGAGTGCCGTGTCGAGAGTGATCGGGGTGACCGTGCTGCTGGTCGGTGCCGCCTGCGCCGCCTGGTGGTACTGGCAGGAGTCGAATCGGCCCAACGCCGAGGCGTGGGCCGCCGGTACCGACCGGCTGGCGCGTCCGGCCGGCTGAGTCGGGGACCCGATCCGGCGGGGACTACTCGAAGTAGTCGTCGGCCGGCGCGGGCTCCTGCTCGAGCGTGCGGGCCATCGCCTCGCCCACCGCGATCGCCTGCTCGGCCGGGTCCTCCATGGTGTTCAGGCGGGCGTGCAGCTGGGGATCGACGGACGCAGCCCAGGCGAGCAGGTCGAACACCTCGAACGTGATCTCGATCGGATCGCCGTGCGAGTCGAACCGCAGCCACAGCTGCAGGCGTGCCGGCGGCCAGGCGTCCCCGTACGACTCCTCGATGCCCAGCTCGGGGTACGTGCGCACGAACGAGTCCGGCTCGGCCTCGAACAGGATGTTGGTGCCGCCGTCCTCACCGGGGGTGACCGAAGTGAACTCGAACCCGAAGGGCGCCAGCTCGTCGGTGAGGGCGTCCGGGTAGTCGCTCGGGATCTCCATGGGGCCACGCTAGTGGAACCAGCTGAGAGTTGGCTGGGTGTCGGACGCCCCGGATCGGGATCGCCCGCAGGCGGGTGGAGCATAGGGGACTCGAACCCCTGACCCCCTGCTTGCAAAGCAGGTGCTCTACCAACTGAGCTAATGCCCCGCGCGGCGCCCATTGTGGCATCCCCAGGACCCGGCGCCCAAAAGTGGGGCGAGCGCTGGCGGGAGGATCTGCGCGGTGGGTGCGTTTCGGCGCCGCAGGCAGCCCTTCCGGCCGGTCACACTGCGGTTCCGCGCGCCGTCAAGCAGGCGGCCCCTCGGTAGTCTGCCGACGTGCAGCTACTCCTGATCCGCCACGGCCAGTCCGCGAACAACCAGCTGGAGGCCGAGGCCGGGCACGCCAGGGACCGCGTCCCCGACCCGCATCTTACCGAGCTGGGACGGCGGCAGGCCCGGCGGCTCGCCGAGCACGTGGTGACCGGGGCGCTGCCGCGTCCGGACCAGTTGTTCACGTCGCTGATGCACCGGGCCGTAGAGACCGCCGCGCCGCTGGCCGAGGCCGTCGACGTGCCGCTGTGGGGCCACCGCCTGCTGCACGAGGTGAACGGGGTCTACACCGGCGAGTACACCGGCCTGTCGACCAGGGGGACGCCGAGTCCTGGCAGCCCGGCGTCCGTCCTGGGCGCCATCAGTGACCGGCTGCGGTGGCCCCCCGACGCCGACGCCGAGGGCTGGTACCGGCGTCCGTTCGAGCTCCCCGAGGAAGCGTGGGTGCGTGCGCAGGGCGTGGCCGCCGAGTTCCGGGAGCGTTTCGGAGGCACCGATGCGGTGGTCGGACTGGTCACTCACGCCTGGTTCTCCCAGTACCTGCTGCGCGCCCTGGCCAACTGGCCGCCCGCCGGTGACGGCGACCTGCCGACCTGGCTCGAACTCGGCAACACCGGCACCGTGCTGGTCGAGGTGGACGCCGGGCCGGGGCGCGCCCGGGTGCACTGGCTGAACCGCCTCGACCACCTGAATCCCGACGAACGGAGCAGCTGAGGCGGCCGGTTCCGCGCCGTCGAGGCGTCCGACGCAGGTCGCGGCCCGGCCCGCTGCGCCTACGACCGTAGTCCGAAGATCGGGCCCCGGGCCGGCGCCCCACGCTCAGCGGGTCGTCGCCGAATCGAGAAATTCCGGGCCTCCATTTACCCTTGAAGTCATGTGGTCTCGGCGGCAAGAGGTGGACTATGCCCTGCAGCGGCGCAACACGCTGCAGGCGCTGAAGCGTCCCCAACGCTCGCTGGACGGCACCGACGTCTGCGACGCGGACCCCCTGCTGATCCGGGCAGCGTTGCACCACGGCGAGGAATCGGCGGTGCACTGCCCGATCTGCGCGGCACCCCGCCTGACCAACCTGAACTACGTGTTCGGCGACCAGCTCGGCCAGTACTCCGGACGGATCAGGTCCACCCCGGAGCTGAACGAGATGGAGAACGAGTACGGCGAGTTCACCGTCCGCGTGGTCGAGGTGTGCACCGACTGCGGCTGGAACCACATGATCGCTTCCTACCTGCTCGGGGACGGCGTCACGCGCCGTCCGCCCCGCCGCCAGCAGACCGTCGAGGACATCTATGGCTAACCCGAAGCGCTCCGCCGGAGTGCGGAACGCCCCCAAGACCAACCGCAAGGGACGAAAGAAGCGCAGTCTCTGGCTGCGTATCCCCCTGTGGATCCTCTCGATCATGCTGGTGGTCGGAGTGATCGGCGCCGGGGCGGTCGCCTACGCCTACTCCTCGATCAAGCTCCCCGATCCGAACTCCGACTTCAAGACCAACACAACCTTCGTCTACTACAACGACGGCAAGACGAAGCTCGGCTCGTTCCAGGTGCAGAACCGGCAGACGATCCCGTACGCCCAGATGCCGCAGCATGTGAAGGACGCGATCGTCGCCGCGGAGAACCGGACCTTCTGGACCGACCCCGGGGTCTCCGCCTCCGGCCTGTTCCGCGCCGGGCTCGGCCTGGTCGGGCTCGCGCCGGCCGATGTCACGGCCTCCGGCGGCGGTTCCACGATCACCCAGCAGTACATCAAGATCATGTACCTGACTTCGGAGAAGAGCTTCTCCCGCAAGGCGAAGGAACTCCTGCTGGCGGCCAAGATGGGCCAGACGCTGACCAAGCAGGACATCCTCGAGGGCTACCTGAACACGGTGTACTTCGGACGCGGCGCGTACGGCATCGAGGCGGCGTCCCAGGCCTACTTCAAGAAGCCCGCGGCCAAGCTCGACCTGGCCCAGTCGGTCGCGCTGGCCGCGATCGTGAACTCCCCGGGCAACCTCGATCCGGCCAACGGCGAGCAGCAGGCCGCTGATCTGCTCGAGCGGTACCAGTACACGCTGAACGGCATGGTCGACACGAACGCGATCACCGCGGCGCAGCGGGCCGAGATCTACGACGCTCTGCCCAAGTTCCCCAAGCGCGTCCAGGACTCCACCTACGGCGGGCCCAAGGGGTTCCTGCTCAACATGGTGAAGAACGACCTGCTGGCCAAGGGTTTCACGGAGAGCGAGATCAACGGCGGCGGGCTGAAGGTGGTCACCACCTTCAGCGCGAAGCTGCAGGACGCCGCGGTGAAGGCCGCACAGAAGCTGACCCTGCAGGCCGCGGGCGGGGACAAGAAGGCGGCCAAGCAGCTGCACGCCGGCCTCGCCTCGATCGACAACGCCACCGGAGGCGTGCTCGCCCTCTACGGGGGCCCCGACTTCCTGACGAGCCAGTGGAACTGGGCGACGAACCCGCGTCCGACCGGTTCGACGTTCAAGACCTACGCGTTCGCCACAGCGCTGGAGAACGGCTGGAGCTTCAAGGACACGCTGAACGGCAACTCCTTCACGCCGAAGGGCGACTCCGTGCCGGTCCGCAACGCCGACGGGAACTTCGGCCGGATCACCATGCAGAACGCGCTGACCCACTCGGTGAACTCGGCGTTCGTCGACCTGGTCACGCAGATCCCGGACGGCCCCGCCAAGGTGCAGGCCATGGCGGAGGCCGCAGGGCTGCCGTCCGGCGGGCACTGGGACCTGAGCAACCGGATCGCGCTCGGCAACACCGAGGTGAGCCCGCTCAACCAGGCCGCCGCCTATTCGACCTTCGCCAACCAGGGCGTGCGGCACGCCCCGCACGTGGTCGCGGAGGTCTTCGACGACGCCGGCAAGAGCGTCTTCCAGGCCGACACCGAGGGCACCCAGACCATTCCCATGGACGTCGCCACCGACGTCTCCTATGCGCTGACCAAGGTGACCCAGGACGGCACCGGCTCCCGGGCTGCGTACCTGGGCTACCCGGTGGCCGGCAAGACCGGCACCGTCGGCTACGGCGTCAAGAAGAAGACCTCCTACGGCACGGTCACGGTGCGGGAGACGCGGGCAGCGTGGTTCGTCGGCTTCACCCGCCAGGTCACCACAGCGGTGATGTACGTGAAGGGCAAGCAGGGCACCAGCGACCTCGGCCACGGCTTCTACGGCGCCACCTGGCCCCTGTCCACCTGGCTGGACTACATGCAGGTCGCGATGAACGGCAAGGACAAGATCGCCTTCGACCCGCCGACCAACCGTCCGTCCACGATCTCGCCCAAGCCCACCGCGACCCACACGCCGAGCGCCACGCCCACGCCGAGCGCCACCGACACGCCCACTCCGACCGACACCCCGACGCCGGACCCGACCACGGACCCGACGACGACGGACCCGCCGACCCAACCCGGCAACCCGAAACCCACCGGCACGGCGACCAAGGGCCCATAGGATCGCGGGGTGACCAACCCAGTTCCGGCGCTGTCGGCGGTGCTCGGCGGTCCTGTCGGCCGGCATGCCCGCCGCAGCGGGATCTGGTTCTCCCCGGCGCCGTGGGCCTACCTCACGCTGACGGTGTCGTGGCTGATCGTGATGGTGCGGCAGGTCCCCTGCCAGGGCGGTGGTGACCAGTACCTGCCGTGGATGTGCTACTCCGACATCCCGGTGCTGTACTACTGGCGCGGGCTGAAGGACGGGCTCGTCCCCTTCCTCCAGACCGACCTGGAGTACCCGGTGCTCACCGGCGGGTTCATGGAGTTGTGCCGCCGGCTCGTGCTGTTCCTGGGCGGAAAGGGGCAACCGGGGCTCAGCGCCGACGAGGTCTCGCACGCCGCGGACCTGTTCTTCGCCGTGAACGCCGTGCTGCTGTTCGCGCTGATGGTCGTCCTGATCTGGTCACACCTGCGGCTGAGCCGGCCGTGGGACGCGCTGATGATCGCGGCGTCCCCGGCGATCTGGACGGTCGGGCTGATCAACTGGGACGCGCTGGTGCTCGCCCTGACCGCCCTGGCCCTGCTGGCGTGGTCAAGACGGAAGCCCTTCTGGGCCGGGTTCTGGCTCGGACTAGGGGTGGCGGCGAAGCTGTATCCGCTCCTGCTGCTGGTGCCGATCACCATCCTGTGCCTGAGATCGAACCGGATCCGGGCGATGCTGCTGGCCTATGCCGGCGCGGCCGGGTCGTGGCTGGCGGTGAACCTGCCGGTCTACCTGGCCAGCCCGGACGGCTGGCTGAACTTCTGGACGTTCAACTCCGACCGCGGCCCCGACCTCGGTTCGCTCTGGTACGCGCTGGGCCTGATCGACATCCCCATCGAGTCGGTTTCGCGGCTGGTCACGGCGCTGCTGGTGATCGGAACGATCGTCATCTGCCTGATCATGTTGCTCGCGCCGCGGCGGCCCCGGCTGGCCCAGGGTGCGTTCCTGATGGTCGCGCTGTTCGTGATGGTGAACAAGGTCTACTCCCCGCAGTACGTGCTGTGGCTGCTGCCGCTGCTGGTGCTCGCGCGGCCACGGTGGGTGGACTGGCTCGTGTTCACGATCGCCGAGACGGCGTACTTCGCCGCGGTCTGGGGCTATCTGGACGGCCAGTTGGCCAACGGCGCGGGCCAGGAACGGCTGTACGTGCTCGCGATCGTGGTCCGGATCGGGGTGCAGCTGTGGCTGTGCGTCCGGGTGGTGCGGGACATGCTCGACCCACGTCTCGACATCGTGCGCGCCGGTGGGCTCGACGACCCGGACGGTGGGGTGCTGGACGAGGCCCCGGACGCACCCTGGATGACCCGGGTGTTGCGGGGCCTGTCCTCGTGAGCGCCGCGAGCGGGCGGCAGGTCTCCCGCTCCGGCCGGCCGGGACCACACCGCTCCCGGTCAGGTTCCGCAGGCCGGTCCAGGCCGTCGGGAGCGGGCCCGCGCACCGACGCCCGGCTGGTGGTGCAGGCGTGGCTCGGGACCCGGCTGGTGATGCTTCTGGTGGCGATCTGGGTGATGGTGACCGAGCACCGGGCGGCGAAGGATGTCCTCGGCAACTGGGACGTCGCGCACTACCTGGGGATCGCAGAGAACGGGTACGCCGAGGCGAACTCGATCGCGTTCTTCCCCGGCTGGCCGCTGCTGGTCCGGCTGGCCTCCTCCGTCGGTCTTCCGGTGCTGGCGGTCGGGACGGTGCTGGCGCTGGTTGCGTCCGGGCTCGCCGCGGCGGCGCTGTACCGGCTGGGCGGGGCACCGGCAGCGATCGCGTGGCTGCTCGCGCCCACGGCGGTGTTCACGCTGGTGCCCTACACCGAGGCGGTGTTCTGCGCGGCCGCCTTCTGGGCGTGGGAGCGGGCCACCGCGCGACAGTGGGGGGCGGCGGCGGTGCTGGCATCGGTGGCCGCGTCCGTCCGGGTGTCCGGGGTGTTCCTGATCGCGGCGATGGCCGTGCTCGCACTCACCCAGGCGGGTGCGTCCCGCGAACGGGGCCGGCGGCTGGCCTGGCTGGGGTTGCCGGTGGCCGTGGTCGCGGCCTACCTCGGCTACCTGTACGCGATCACCGGCAGCTGGACGGCCTGGCTGGACGCGCAGACGTCCGGCTGGGCGCGAGGCTTCGCCTGGCCCTGGCAGTCGCTGCAGCACACCCTGAACGTGCTTGCACCGGGGGCGTACGCCGACCACCCGGAATGGCGCTGGGTGTTCGCGGCCGAGATCGTCTCGATGGCCGTCGGGCTGGTGGTCACCATCGTCCAGCTGGCGCAGCGGCGCTGGGCAGAGGCGACCTGGGTGGGGCTGCAACTGGTCGCGTTCGGGACGTCCTACTGGTTCATGAGCGTGAACCGGGCAGTGCTGCTGTGGTTCCCGCTGTGGATTCTGGTCGGCCGCCTCGTGGAAGGCCGCGGCCGTCCGCCCGCGTGGCGGGTCGTGCTGGTCAGCCTGCTGGCGGTGGTCGCCCTGGCCGTCCAGGCGGTCTGGGCGTGGCTGTTCTTCACCGGACGCTGGGCGAGCTGAGACCCACCACCGCGCCGGGGCCCGGCGCGGGCATGTATCGGGGATTCCTCCGCGGCCTCTGATGCCCGACGAGACCTCCCGGTCTCGCGTGGGAGGAGACCGATATGCCCGGCTGGTACGTGCACCTCGAGGCGGCACACGACACGGCACGCCGATTGCGGGACGGCACCGTCCCCTCAGGCTTCCCGATCACGGCGGCGGAGGCCCGCGCGATCGGAGAGCACTGCCACACCTGGCGCAACTACCTTGCGCTCGGCTCGCTGGGACCTGACCTGTTCTACCTCCTGCCCGACTTCAAGAACACGACCGGACAGGTGATCCGACAGGTCGTGCAGTGGGCGCTGGACGTGTGGGAGGTGGTGGACGGCGAGTTCGTCGGCAAATGGGAGAAGTGGATCGCCCCGATCTCGACGAACAACGCCCAGTTGGCTTCCCAGCTGACCGGCGGGTTGTCGACCCAGCTCGCGCAGGTGCTCGACGAGCTCACCTCGGCGATCATGTCCGCGTTCAAGGGGTTGCTCGCGGAGATGGGCGACTGGTTCGGCGTCCTCACCTCGGGGGTGCCGCAAGCCTTCGGCGACGACGCCTTCTACTGGTCGGACATGTTCCACTACCGGCGTACCTACCAGTTCCCGTTCGTGCTGTTCCGGCAGGCCATGGACGCCCTCGCGGCCGCGACGACCGATGACGAACGCAAGGACGCCGAGGCGCGGATCGCGTTCGCGGTCGGGTGGATGTCGCACTGTGCCACGGACGTGACCGGCCACCCGTTCACCAACGCGAAGTCCGGTGGCCCCTACCGCGACCACTGGCAGCGCCACCACCTCGTCGAGAACCACATGGACTCCGAGAACTACGACGCC
>PHEV01000003.1 GCA_002843035.1 Actinobacteria bacterium HGW-Actinobacteria-5 | reverse complement strand
GCCCCCCGCCTGCAAACCCTCCGTCGGCATCAAGCCCGGCATGATCGGCACCCCGACCAGCGTCTCGCCCTGACCCGGCACCACCACCACGCCCACCTGGTCCGGCGTCAACAACGCCCCCACCGCCAGATCCGACACCGCACGCTGACCCACCAGGCCCTGCAGCTCTGAGGCCGGCACCGTGCGCAGCGCCGGGTCGACACCGATCCGGGCCGTTCCCAGATCAGCCGCCTCGATCAGCTCCCCACGACCCACCGCAGCCCGCACCACCACAACATCAGCCCCGGTCGACGATGCGTTCCACAACCACACCCCGAGCATCGCTCCGACCGCCACCAGCGCCACCGCCAACACAATCAGCAGCGGCCGCCGCCGCAGCCGCGGAGGCGGCGGAGCCACCCCCACCGGCGCCGCATCCGCCGACTTCGCCCTGGTCTTCGTCGAGTCCAACATGCCCAACTCCCCCGCTATCCGCCCCGCTTGATGATCACCTGCAGCTCGCCGACCTCCAGCTGCCGCGTACGGGTCAGCTGGAACGGAATGTCGCCCGAAAGGCCGTAGCCCGTCCAGTGCGCCACCCAATGCGTCGTCGCCCGAACCGTGTACGTGCCCCGCTCGGAGTAGGTGTGGCCGCACGTCGGTGACGGGTCACCGCCCATCCCCTTCTTCCACTCCGTGCCCTTGCCGCACACGAACTCGGCCCCGTCACCCATCACCCAGCCGACCGAGGTCACCTTCGCCGTCAAGCTCATCCCGCCCGCCGAAATCGACGCCGGGCCGTACGTCGTCGACGACGGATCATCAACCCAAAGCCACACCGGCATACCCACCAGCGCGACCGCGTCCGCGCCCTTCGGCGCCAGCCCGATGTCAATCGGCCGGAACTTGATCCGGGCCAGCAGCATCCGGGCCAGCTGCTCCGCCGACGCCCTCGGCTCCACCCACAAGCCGATCGTGCCGTCGTCCTCATTGGCCGTCAGCTGGCACTCGATGTAGATCCAGTCCGACGACGGCGGATCCTCCGGCACACCATTCGGGAACGAAGAACACAGCGGCGTAGAAGGCTTACCACCACCACCACCACCCCCGCCACCGCCACTGCCGTCACCAGGATCAGTGTCGTGGATCTCGCAGTCGCCCTGATCGCTGCCGATGTTGCAGTCAGCGCCACCTCCGGCCCGAGCGGGAGCTGCCAAGGCGACGCCGCTCAGCACCAGCGCTATCAGGACCGAGGCGAGACCTCGCAGCAGCGCTCTCATCGCCCGCACTCTCCACTCGCAGCCACAGCCCCATAGACGCGCCAGCGCGTCTCCTTCGCCGGCTTCCGTACGGAGTACTGCCGAAGATTGAAGTCCGTAGGTTGATTCGCCACAGGCTGGCCCGCCTTGTCAACGAGCTGAAGCGTCGTCTGGTCCTGGCACACCGTCACATGCACCTCTAGCCCGCGAGCGCTGTGGTTGTCTGCCACGTCCGACGCCTTGATCCACACGGCTGCAATCTCACCCAGCCGCCGGTGGCCCTTGCCCTTGAGCTTGGTGAAATAGCCCACCTGTGAGGTGAGCGCGTCCCCGCCCAGGTATCGACCAAACTCGGCGTTCATCTGCGCCTTGGTGAAGGCTGCAGGGTCGGCACCGACCTTCGCGTCCGCTGCCCAGAAGCCCCTGACCGCGGATACAGCGGCCGCCTGGTTGGCGTCCAGGGTCTGCGACGGCGTCGGCGTCGTGCTCACTGTCGGCGACGCAGACTGCGAGGCGCTGGTCGGCGACGACGTCGCCGTGGGTGTCGGCGCCGTCGTCGGAGCCTGGGGTGTGGTGCAGCCGGCAGTCCCTATGGCCAGGCTGGCTGTCACCACCACACCCAGCAGCAGCCGAATTGTCATGGTCGACCTCCTCCCTCACCCCCATAAGCCACCGCCATGGCCGGATTCGGACAGATCGACCGAGAATCTCTCAACTCGACCTGCCGGGGGCGGGAGAGCCCCTTGGGGGTGATGGGAGGGAGGTTACAGGGCCTCACCCCCTGCGCGGAGGCCTCTTGGCTGCCGGGAACGGACCGTCCGGCGCGCTCGTGGGTGTCTGGCTTGGCAACTGCCCGGATCGGTGTCGGCCCGGCGGACCGTCCCGTGCGCTCGTGGGGTCTGGCCTTGGAAGGCCCTGGGGGTGGTGCTAGGGAGGGACCGTCCCGTGCGCTCGTGGGGTCTGGGCTAGCTGGCTAGCGCAGGCTCCGGCGTGTGGGACGCCAGCCGATCACTCGGCTGGGGTGGCCGCCACCGGTTGGGTGGTGGTCTTCCTGCGTCCTCGCCGGGTCCGGCCGTGGCCGGGCCTGGCTCGTCAGGCACCCGATATGACGCCTCGGGGTCCCGCTCGTCGCGGGTGTCGGGCTCTGACCCGTCCCTGGGCGTCCGGGCCGGCTTGGTTCTCGCCAGCGTCGGACGCCCTTCTCGGGATGGGTCGGTGGTCTGGGCCGCTGCTGCGGCGATGTTGATCGCGGCGTTGAGGTCGCGGTCGATGGCCAGGCCGCACTGGCCGCACCGGTAGGTGCGGTCGGCGAGGGTCAGGTCGGGGTTGTGCCACCCGCACGCCGAGCAGGTTCTGGAGCTGGGTAGCCACCGGTCGACGACGACCAGCTCCGCGCCGTACCAGCTGGACTTGTAGGTGAGCTGGCGGCGGAACTCGCCGAAGCCGACATCGAGGATGGCCCGGTTGAGGCCGGCCTTCTGCCGGACGCGGCGGCCCGGCTGCTCGAGGGTGCCGCGGGCGGTGCGGGTCATGCCGGCGACGTTGAGGTCCTCGATCGCGATCGTTGCCCAGCCGGTCGCGAGCCGTGTGGTGACCTGGTGGATCCAGCTGGTGCGCTGCTCGGCCATCTGCGCCTGGACCTTCGCGACCCGCCGCGCGGCCCTGACCCGGTTCGCCGACCCACGCCGGGTTCGGGCGTACGCCCGCTGGGCCTTGGTCAGCCTCTCGTGGGCTGCGCTCCCCCAGCGTGGGTTCGGGACCACGGTGCCGTCGGAGAGGGTGGCGGCGGTCTTGACGCCGAGGTCGACGCCGATGGTGCCGGCGGCCGTCTGGCGGCGGGTGGGCTTCACGGCCGGGGCGGGGTGGGCGATCAGGATCGAGGCGTACCAGCGCCCGCCCTGGCGGGACACGGTGACCGATCGGACCTGCAGCTCGTCGCGGCCCTGGAGCCGGATCAGGCGGCGCAGGTTGGAGTGCAGACGCACGGTCCCGATCCGGGGCAGCAGCACATGGCGGGCGTCGACCACCCGGATCGTCGGCCGCTTCACGTCGTGGTACAGGGTGAAGCTGTCCCGGCTGCGGCCCTTCCGCTTGAACCGCGGATAGCCGACGGCCCTGCCAGCACGCCGCCCGGCCCTGAAGTCGAACCAGGCATGGAAGGCGGCGTCGGCGTCCCGCATGCCCGAGGAGATCGCGTACGACGACACCGTGTGCCACCACGGCGACACGCCCTCCACGGCGGCCCTGTCATCGCCACGCTCAGCCCGCCACGCCTTGAGGTTGTCGATCGAGCTGGGCATGCGCCCCACCTGGCCGCGGGCAGCGGCTGCGGCCGCCGCCACTTGCTCCGGGGTCGGCTCAGGGATGCCGTCGAGTAGTGCGTCGCGCGCCGTGGTGAACGCCTCGTGCGCGGCCACTTTGCGGCCCAGCGCGTAGTTGTAGGACCACCGGGCCGCTCCAGCGTGCTGAGCGAGCATGACGCGCTGCGACCCGTTCGGGTCCAAGCAGACGCGCCATGCCCGCAGCAGTGCCCCCTCCACACCTACGTAAGCCCGCCAGCGGCCATGATCCGGACAGCCGAGGCCCGATTATTCCGCGGAATAATCCGGTGTTGGCCGGCATCTGTGTCGGCTACGGGAGGCGTCGTTTGCCGAGGGATCGGGCGGCGTCGACGACTGCCGGGTGGTCGATCGTGAGGGTATCGACCCGCAGGCAGGTGTGGGTCGGTGCCGCTGCGGCAGGTACCCAGAGTGCGATCACGGTCCAGTGGGGGCGCTGGAAGGACCACCAGCGGACGCCGGCCCAGAGTCGGCGGCCGTCCGGCCCGGTCTCGCCGAAGATCCGCAGCGCCCACGCTTGGGTGGTGGGCCGGTTTCGGGCGACGACCTGGGTGGGCCGGAGTCCGCGATCGAGCAGGCTGCGTGCGTCGTCGAGGTCGAGCACGGCCGCGTCGTCGGGGATCTCGAAGACGCCGAGTGCGCGCCGCGCGCCGGGCAGCGACGGGAACTCGAACATTTCGTCCCGCCACACAGCCAGGTCGCCGAACGCTTCTCCGATGGCGGTCTCCGGGGTGATCCCGAAGTACCACGTGTCGTACTCGGCGTTGTCCAGCCTGCCCCTGCCTTGGGGCCGATGCAGGTACATCGGCCCGCCGGACTCGTCCGGCTTGGCCGTTGGCAGGTAGGGGAAGACCCGGTAGACGAGCACCGTCGTGTCAGGCGTAGGCGCCGGCGGCGGCCGCGTCCAGGGCGTCGAGGACCTCCGCTGCCCCGCGGATCCGGAGGACGTCGATTGGCCGCGCGCCGTCGAGGTAGGCGTTGCTGCCGGCCAGCCAGTCGATCGCCACCGCAGGAGTCCACAGCAGCAGGGCTCGGGCGAGGACGTGATCGAGGTCGATCAGCTCGCGCGCCTTCGCCGGCGATGGCTGCTCCGCGCCGGTGCGCCACCGCGACGGCTGGGACTTCGACACCTCCAGAAGTTCCGCCACGGCCGTGACGCTACCCAACGCCTCGATCACGAACCCGGTCCGCTCCGCGGTCAACGCTCCCCCGGTGACATGCGCGACACGAGTGTGGCGACGGCGAGGTGCGGCAGTGGTGGTCATGGCTTCCTCCTCTTCCACCAACCACTATACCCAACAATCTCGTTGGGCAAGCTTGGCCGTCGGGCAGAGCCGCGTCCACACCTGCGCTGAGCGCTAACGGGCCCCATCCGGGAGGGCCGAGGCGCGGTTATTCCGCGGAATAACCGGTCCCCCGGCGGTCCGGTTGCGTCTCCAGTTCGAGGGTGTCTTCGGTCTGGCCACGCAGGAAGGCGGCGAATCCGGGGACTGTGAACTGGAGGCGGCCATGACCGGCGGGCTCGATGAGACCGCGGCCGATGAGTTCCTGGCGGGGCCGGCTCAGCGCCTCGGTGGGCACCCCCAGAAGCGCCGCGATGCTGCCGCGGGTTGCGGGGCCGTCACCGAGGGAGGCCATCGCGTCCAAGAGTCGGCGTTGATCGTCAGTGGTCTTCGCGATTCTGGCCTGGAAGAGCTGGTCCATTCGGCGTTCTGCCGTCTCCTGGCCGCTGCGGACGTGCCCGATGGTGATCGTGTCTCCCTGGGCGGGCCTGGCGACGTTCCAGGTCGCCTCGCCGAGCAGCTGGATCTCGTGCGGGTATCCCCGGGTCGCCTCGATTGCGTACTCGAGTGCTTCCTGGGCCCAGTGCACGCCGAGCTGCGCAGCGGGGAGCTTCAGCGCCTCGACGGTGGCCACATCATTCAGCAGGCGCAGTTCGTGGAAGTCTGACCGCTCACCGAACGTGGCCGCAGCGGTCACCGCGCTGGGAAGCGCGGGCAGGCCGGCAGCAATGACGGCCACCGGCTGCCCCTTGGGTGCACCGTCGAAGTGCTGCAGGGCGATCAGGAGGGATCGCCGATCGGCCGTGGGGGCGTCCTGGAACTCGTCGACGAAGACGGCAAGGCCGTGACGATCGTGCTGACGGGCCAGCTGGGCAGCCTGCTTGAGGCTGCCCTCGATGGCGTCCCCCGGTCGTCGCGCAGCGGTGTCGGCGGTGATCTTGGCACCAGGTACGCCAAGCTCGACCTGGACCTTGTCCAGTGAGGCGAGCAGGGCGCTGGCCTGAGCCAGCAGAGAGCTGTCCCGGACCTCCTCCGCGAGCGCCCCGGCGAGGTCCGGGGCGAGCGGGGCGTCCTCCCTGCCGGTAACCCAGACGGTCAGATAGCCGTCGGCGAGCGCTTCACGTTGGGCGGCCCGTAGCAGAGAGGTCTTGCCGTACCCTCGCGGGCCATAGAATGCCAGCAGCGGTCCACCCGATCTACCGAGGGCTTCCACGCGAGCCAGCCGATCACGAACCACCTGCAGCTCATGACCCCGTCCAGCCAGGTAAACAGGAAGCGACCCAGGCGAGTACGGGCTCTGAATCACGACAGCCTCCCGAGGATAGATCCGTATACTTCCCGGTCAACTATACGGACCTATACGGTTCCCACGCCCACACGCTGAGTTGCAGCTCGCCCGTTCACGCTCGGGACGGACGACCTGTCCGGGACCCTCGCCCGATCAGGTATATGGAAACGACCGCCCGATCCCCGAGAGATCGATCCATCATGAGTAGAGCCCTTTCCCCGGACCAGCAGCGGCTGATCCTGCAGGCCGGCCTGGAGTCGCTGGTGGCCGACGCGTTGATGGGCTACACCCACTACCTTGGCGGCGGCAGCAGCAGCCACCTGTTCAACGGCACCGGGGTGTGGATCGACGTGACCAAGACCCACCACTGGCGCGCCGACGGGCTGCCGTTCATCGCTTGGAAGGCGATCAGGACTCACGGCGAGGGCTACCCTGCCGAGCAGATCGAGCTGCGGCGACACCGCGCAGAACTGGTCCGGCTCCAATCGTCGATACCCCCCTGGCCCTGGGGCGCGCCACCAGAAGAGCTGGCCGCCCACAAACAGGCGCTCAGCGACAACCATGCCCAGCAGGACCAGCTCCACGACCTCACGAAGCAGCTCGTCCGCAGGATGCTCGCCGCCGGCGACCCGGACCAGCCGATCGACCTCCTCGAAGCCGCCGGGCTCCCCTACGAGACCGTCACGCCACCACGCAAGCGCCGCCAGCAGGCCGACCCTGCCGGCAGCCCTCGACCGGGCCCAAGCCAAGACGTGCTGATCTGACCTGCCCGTACCGGCCACATCTGGCGCGAGACACGCCGCGATTCGAGCCTCCCGGGTGCGGATCGACTGGCAGGCTCAGGGACGTGACGGCAGGTGCAGGGTTCGATGCTCTGGTGGCGGCGTTCGGCGCGAAGTGCGCGGAGAAGCTGGCTGGACCAGGTGACCAGGAGGCGGCGATTCGGGCTCCGCTGGAGGCACTCGTGGAGGGTGCCGGGAAGTTGATTGGTGTGCCGGCCGTCCTTCATGACGAGGTGCGTGACGCGGCTCGTCAGGTTCGTCCCGACTACGGGGTGAGCGTCGGCATGGCGATCATGGGCTACATCGAGGTGAAGGCGCCAGGACGCGGGATCGACCCGGCCGGGTTCACCGGTCACGACCGGGTCCAGTGGGAACGGCAACGGGACCTGCCGAACCTGATCTACACCAACGGCACCCGGTGGCGGCTTCACCGCGACGGCTACCCGGTCGGAGACGAGGTGGTACTCACCGACCAGCCCCTCGCAGAGATCGGTGGCGAGCTGCCCAGCTCGCCGGACCTCGAAGCGCTGCTGACGGGCTTCCTGCGGTGGAAGGCTGCGCCGATCACATCGGTGTCGGCACTGGTGCGGGCGGTCGCCCCACTCACCAGGCTGCTGCGCGGTGAGGTGGTCGACCAGCTCACCCAGGAGAAACGCAGACATCGTGGCGGCGCGGCCGCCGACGACCTGCCCTTCACCGGGTTGGCGACGGACTGGCGCAAGCTGCTGTTCCCGCAGGCCGACGACGACACGTTCGCCGACGGCTACGCGCAGGCGGTCACGTTCGCGCTGCTGCTGGCCCGCACCGAAGGCATCAGCTTGGCCGGCCGGAGCTTGCACGACATCGGTGCCGATCTGGGCGCCGAGCACTCGCTGATGGGCCGGGCGCTCCAGCTGCTCACCGACGACGTCGCTGCCGACTTCAAGGTCGTGCTGGACCTGCTCGTAACCGTCGTCGGTGCCGTCCAGTGGGACCGGATCCGCACCGGCAAGCGGGACGTCTACCTCTACCTCTACGAACAGTTCCTCGAGGCCTACGACCCGGCCAAGCGCCAGGCGTCCGGCACCTACTACACGCCCCGCGAGCTCGTGGTCGAGATGGTGCGGCTGGTCGACGAGGTCCTGATCGGCCGGCTCGGCATCCCCGACGGCTTTCGCGCCCCACAGGTCACCGTGGTCGACCCGGCGATGGGCACCGGCACCTACCTGCACACGATCATCGACCGTGCCCAGGCCGAGGTGGCCGCTGTGGACGGGCCCGGCTCGGTGCCCGGGGCGATCACCGAGTTGGCCAGGCGCATGGCGGGCTTCGAGATCCAGATGGGTCCCTACGCCGTCGCCGAGCTGCGGATCACCGAACTGCTGACCGCACTCGGCGCGAAGCTGCCCAAGGGTGGGCTGAGGCTGTTCGTCACCGACACCCTTGACGATCCGTACGCCGCGGAAACCCAGCTGGCGTCCGGTCTGGCGACGATCGCGAAGGCACGCCGCGAAGCAAACAAGGTCAAGGCGTCCCAGCCGGTCACCGTGGTGATCGGGAACCCGCCTTACCGTGAGCTGGCCGCCGGCGGCGGAGGCTGGGTCGAAAACGGCTCGGATGCCGCAGACGTCAAGCACGCCCGCGGGATCCTGGAGGACTTCCTCGACGGGGTGCCCGGCCGTCTGTCAGCCAAGCTGAAGAACCTGTACGTGTACTTCTACCGGTGGGCCACCTGGAAAGTGTGGGAGTCCACGCCGGCCGACCAGGCAGGCGTCGTGTGCTTCATCACAACCTCCGGCTACCTGACAGGCCCGGCGTTCACCGCGATGCGCCGCTACCTGCGCCGCGAGTCGACGGCCGGCTGGATCATCGACCTCACCCCCGAAGGCCAAACCCCCGACATCCCGACCAGGATCTTCCCCGGGGTGCGGCAGCCCCTCGCGATCGGGCTGTTCGTCCGCCACCCCGACAACAACCCCGACGAACCCGCCGAACTGCGCTACACCGCGATCGCCGGCACCCAGCAGACCAAGTTCAGCCAGCTCGCCCAGCTCAGCCCCGACGGGCCAGCATGGCGACCCGTCCGCACCTCCTGGACAGCCCCCTTCACCCCAGCACCCACCTCCGCATGGGACGGATGGCCAGCTGTGTCCGACCTGCTGCCGTGGTACTCCCCCGGCCTGTTCCCCACCCGCACCTGGGTCTACTCCCCCAGCCCCGAGACGCTGCAACAGCGGTGGGCCCGGCTCGTCGCCGAGACCGGTGTCGATGCCAAGAATGCCCTGATGAAGGCCGGGCGCGACGCCCACGCCACCAAGACCTTTCCCCCACTCCCCGGCACCGACGTCGTCACCGGCACCGAGAAACGCCTCGAATGGGAGAACCGCACAACCACGAAGACCATCCAGGTCGGCTACCGCGCCTTCGACCGCCAACATGTCATCGCCGACCGCCGCCTGTTCGACATGCCCCGCCCCGCCCTGTGGCAAGCACGCCAGCCCGGCCAGGTGTACGTCGTGGAACAGCACCGGCGTCAGATCAGCACCGGGCCAGCGCTTGTGTTCAGCCACCTGATCCCGGACTTCGACCACTTCAAAGGAAGTGAAGGGGGCCGGACGTTGCCCTGGCTGCATCCCAACGGCCATCCCAACCTGCCCGACGGGCTCACCACGGCACTGAGCGGCGAGTTGGGGATCCCGGTCGAACCGGCCGATGTCCTGGCCTACCTGGCGGCGATCACCGCGCACCCGGGATTCACTGCGCGGTTCGCCGCGGAGCTGGAGACGCCAGGCGTGCGGGTGCCGATGACCGCCGACCCGCAGCTGTGGGCGACCGCAGCGAACCTGGGTCGGCAGGTGCTGTGGGCGCACACCTATGGCCAGACCTTCGACGGGCCCGACCGCCCGAAGGGCAACGTGCGCTACCCGGCCGGTGATCCCCGCCAGATCCAGGCCATCGCACCGGTCCAGGATCTCCCCGAGGGCCACAGCTACGACCCCAACGCCAGCGAACTGGTGCTGGGCACCGGCAGATTCGGTCCGGTGTCACCGAAGGTCGCCGCCTACACCGTCGGCGGCCGCAACGTGATCAAGAGCTGGGTCGACTACCGGAAGGCCGAGCCGGCAGGCCGCCGTTCCACCCCACTCGACCACATCAACCCCGCCCACTGGGAGCACGCCTGGACCGGCGAGCTGATCGAACTCCTCACCGTGCTCGACCGGCTCACCCGCCTCGAGACCGAGCAGACCGAACTCCTCGACCAGGTCGCCACCGGCCGGTTGCTCAGCCACGACGCGCTGGCGGGCGCCGGGACCCACTGGGGCACCAACAGCCGCCCCTGGGGCGATACGTCTGATCTGACGCCTTGAGCATCCCCGGGCCCGCCGAATGTAGGTATCTGTAAGCCCGTATAAGCGATCGCCTTACACAGGCCCGCCTGCTGGTCCAGCATCCCGCAACGTGCTATTAAGCGACTAGAAACGCGTCCGTTTATAGGTGTTTAGAGGTGAGTGGTGTGGCTACGATCCCAGCCATGCCCAGCCCCGAGTCCCAGCCCATCGCTCGTCTGCTCACCGAGCGGGCTGAGCTACTCACCAGGAACGGGTGGCTCCGGCTGCCAGTCGCCGACGCTGACGCGTTGAGCCGCATATCGGCGGGGGTGAACGACCATCTGGACGCTCTTGGGGTCGAGGCCACGGTCGCGATCAAGGTCAGCGAGAAGGCTTGCAAGCGACGGGCCTGGATCGAGTTGGCTGTGGCGGCCGCTGACGTCGACCGGGCCACCGCTTGGCCCGCCACGCTGCTGAACTGAGGCTTCGCCCTGCGATTATTCCGCGGAATAATCGGGCGCCGGCGGCGTGCGCAGGGTTCCATCGTCATGATCAGAACGGGTGCCCGTTCGTCCCGGGTGTGGTCTCGGCTGCCCACGGATCGACCGGCGGTTGGGCGGCGCCGCGGCGGACGGCCGGGGCGCAGTCGGGGCAGGGTTTGGCCCAGGGCCGGCCCGTGTCGTCCAAGCCGTTGATCCAGCCGTAGCCGTCACAGTCGCCGCCGCCGCAGGGTGCGGTGTCGGAGGGGATGAACGGGCCGGCAAGCCGGGGGTGGTCGGCCACCGTGTCCAGGCGCCGCAGGATCCCTGCGAGCAGGATCGCTGGACGGGTACGGATCATGTCAGGCTGGATCTCGCCCCGCCCAGCGCTCACCTGGTGTATCCCGGCCACCAGGTCCTCGACCGTCCATGGCTCATCGGCGGTCACGAACCTCATCAGGGGTGGGATCAGCCGTCGGCGTGCCTCTCCGGCCAACCAGTCGAGCCTGACGGCCAGTTCCGAGGCCACAGCCCGGGCCCGCCACCTCGATCGAGCTCCTTTTTCGTTGCGCCGGCGCGGAGCGCCGTCCTTCTGGATCGGCCGAAGGCCGTCATGTGGAGTGTTGCAAAGGTGAGAATTCCTAGGAAGCCGGGTTCCTCTGGAAGGGGTGACAGAACCCACAAGGCACCGCAGCCAGCTGGGGATAGTGAGCGCCACTTCGCTGGCCAGCCCCCGCTGCCGAGACCCCAACGGACGCAGCGAGCTGCGCTCATCCACATCCAACATCCGCCCCTCTAGGATCAACTGCTCCAGGCCGAGTTCACGGGCAGCGGCGTTGCACCGCTGAACCTGCCGCTCGGTGACCCCGACCACGCTCGCCACGGTGACCGGCCGCACGATGCACCGCCGGCCCGACTTCTGGGCGGCGTAGCCGCTCTTGACCCGTGCCCAGCGCCGCATCACGTCCGGGCTGACACCGTGCCGCTTGAGCACCTCGGGCCGCTGCTGGATCGCCAACGGCACCACCACAGCCAGCCAGTGATCCCGGCCCATCCACGCCGTCACCCCCCGATATGCGCCGGCAGGGGCCTCCACATGGAAGCCGCGATGGTGGTTACGGGCCCCACGGTCGTCCTGATGCCAGCGGGGCAGCACGCGCCGATCAGTCAGACAGCGCGCGTACACACGGGTCTGATGCTCCTCCGCGCAGACCCTGTGCGTCAGCCACACGCCCACCAGGCCGGCCTCGTCGGCCGGCGCAGCAGGTGGGGCGCCGAACTCGCGGCGCACCATCTGCTCGAACTCCGCCGCGACGTCGCGATCGGCGAGAGTGGCGGTCACGCCGCCCCCCTCGCGCGGCCTCCGCGGCCGCGCTGGTCGGAGGGCCAGGTCGACGCCGGCCGGGTGGATACGCTCGGGGCGGTGAGCCGAGCCCAGATGTCCAGCCGATCGTTCCGGTAGGCGGCCCGCCAGATGCTCTCAGGCTGCACGCCGAGCTGCAGGCAGATACCGGGCAGGGTGTCGCCCAGGTCGGCCAGCCAGACCACGTTCTCCAGCAGGGCGCTGCGCCCGCCGGCGGGGTTGTGAGGCGCGGCCGCGGGATCGTCAATCTCGTCGTCATCCCACGCCATCGCCAGCGACCAGCCCTGCAGCTGAGCACGCCGGCGGGCAAGCCGGGCCGACTTGTCCTCCGGCGGCGACACGTCCCACAGCTCGTCGTACAGGTCGACGACCTGGGCCCTGGTCACCGCAGAGCAGCGATGGCCGTCCTCCACCAGCCGGCGGATATGCGACTGCGACGTGCCCAGACGCACCGCCAGCCGGCTAGCCGGCCACCCTGCCGCCATCAGCGCTCGCAGCCGACGTCTGGTGCCGGTGCCATCGACCCAGCCCGCCGCCTGCTCCGCGCTCGGCACCGGCTCCACGGCCAAGATCGCTGTGGCGGTCCTGCGGTTCACCCGGGACAGGTCACCGCGCACAATCCGCAGCAAGGTCACCCGATTCACCCCGGACCGGCGCTCGATCTCGCTACGACTCATCCCCGCGGCAGCCAGCACTCCCAAGTGAACTGCGGCGTCCGCGGCGCCGATCAGGATCGGCTGACCCGTCACAAAAGCGTGCCGGGCACGCTTATGAACCGGAGCGGCAGCCGCCCCGCAAGCGTCACAACGGCAGCCGAGCTTCGCGTAGCCGGTGTAGTGCGAACCAGAAGTGACTAGGCACGGCGTGCCACTTGACGGTCGCCGGGCAGGCAGAGGTATCGTGGTGGGCAGCACAAAGCAGCCCCTTTCGCAGAGTAGGGCTTGTGAACAGGCCTTCCGGTTGGCGCCGGCTGGCCATCAGCTTCAGAGGGTCCGTCTTCGCACGACGGGCCCTCTAGCTCGTCTAGGACTGTGCGCTACGCAGCGGTGGCGCTCCTCTCGGCCGGGTCGACGTCCAGCGTCGGCTGGGGATCGAACGGGAACATCTCGGGCAGGCCGGCGTCAGTCTCGGTACTGTGCAGCTGCAGGATGGCGGCCTCAACGACCTCCCACAGGTTCACGTTCGCGGTTCGTGCCCAGCCATCCGCAATGGCTTTTGCCTCTGGTGAGACCTTCACAAACAGCGGGACGGCCTCTGCGTTACGGGGCCGACGGACTGGTCCGGTGTTAGCCATGCCTGCGACACTAGCGATATAGATATTCCTATCCGCCGTATCCAGCGCGGCGTGTCGCCACGAATCTCGCGACCAAGTCACAGCGCCAGCCCTGGCAGCATGGGCGCTTGGCGGTGACCGGGAGGAGCCTGGCGGCGGCTGGGGGGAGTGACCGTCTCCCAGACCTGGGCGTGGCCAGCACTCGAGCGCTCTCCAACGATTCCGGCCTGGATGGGCTGGACGGCGGCGTCCAGCTCGGACGCGGCACTTCGGAGCGCGTCCGTGGCGGCTCTGGCGGCCACGGCGAGCGGTTTGCTGGTCGCGGTGCTGCTGGCGGGCTGGGGAACCCAGTCGGAACGGCGGACACCCAGGTGGGTGGCCTGGTAGGCCGGCGGTAGCGCGGCGACCGACACCCACAGGCCGCCACCAGCAGCGAGCCGGGCTGTCATCACCCGGTGCTCGTCGCCGACCAGTGTGGCGGTGTTCACTGCGGTCCACAGGCCGGTGAGCCGTTCAGGAAGATCCCGTGCGGCCGCCTGCGGACTGGTGAGCGCCTGGTCGAGGACGGTAGACGCGTGCCGCAGCTCGGTGGTTCTTCCGCCGAGCCGCAGGTGGGGTGGCCAGGCCGCGGCCTGCCGCCACGCCTGCGCGGCGTGCTCGAGGGCACCGGAAGCGATGCGAGCCGCAGCAGGGTTGATCAGGCCGGCGGCCGCCGCCTCCTTCGTGGTGGCGGCGGTCACCTGACAGATGAGCGCGATGCTGCCGGCGATGCGCTGCAGCGCGTAGCCGGTGACCTGGTGATCGTCGGTGAGGACTTCACCGGCGGCCGCCGCCCATCCGTCAACCGCACCCTTCAGGCTGCTGGAACCCGGACTGGGTGCCTGCAGCCGGTCCAGCAGGTTCTCTCGTGCTGAGGGGGGGATCAAGGCGGCCAGTTCGGTGATGCCGGCGAGGGTCGCCATGGCGGTGGCTGGCTCGCCGCCACCTGCGTCCTGGGCGACACCCAGGGTGGCCCGGGCGGCGGTGTGGAGTCCCGCCCACATGGCGGCGTGCAGGCGGCTTCGGGAGGGGTAGCCCGCCAGCTCGACGTTGACGTGTTCTGCGGCGAGCAGGTCCCCGATCCCGCCGAATGTGACGCTGATGTCGGCCAGCCGCCGGTCTGGGCGTCCTGGGCTGGCCAGTCCGCCGTCAGCGAGCTGGTCGAGGATGTCGTCGAGGTCGCGTCGGACGTCCAGCAGGGCCAGGGCTCGCGAGGCGGCCGCCGCGACCTTGACCCAGCCTCGCATGTGCAGCGGCAGCACCTCCTGCGGGTCTTCCACCCGCTGCCGGGCCAGCTCCCACGCCTGCCGGTGCAGCAGGTCCACCAGATCCGCGACCGTGGCCATCAGCCCACCTGGACGACCAGCGCCTGCAGCCTGCTCCAGACCCCGAGCGGGACGTGGGACCTGTCCCGGTCGAGGAGTTCCGCGGCGGCAGCCAGCGACTCGGACGCGGTCAGCCCCGGCGCGATGTAGGCCGGCTCCACGTCCAGCTCCTCGAGGATCGCCTCCAGGTCCAGCGCCAGCAGCCCCATCTCCAACGCCCCCGCGTCGTTTCGGGCCACGAGTAGTTCGTTCGTGGCCACCCGGATGTGGCCGAACGCCTCACTCAGCACGGTCATCGGCTCCTCCTGCTCCATCGCCACACTCCGTACGCCTGCGAGCCGCCCGGATTCGGACAGGGTTCGCCGAGATTGTTCGGGCGATCCCGGCGCGCCTCTTGCCTTGACGCCCACACCGCGCGCTAGTGTTTACGTTGTAAACGTTGTAAACACGGATCGGAGGAGGTGGGCCGGATGACGCGGGCACGAGGATTGGACGGGGTGCCGCAGCTCCGTACCGAACGCAAGGCCAGCAGCGTGGTACAGACCATGCAGGGGGGTGCCGGCGCCGGGCAGACCATCCACGTCGACGACGTCGCGGCGAACCCACGCAACCCGCAGGCACGGTCGGTCAACATCGCCGACCTGGTGCCCTCGGTCAGCGAGGTAGGGGTGATGGTGCCGATCCTGCTGACACCGGTGGGGGAGTGGCTCGAGGCCCACCCCGACGACGCCGACGCTGTCGCCGGCAAGGCGTGGGTCGCCCAGGACGGACATCGCCGGCTCGCGGCCGCCCGCAGTGCTGGCCGGCCCGACGTTCCCTACGTGGTGCGTGGTGTCGACGTCGACGAGGCGATGATCCGGCTCCACACCGCGAAGGCGATGCGCCTCACCCCGATCGAGGAGGCCAGCCAGTACCGCCACCTCATCGAGGTCCGTCAGATGACCCAGCAGGCGATCGCCGCACAGACCGGCGTCTCCCAAAGCCACGTCGCCAAGCGCCTCAAACTGCTGGCCCTGCCCGAATCCATCCAGGCCGCGGTCGACTACGGGCGGATCGAGGTCGGCGAAGCGCTCAAGCTGGCCGCCATCAAGGATCCCGACCTGGTGGCCAGGGCGGGGGAGCAGGTCGCCCAGGTGATCAGCGCCGAAGCCCCGACGCCGCCGGCCGACGACGAGGACCTCGACGACGAGGACGACGCCCCCAGCGCCGCGGTCGCAACCCGAGTCGACCTGGCTGCTGTCGTGCGCCGGGTGACGACAGACAGGGAGGTCGAGGCCGGGCAGGCCGCCGCGAAGGCGCGCGCCGAGGAACTCGGCGCCGAGTACTGCGAGAACGTCTTCGCTCGCCTGGGAGATGCCCGCTACAGCAACCAGATCTACGCAGCCACCGACATCCGCAAGGCGGCGGCGGAGAACAACCTGCTGGTGTCGGCCACCCGTTCCGAGCCGGCGTACTACCTGATCCGGCGCACCCGCACCGTCCCGGACGACAAGCAGACCCTCGAGGCGAGGAACCGCAAGGCGGCCATCTCCGCACGCGGCCAGGCACTCCGGCTGGCTGCCACCGCCAAGGTGCCGGCCGCCACCCTGACCGAAGCCCTGGTTGCCATGGCGCTGACCGGGTTGGCCCTCGGCAGCCAGACCACGGCGCTGGCCTACGACCTCGCCCGCGAGGCCGGACTCGCCCCCGACGGGCTGGGCGACTGGACGTGGCGCAAGTCGCTGACCGTGGCCCCGGACGCGCAGCGCGCCCCGAACGCATGGGTGATCGCCCTGGCTTCGTTCGAGACCCACACCCGGCCCGAACACCTGGCCTGGGGTCCGGTACACCGGTACTACCTCGAGCTGCTGCACCGGGTCGCCGGCTACCTGCCCACCGAGTGGGAACAGGCCCGGCTCGACGCCATCACCGACGGGGAGGACTGACGGTGACCAGCATCATCGCCGTCGCGAACGCGTCCGGGTCCGCCGGCAAAACCACCACCGTGGTCACCCTCGCTGACCTGATCGGGCAGACCCGTCGCGTGGTCGTCGTCGACGCCGACGCCCAGGGCACCGCCACGTCGTGGCTGGGTTACCCGCCCGACGAGGTCCAGATCACGCTCGGTGACGTGCTGCTGCGACGGGCAAGCCTGGACGAGGCGCTGCTGCCCACCCGCACGACGGGCGTCCGGCTGGTCCCGTCCAACCGGACCCTCGACGCGGCCGCGATCGAGCTGAACAGCGTGATCGGCCGCGAACAGCGGCTCCGCCTGGCGCTGACCGGCATCGACGCCGACGTCGTCCTCATCGACTGCCCCGGATCGGTCTCCACGATCACCATCTCCGCCCTCGTTGCCGCCAACGCGATCCTGACCGTAACCCAGCCCACCATGAAGGAGATCGCCGGCGTGCCCGAGATGCTCGACGCCGTCCAGGCCGTCCAGGAGGCGTTCAATCCCAACCTGGTGTTCGCCGGCATCGTGCCGTGCATTGTGCCGCCAGCCACCCACGGCAAGATCTACAGCGACGTCATGGGACTGCTGCACACCACCTACCAGCCCCTCGTGGCGCCCCCCGTGCGCCGCAGCGCCCGCGTCGCCGAAGCTCACGCCCAAGCCGTTCCGCTGCCCAGCTGGTCACCCACCGACAAGGTCACCGGCGACTACCACGACGTCCACGACTGGCTGAAAGGCAGGGGAGTGCTGTGACCACCCGACGCGTCCCCTGGGCCGCACGCATCGACCCCGAAGTCGCCGACCGCGTCCGCTCAACCGTCACCGGCCTGCAGCAATCCCTCGACCCCGGCTTCACCGCCGGCCGGTTCACCGAACAGGCCCTCGTCTCCTGGTGCGAACGCATGGAAGCAGAGTTCAACGCCGGCAAGCGCTGGACCCAGGTCGACCACGCCACCGGCCTCCGCCCAGGAGCAAGGATCACCCCCACCTGACCAAAAGGAGCCACACCCATGCCTCGATCCCTCGTCGACATGATCCGCCTCTACACCGGCTACGACGCAACCACCGAACCCGCCTTCGAGCTCCACGACCACCTGCGGTGCGGCCGCTGCGGCAAGGTAACCCGGCTCATCCCAATCGAGGGTGTAGTCGCGGTCTGGAAGTCGCCGGCTTTGAGTAGTGGCCTAGCGATAGTTGATGAGGTTTCGGAACCCACGCGCGGAAGTCACAGAGGTGTTCGAGTCATCCGTTGATCGCCTTGGCCGGGGCGTCGTAGGTGCCGGGCGGTCACGCTCTTAGCATGCTGACGCTCAGCTCGGGAGGCCCAGCTCACCATGAGTTTGTTACTTACCCTACCGGTAGGTAGAGTTGTCGATATGAGTACTAGTGCACCTGCCCACCGACCGTCGGCGCGAGGCGGCGTTCTCGCCAGCACTCTTGCGTGGGCCCGCACTGGCGCCTCTGTCTCCCTGGTGTCCGCAGCTCGCGCTGCAGGAATCACTAAGGCTGGCCTGATGTACCACTTCCCAACCAAGGAAGCACTGATGACCGCCGTCATCGACCACCTCCTCGACGGCTACGAGCGGGATCTGGCCGCCCGCCTGGCTACCACCAACCCAAACGTACCCACGATCAGCGAACGCCTCGCCGCCTACGTTGACTGGGCTTGCGACGGGCCGTTCGACTACGGCGACCTGGTCATGTTCACCGACCCCCGCCTGCGCGAGCCGCTCACCGAGCGATGGAACAGCCGCATGGGGGCCTGGGTCGACGTCCCCGAGACCCTTCCGGCCGACCAGCGGGCCCGCCTCCACGGCGTCCGACTCTTGGCCGACGGCATCTGGCTCAACACCGCCGGCAACGGCATCGCCCTATCCGACGAGGACACCGACGCCATTCGAGCACTCGCACACCACCTCATCCAGGAGAACTCATGACCAAGTGGCTACTGCTCGCGGGGGCCATCCTCAGCGAGGTCACCGGTTCGCTGTCGCTGAAGGGAGCACTCGATCGACCCGGACTGTACGTGCTCGTCGCGGCTGGCTACATCGCCTCGTTCATTCTCCTCGCCCTCGTTGTGCGTCAGGGCATGGCGCTGGGCGTCGCCTACGGCATTTGGGGCGCCCTCGGTGTCGCCACCACCGCCGTGATGTCGTCGCTGATCTTCGATGAAACCCTCACCGCACTCATGGGCGTCGGCATCGTCCTCATCATTGCCGGCGTCCTCACCGTCGAACTCGGCTCCCAGCACGCGGTCAAGAACCTCGAAGAAGCCACCTGATGGCTTACCTGTTCCTCCTCGGAGCCATCATTGCCGAGGTCAGCGCTACCCTCTCGCTGCGCATGGCAGCTACTGGCGTCCGCGCCTACTACGCCGCCGTCGCCGGCGGCTACCTCCTGGCCTTCGCGTTTCTCACCCTCGCCCTTAATGAGGGCCTGGGCCTCGGTGTCGCTTACGGCATCTGGGCAGCGTCCGGAGTTGCCCTAACGGCCGTCGCGTCCAAAGCCCTCTTCAAGGAGCCGCTCACCGCGCTCATGATGGGCGGCATCGCACTCATCATCGCCGGCGTTCTTCTCGTCGAGCTCGGCGCCCTGCACTGACTGAGATCCCCATCCCCACGACGTCGTCGCTCACAACGGAGCAAGGCCTTGGCAACGGGCTTCTGATGAGGTGTACTCGTTGATCGAAGCGACTCCGGCGCGACGGTGGCTAGATCGTGGTCGAGGTCTTCGGAAGATGACGTTCCACGCCTGACATCCGGAGGTCTGACGTCGTTGCCTGTCGCTACCGCTCGGGCCCGCTTCGCTCGCCCGGACCTGACAACGTTCTGCCGACTCGACGAACTCGACCTCGTCGTGACCGGCCAGCGCCTCGAGCCCGACCGCGCGGTGCTCGCCTGCAGAGTCCTGACCCCGGACGAGTGGTGTCGACGCTGCGGCGCCGAAGGCGCTGCTCGGGACACCGTGATCCGTCGGCTCGCGCACGAGCCGCTGGGGTGGCGACCGACGGTGTTGGAGGTCGCGGTGCGTCGCTACCGCTGCACCGGCTGCGGGCACGTGTGGCGCCAAGACACCACCCGTGCGGCCGAGCCGCGGTCGAAGCTCTCGCGCCGTGGGCTGCGGTGGGCGCTCGAAGCGCTGGTCGTGCAGCACCTCACCGTCACCCGGATCGCCGAGGGACTCGACGTCGCCTGGGACACCGCCAACGACGCCGTGCTTGCTGAAGGCCGACGTGTTCTCATCGACGACCCGGCCCGCTTCGACGGCGTGAGGGTCATCGGCGTCGATGAGCACGTCTGGAGGCACACCAGGCGCGGCGACAGGTACGTCACCGTGATCATCGACCTGACCCCGATCCGCGACAAGACCGGCCCCGCCAGGCTGCTGGACATGGTCGAGGGTCGCTCGAAGGAGGCCTTCAAGACCTGGCTCGCCGCCCGACCCGACACCTGGCGCGATGGGATCGAGGTCGTCGCGATGGACGGGTTCACCGGCTTCAAGACCGCCGCCGCCGAGGAGCTCCCCGACGCGGTGGCGGTCATGGATCCGTTCCACGTCGTCCGCCTCGCCGGGGACGCGCTCGACCGGTGCCGGCGCCGGGTGCAGCAGGCCATCCACGGCCACCGCGGGATGAAGGGCGACCCGCTGTATGCCGCGCGGCGGACCCTGCACACCGGCGCCGAGCTGCTGACCGACAAGCAGGCCGCTCGACTCCGCACGTTGTTCGGGGCCGAGGAGCATGTCGAGGTCGAGGCGACCTGGGGGATCTACCAGCGGATGATCGCCGCCTACCGCCACGAAGACCGCCACCACGGCCGCGAGCTCATGGCCAACCTGATTGCCTCGATCAGCAGCGGTGTCCCGAGGGCGCTGGTCGAACTCACCACACTCGGCCGGACGCTGAGGAAGCGCGCCGACGACGTGCTCGCCTACTTCGACCGCCCCGGCACGTCCAACGGTCCGACCGAGGCGATCAACGGCCGCCTCGAACACCTCCGCGGCAGTGCTCTTGGGTTCCGCAACCTCTCCAACTACATCGCCAGGAGCCTGCTCGAGACCGGCGGGTTCAGACCCCGTCTACACCCTCGACTGGGATGAGCCGGTAACCCTCACCGCCCTCCTCATCGAGGACGACGCCCCCCCCGCCGTACGGACCTGCGTGGACTGCTGCGCCGTCTGGCAGTGACTCCTGACGGCGAGCAGCCAGAAGCACCCTATCGACGTTTCCGTCGCCTGCCTCCACCGCGTCGCCACTGGGTTGCCGCAGGCTTGTTCCCCGGCGTGCGCACCGCGTCATTCGTCGCCTGCGCGAGCATTCCCGCCGTAGGCCGATTGGCTTGTACACCAACGGTGGCGGCGCGTCGCGATTCGACGAAAGCGTCAGCCAGCAAGGTGAGGCTCATGCCGAAGAACAGGAACGTGACCGACAACAGCACGTCCCTCGCAAGAGAGTTGCCGCCCCAGCTGATGTTCACGTTGGCCTGAAACGGGTTCGCTGAGGTCCAGGCGATCACATCCGCCCACTTGTCCTTGTCCAGTTCGGGGGTGGAACGGGTCACGGCAATCTCGCTGTTCGCGGACAGTCCAGTCGATGCGACCAAGAGAGTCGTTCGGGGCGCTTGCCGGCCGAGCCAGCCCTTCGGCACTTGCTGCTCTCTGACCTGCGGTATCAGGGCGATGTACGCCTCCTCGTTAAACACCACACCGCCCTTGCTTCGCTCGTCCTCCTGCGCCGTCGGAACGGGTGTGGCCATGCCCGGCATGCTGATCCTGCCCTCGTTGAACCGTGTCGACAGGGGGGACTTCAACGGTCGCCCTTGAAGCGTCCATCCTTTCGGCAGTTCCAGGTTGTACTCCTGGAGCATGAGGTCATCGTCGTTCACGTTGAACGCTTTGTACTCGGCCGCCCGCACAACTTGACCGTCGCCATTCACAATCTGCGGATTCGTCAGGCGGGCATCGTTGCGCAGGTACAGGTACCAGCGGCTGTAACCGGCCGCGCGAGCGGCGTCGGACTCGTCGGTGAGCGCGATGGACAGGTCCCCATTCTGGGCGCCAGAGAGAGAACTTCTGTCGTCCGGCAAATACTTGACGCTCACAACAGCTTCAGACTCGGCATCTGCCGGAAAGGCAAGTACAGAGCCGGAGAAGTCGTTGGTTGCGACGGGTAGGAGCGGCCACAACGCAGCACCGCCGACGACGAATCCAGCAACAGCAAGCAGGGCCCTGCGGCCCGTCCCTGTCTGGCTGGCCCACCGCCACGCTCTGGTCGCGTCCCAAGCCTTCGCCACGACCGCGACGCTACAGCACGCGTGGCCGCACCTTCCGGGAATCTGAGCGAAATCAGGGACCTCGGAGAGCGCGCATCGCCCCCTCGCCGAGCGGCCGCTTCAGCAGTTCGCTGATGAGTTCCACGGGATGACAGCGGACATCTGGGAGTCCCTGTCTAGAACAGCGGGCGCTGTTCGCCGAACCGGACCACCATCTGCGCATGGTCCGCCAGAACACCGGACGGGTCGCGGCGTACGAGCGCCCGTAGCGCCTCAGCCCGGCCCCGTGAGCCACGAGGGTCGCTGAGAGGGAGCCCGGCGACGTGGCGGCGGATCGCCCATTCCTGGCGGTTGCGTGCCGCGGTTGAGGCGACAAGGTGGTCAGGATGGACTCGTTGGCACAGCGGGTTGTCGCAGCGGTGAGCGAGCAGCGGCGCCGCGCGGAGAGCCTCCAGTCCCTGGGCCAGGGCGAATCCGAAACGGTGAGCGACGACAACGAGGTTGTCGCCGACCCAGAACCGTCCGTGTCCGCCCCCGCTGATCGCGCCGATCCACCAGCTGCACTCACTGCCCGGGATCGTTACGACCTTGTCCAGGTAGCGCTGGGCCACACCCGGATCGGCCAGGGCGCGGGCCAGATCGGGATGCACGTGACCGAGTGTTGCAGCAGCCGCTGACAGCGCCACCAGCCCCCGGTCAGGTGGCCGTTATTCCGCGGAATATCGGGCCGCTTCGCAGCGCCGCCGATCCCCTTCGAAGGTGTTCCGCGTCCCCGCACGCATCCACGTTGGAGATTGCTGCGCCGAAGCCGCGAGATTCCGCGTGGTCGCCGTCCACCTTCCGTTCAGACGGGGGATCGGGGTGGCCTGTGGTGCTGGCGCATAGATCTCCGTCGAGTGCGTGAGGTCGGGGCATCCGGCCTTGCGCGAGAGCTGGCATCCGGGCCGAGGCCAGGAGTCCACGAAGACGGGCCCCCAGACGGCGGCCCGGAAGGGTTGAGGTAGGTAATGAAGGCGCAGGACAACGGGGACAACCGTCTCTACTACACCATGTATCGGTGCGTGTCGGCTGTTGAGTGGCGGCAGCTGGTCGCGCCGTTCGCGCAGCCGGGACGGTGCCTTCGCACGAAGGACATCCCTGCGGAGCTGCGCATCGTGCGATGGGAAGTGCTGACCCCGGTCGAGGAGCAGCTCCTCCTCGACGACGACGGACGGTCGGCCTCTACCTGGCCCGCGGCGTAGCCGCGAGCTGGGGCCAGGAGGGGGGCTATTCCGCGGAATAGGTCCCCTCCTGGCTCACAGTCCTGGGCTCACTGACGGTGGGGTGGAGGCTGGGGGCTCCGGCCGCTGGCTGGCTCGGGCGGGGACGGTGACCCGCTCCCACCGGGACGGCTCATCGGCGCCGGTTGCCTGCGGCTGCTGCTGCATTTCGGCCAGCGTCGAGGTGAGCTGCGTGTAACGGCGCCGCGCCTCGTCCAGGTCGGCGGCGTGCTTGAACGGCTTGCCCATCACCCGCCTGGCCTGGGTGATGGTGTGCTCCAGCTCGGCGGCATGGCGGCGGGCCTGCTCTGCGTGGGTGCCGATGTTGGCCACCAGATGCTCGAGGCGGGCGATCGTACCCAGCTCGACGCGGCGTGCCGTGGTTCCGGCCTGGTAGCTGGTGACCGTCTCGACGCCGTGATCGCCGGCGATCCGCCACGTTGTGTTGTGCCACATCGCGCCGTGCTTGTCGTAGCCGACCGTGCCGACTGCGGTGATCGGGTGACCGCCAAGGGTGCATGCCGGCGTCTCATAGCCGGTCAGCCTGAGCAGGGCCCGATCCAGCGCCACGGCAGCATCTGCGCGGTCGGTGATCACCTGACCGTCTGCGAGGGTGATGGTGAACATGTCGCCGCTGGTCGGCACGGTTCTGGCTGCCAGCTGTTCGAGGTCGGCGATTCTGGCGTGGGTGGTGACCAGGCCACGCTCGGAGTGGTTGAGGGTGGTGACCAGGGTGCGTTCAGTGGTGGCGTGAGCCTTCTCCAGCCGGGTGAGCCGGGCAAGGTCTTGTTCGGCGACCGCAAGTTCGAGCAGCAGCGGGTTGCCCGAGGACAGCGCCTTGACTTCGGCGGCGTTGAGGGTGGCGTCGCCGATGTCGCCGGTGCTGCGGTTGACGCCGTGGCCGGTCATGATCTGGTCGATGAAGGCTGCTTTGCGTTCCAGCGTCTGCCACATGTAGGCGTCGAAGGACTTCTCGGTGACGACCTGGGTGATGGCGATCTCGGGATGGCTGTTTCCTTGGCGGAGGATCCGGCCGTGGCGTTGGGCGACGTCGGCGGGCCGCCACGGTGCGTCCAGATCCATCAGGTGCACCGCCCGGTGCTGGATGTTCGTCCCGGTGCCCATCTTCTCGGTGCTGCCGACGATCACCGACACGTGCCCGGCGCGGCAGGCGGCGAACAGCTTGGCCTTGTCGGCGTCGCTCTTGGCGTCGTGGATGAACCGGATCGTGCTGGGCGGTAGGCCGCGGGCGATGAGAGCGTCCTTGAGGGCGTGGTAGGCGTTCCACCGTTCCGACGGTGTGCCCAGGTCACAGAACACGATCTGCAGGGCGCCTGGGATCGGGGACTCGTCCCCGGTGTCCGGGTCGGTGTAGCGGTTGCCTCGGGTTCGTTCCCAGACGCGGGCGAGTTCGTCGGCGGCCGCGTCGATCTTGCCGTTGTCGATGCTGCCCGGGTCGACCATTCTCATTGACAGGGCGGCCTTGCGGCCGTCGCTGCTGATCTTCAGCATGTTGTCCTCGGTCGGGTCGACCGCGCCCTGGCTGACCAGGTCTGCCCGCTCGCCGAGCTGGGCGATGTAGGCGAGCAGGTCGTCGCTGGGTGGCACCAGGACGATCCGGGGGGACCGCTGGCCGTCCGGCCGGGCTTCGATCATGGGCCGGGGCAGGTCGAGGTCTGCGGCGGTTCTCACGTCGCCGAAGGCGTGGAACATCGCCAGCAGTTCGGGGACGTTGGTGAACCTGGCGAAGCGGGACTTCACCTTGAACCGGCCGTCGCCGGCGACGGCCAGCTCGGGGACGGTCACTACTTCGCCGAAGGTGGCCGCCCAGGAGTCGAAGTCGTGGATGCCGGCCCTCACCAAGCCGTCGGGGTCGAGGTAGCGCTGCACCACGTACATCTCGGTGATGCTGTTGGCCAGCGGGGTGGCCGTGGCGCCGGTGATCACCCGGTCGCCGTTGGTCTGGCGCAGGTAGTCGACCTTGGCGTGCAGGTCCGCGGCACGTTTCGAGCCGGCGATGTTCGCGTCAGGGATGGAGGAGACGGTGGCCAGGTTCTTGTAGTGGTGCAGCTCGTCGACGACCAGGTAGTCGATGCCGGTGTACTCGAAGTGCAGGTCGGGATCGGCCTTGACGTCGCGCATCGCCTTGAGCCGTTCCTCGGCGCTGAGCATCGCCTTCTCCAGCCGTTTGATGCCGCTCGTCTCCCCTTTGGCGGCCTTCACCCGTTCCAGCCGCTCACGCACCTCAGCCAGCTCACGCTGCTGGTAGGCGGCCTCGTTCTCCGGGGTGAGGCTCAGCCGTTCGAACGCGGTCCGGGTCATCACGATCCCGTCCCAGTCGTTGGTGGCGACTTGGGCCACGAAGCGGCGCCGGTTCTCGGCAGACAAGTCGTCGACGGAGGCCGCCAGCACTTTCGCCTGCGGGTACAGGTGCAGCCAGTCGCCGGCGAACTGCAGCAGCATGTTGTTCGGCACGACGATCGCCGGCTTGCGGATCAGGCCCAGCCGGCGCAGTTCGGTGACCCCGATGATCATCTCCGCCGTCTTTCCGGCACCCACCTCATGGAACAGGCCCACCGACGGCTCGTTGATCATCCGCGCCACCGCCGTCCGCTGGTGTTGGCGTGGCGTGAAACTCCTGGTGAGTCCCGGCAAGGTCAGCTGTTCCCCCTCAGAGGTGTAGTCGCGCAGGACCACGCTGTTGAAGCGCCGGTTGTACTCGACCAGGAGCCGGGACGCACGTGCGGGGTCCTCCCAGATCCAGTCGTTGAAGCGGGCCTGCATCAGCCGGGCCTTCTCGTGGGCAGCCTCGGTCTCGGCCGGGTTCAGCACCTGCGTCTTGTCCGGCAAGGTGTCGTGCACCACGATCGGCCGTTGCGCGATCAGGGCCCCCATCAGCCGGTGGGCCGGCATCCGGTCGGTCCCCCACTCCTTGGTGGCCTCCACGCCCCACGAGGGTCCTTTCACCTCCCAGTCCGACCCCGACAGCTGGACCACCTTCACCTGCCGGTGCCGATCGTTCAGCAGCTCCGCCAGGAACCGCTCGTGGTCGGTGTCCGGGATCCACACCGCGCCGAGCCGGGCGGTGATGTCGCCGGCGCCGATCGGTTCAGGCTGGACCTGCTCCAGGGCGGCGATCTGCCGCAGCCAGCGGCCCGGCTCGGCCAGCTCCGCCGCCTGGGCGGCCTGGAGCTTCTCCCGGACGTTGCCCGACAGGTAGTGGGCCCGGGTCTGCCACCCCTCGTCCGTGCCGGGCACCTGGAACACCTGTTCGCCCAGCTCGGCGATCGCCTGGTCACGCCCTACCCCCATCAGCCGGGCGATCTCGTCGATGTCGACCCTGCCCAGCCTGTCGAGCACCACCGCCAGCCCGTCGGCTGCGGTCTCCACGCCCTGGACGGGCTGTCGGGGCACGATCAGCCGGTGCCGCAGCAGGGAGGCCGGCTCGGCGGTCTGGGTGAGGTCGTCGAACACCTCGAGGGCGGCGACGACGGTGCCGAACGTTGAACGGGTCACCAGCCGCACCGCGGGCGGCGTCACCCGGGACTGGATCGCCTCACCGGTGTCGGGATCAACGCGGCCGGTGGAGCGCAGCGTGTAACGGTTGATCGGCCCCCACGTGCCCACGTAGGTCCGCCAGGAGGTCGCCAGCTGGTCCCGGCCCGTGTCGAGGGCCGCGGTGTCGTCCAGTGTGGCGGCCTCCGCACTGATCAGGGCGCGCGCCTGGTCGCGTAGTTGCAGCAGTGCGCGGACCTCTCCCGCTTGGGTCCTGGGCACATTGATCGGCACTTCGCCGCCGTCTTCGACGACGGCGAAGCTGCCATCGTTGCGGGCAACCAGCTGGCCGTCGACCGTACCGCTCACCGCCGGCACCCAGCCGGCCACGGCAGACTCCTGCTCCCCTGTCCGGGCCGACAGGAACAGGCCGCGGGCTACGGCGGCCTGCGTGTCGGCGCCGAGCCGGTCCCGCAGCTGGCCGGGCACCTGGCCCAGCGGCACGGTTGCGGTGATCGTCAGCCCTGGCACTCCGTGCATGCCGATCTCCACCGCTGGGCTGCCCAGCACGTGGTCGGGGTTCAGCTGCCAGTACTCGTTGACCCGTACTTCCTCTTCCGCGGACGGCCCGGGCACCTGCACCGGGCTGGTGACGATCCAGCGCTGGTCCGCCGGCTGCCGGTCTGGTTCGCGCCGGCGGAACACCAGCAGGTCGGTGACCGCCTCGGTGCCGGCCGCCCGCCAGTGCGCCTTCGAGGGGAGCCTGACGGCCGTCACCAGGTCGCCCAGCTCGGCCATGGCTCGGCGTGCGGACGGGTTCGTGGCGTCCATCGTGTACCTCGAGGTGAGCACGGCCACCAGACCGCCGGGCCGGGCCAGCTCCAGCGACTTGACGATGAAGTGGTTGTGCATCGCCAGCCGGCGGGCGTTGTAGCGCGGGTCGTGGAGCACCACGTTGCCGAACGGGACGTTCCCGACGACGGCATCGAAGTGGCCCGCAGGGAAGCGGGTCTCGGCGAAGCTCTCCGCCCGGATCGACGCCTGCGGGTACAGGAAGGCGGCGATCGCCGCGGTGGTCGGGTCCAGCTCGACACCGGTCAGCTCGGCGCCCGTGGGAGCCAGACCGATGAACGTCCCCGACCCGCAGCCAGGCTCCAGCACCCGGCCGGACTCGAAGCCCAGATCCTGTACGGCATGCCAGATCTCAGCGACCAGGGCGGCGTCGGTGTAGTGGGCGTTGATCGTGGTCAGCCGAGCCGCGTCATAGTCCTCCGGCGACAACAGGTCCCGTAGCGTGGCCCGGTCGCCGGCGAACTCGGCCCGGTCGTCATCGAGGATCTGCGACAGACCTTGGGCTCCCCAACCGCCCCAGCGGGCCAGCACCTGCTGCTCTGCCTGCGTCGCCGCCCGGCCGGCGTTCTGCAACACCCGCAGCGTCCTCAGCGCCTCCACATTCGCTGCGAACCTCGCCCGCGTTCCCGACGGTGCCAGGTCCGCTTGGCTGGCCGGCCGGAACGCCGGGCCGACCGCAGCCGGCGGGGTCGGCTGGTCGGTGGCTAGCTGTCCTCGTCCAGTACTCCCCGCCAGGCCTGCATCACTTCGTTCAGCGGTCCGGGCCCGGCCCCCTCCTCGGGTTCCTGCAGCTCTTCCGGCGGGATCAGCAGGTCGGCCCGGATCATCTCCTCGGCCTGCATCTTCGCCGCCTCGACCCGGCCGGCCTTCGTGAAGAAGTCCTCCCCCGGCGTGTCCTGGTCCAGTAGCTGCGGCCACAGGCTCGCCCACTGGCTCTCGGCTTCCTCCCCCAGCTCCGAAAAGTGCCGGTTGGGTTCCGGGATCTGGCTCAGCGCTGCCGGCGCCAGGGTCTGCCACGACTCCAGCGCGAACCTGCCGAACCTGTTCAACTGGTGCCTCCTCCGGCTCGAACCACCACGCCTCCAGCGTGGGCTGCGCCTCAACACGTCGCCGAACCATTCTGGCCCCTTCCGAGCTGCCGACACGGGTCGAACCAGGCGCAGTGAGCTTGCATCCAACACCGCCACCACCGCCTTTCCCCCGCCGGGCACGGGCGCCCGGCACGCCGCCTTCCCCCTTATGCCGGCACAGTGCCGCGATCCGGACACCGACCCGGGTGTCACAACACGCTCCGGTCGCCGCGCTTTATCTCGGTGAGCACGCCCGCTCCACCATGAGGAGGGCCGACCGTGACCGCACCCAGCCGCAACAATGAGAGTCCAGCTCACCACTCGGTGAACCTCACCTCGGGAAGGAGGCGTCGCCCCATCACCGTGCCACCGCCTCCTGAACCGCTGTCCGGCACTCAGCCGCTCACCAGCGCCAACCGGCGACGAATGCTCGTCGCGTCCCGCAGTCGGCTCCTGGCTACCGGCCGCGCCAAGGCGGTCTGGCTGGGACTGGCCGTTGCCGTCGTGGCCGGGTCGATCGGCTTCGCCATGCTGCTGCATGCTGATCCCGTCGCCTTCGCCGGCGTCGCGATCGCCGGGCTTGTCGGCTACGCCATCGTCCTGTGGTGGGTCCTCAGCCCGCTCATTGTCCGGCTGGGCATGTGGGCCATGGCCCGAGTTGGATGGCTGGTCGGCTACTTCGACGAGACCGCCACCCAGCTGGTCCACCCACGGCGGGGAGCCTGGGAGTTGTCCGATCACCACGCAGTCGTCCAAGGTGCCGGGGTCGCCGCACCGTTCCGGCGGCGTGTCTTCGCCCACCTTGCCGCCGAAGCAGACCGACACCGGGTGGCCATCACGATGACCACCCGGGTGCCGAAGCTGGCCGCCATCTACGAAGCCGACATGCCCGGGCTGCGGGTCATCGGTACCAAGTGGACTGTGTTCGGCAAGCTGCATCTGCTCCGCCGGGAACCCACGATCCCTCCGGCCGGCCCAACGAACCGGTGACGGGCGACCGGGATCTACGGAGCGACAGCGACAGCCCGAGTCTGCGTCGGCGGCTCATCCCCGCGCTGGGTTCGGTTGGGATTCACCACTTCCCACTGGCGCTCCCCCGCTGCCCTGGGCGGGCGCCAGTCGGCGCCAACCGGCGCAACGACGGTTGCGGGGTCGCTGTACGGATAGATGTAGCCGCCGCGGGACTCGATGGCGTCCTCGATGAGCTGAAGCCGCGCCTGGGTGCGCTGCAGGGCGTGCTCGGCCTCGCCGTAGCGGCGGGAAGGATCCACCCCGGCCGACTCATCGACCGTTCCGCCTTCCATCGCCTCCCACACCTCGCGGGCGGCACGTCGCACGGCGGCCAGCCTGACATCGAACTCGGACGCGGCCGCCCGGTAGTCCTGGGCAATCTCGTCGAACGACTTCGAGGCATCGGAGTAGCGAATCCCCTCCCGGTCCGCCCACTGCCGCGCAAGGTCCTCATTCGTGATCACAGCCAGCTCCCTTCAGCCTCTTGCCTTCCGTAAGCCACAAACGGCCTCTTCCCCGGACAACCAGAGCGGCCCCAGAATCGACGCCCTGGTCACCCACCAGGGGTCTTTCTGCGCGCGACGGTGGCCAGCTACTGTCGAGAACACCGTCCACCCCCGGGACACCATGTCTGGGCTTGGGCGAGCGCTGACTTCGAGCGGCCGTGAGCTGCTCAGTCGCGCGCTTGGAGTGGCCCAAGCAGCGAGAGGGGCGCTGGAGCGGCCACTCCAGCAGGGCAAGGGTGCGGCTTCTGCCAGAGCCTCTCCAGCGCGATCGGCGGGGTAGCCAACCATGTCGGTCCTCGGCTGGATCGCTCTCGTTGGCTGCTACAGCACATGACCAGCCGTTCCCGGCTTTCCCCCATCGGCCCGTTCACCAGCCGATCCCCCTGCCGCCTGGCTGCTGTCCGGGGCCATCAGGATGCCGGCGAAGGTTCGTGGTCGTCGGTGGCGCGACCGTCTCGTGTCGTGGCCGTGCCAGCGGCGGCGGGGTTGTCGCCGGTTCTTCCGTTGGGGAGGCGGCCAGGAACCGCGCACGTCTGCGGGCGGATTCTTCGGTCTCCACCACATACGGCGCCGTGTAGGGGCTCGGCTCGAACCCGTGGCTCTGCTCCAGCCGCCCGAACCGGGCCAACAGATCCTGCCGACGACCCGCCACACACATGTCATGCACCTCGACAGGCTCGGCCTTGAGCGCGATCGCCACCTCGACCAGGCTCAGACCCGCCTTACTCAGCCGATCGACCTCCTTCAACCTCTCGGCAGTCCGGCGCGCCTGTACCAGCGCTGCGGCTTCGGCGGCCGGCTGGGGTGCGGGGTTGCGGAGTGTCGCGAGGCCGAGCTTGCAGGCCCTCTTGGCGGTGCTCACCGACGTGCCAGTCTCGGCGGCGACCTCGAGCCAGCTGCGAGGCCGGCCGTCAGTCAGCCCGAAGCGCAGGGTGATCACGTCGCGCTGGTTCCGCGGCAGTCGCCGAACATCCGGCCTCAGAGCCTCGCCCGGACCGCCGGCCGGCGCGGCGGCGAGTGTCCGCTTTTGAAGCTCAGGCGGCATCGCCTCGATCGACATCGCTGGCTGGTGCCGCAGCAACGACTCGGTCGACGCGACGTCGCGACCCAGTTCGGCCGCCACCTCACTGGCCTTGGCCGGCCGACCCGACTCGGACTCCAGACGGGCAGCGATCGACCGGGCACGGCGGATCACCATCGCCCGACCAGCGGGCACCCCCAACGAGCCGCCGGCGCCCGCCACGTACTCCTCAACCCTCCACCGGACGTTCCTCAGTGCCAGCGTCGAAAACCGGCCACGCCGCCAGTCATAGCCACGCAGCGCCTCAGCCAGCGCGGCCACACCCTCCTGGAACACGTCATCCCGCAGGCCGCCTGGAACCCGGCTACTCAGCCCGCCAACAGCGAACACCACCAGCCGCAGATTCGACAGCAGGAACCGTTCGCGTGCCTTCTCGCCTTCGCCCACTATCCGCTCCAGCTCGGCACGGCTGGCCTCGACTCGCAGCCGGTGTCCAGCCAGAACTGCCGACGCGGCGACGCCCGCCTCGATCAGTCGGGCCAACCGAACTTCTTCGTCGGCGGTCAGGAGCGGCAGTGCCCGTGGCAGCTCGTCCATCGCTCACTGCCCCCATCAATGCTGGGCGGCCACGATTCGTGTGTGGACCCCGGCCCATCTCGCGCTCCGCAGCGCGTCAGCGGCGGCGATCCGATGGATCTTGGCCGGCACGCCGCGCATCTGGGGCCAGGCCGCCCAGAACGCCTCGTCGGTGGAGTACGTACACACGTCACCGGGGAGTGAGTCCTCCAACACGCCGGCGATCGTGTCGCGAGCGAACTCCAGCTCCTCCAGCTTCTCGTCCACCTCGGCGGTGATGTCCCTGCCCACCGCCTCGCACTCCACAACGGCCGCGGTCTCCCAGTGCAGAAGCTCCGCCAGGCCCTCCTGGTCCAGGCCGAGCGCCTCCCGCCTCGCCGTAAGCTCCAGAGCGTCCATCTACTGTTCCTTCCTCTGCTGACACCGGTCACTTTCTGTGGACGGCACCCCAATCGGCCAACCGTGTTCGCGACCTGTGGACAAACCGCTGCGGCGGCACCATCGCTCCTTACGCCGTCACGGTGCTGCGATCCGGACAGAACCCCCAGGAGACCGGGCCGGCTGTCGGCGGCCACCAGCTCCGGGTTCGGGGCAGCTGCGGCGAGTTCGACGCTGTGGTCGCACTAGGTTGGTGTGCGTGATCGCCGCCGACGCCTCCGTACTCGCCTGCATCCATGAAACGCTGTTCAACGCCTTGGCTGACCCCGCCGGCGACGTCCTTCTCGCGGCTCCATACATCACCTATCCAGTCGCCAGCCGGATCGCGAGAGCAGCTCAGGGTTCACCCGTCGGCTGGCGAGTCATCTCGAAGCGCGACCCGGTGGCCGTACGAGGCGGCATGCTCAACGTCCCCGGTCTCCGTTCGCTGCTGGCCGCCGGAGTAGCCGTCTCCTGGGCGCCCGCCCTGCACGCGAAGACCTACCTGGTGGGCGACGACTTCGGCCTCATCGGCTCCGGGAACCTGACCGCCCCCGGGACCGGGATGGCGAATCCCAACGCCGAACTCAGCGTCCGTCTCACCCCAGACCAGATCGCACAGGCACGGACCATGATGCTCGCCTGGGCACTCACCGACGCGACCTGGGCCGACCTCGACCTGCTGGAACAAGAAGCCGAGGCATACAGCAAGCCGCCACCACCGCACCTGGCAGCCGCCGACTCGGTCGCCCTGACCGTCGACCGGCTACTCACCGACGCACGGGACCCGTCACGGACCCTGTGGGTCAAGGCAGAGCATGGACAGCCTGACCTGAGCCACTGGCGAGGAGACTCCTGGTTCGCCAGCCCCAGCCCGAAGAGGCGGCCGAAGATCAAGCCAGGAGACCTCGCCATCATCTACGCACAGCAGGCCCACGCCTGCTACGCGGTCGTCGAGGTGACCAGCGACCCGATCTACGACCCAACATTCCTGATCTCCCAAGGCGCAACCCCAGCCAATGCCGAACGGTGGCCCTGGATCTCACACACACGCGAACGCCTCGTCCCCGACACCCTCGTCACCGTCAGCCGTGAGGAGATCAGCGTCGAACCGGGCGGGCTCCAGAACGGCCACAGCCGCATGACACTGGCCGGGTTCACCACCGGGGTGCGCCACCTCGAACAGGCCGCAGCAGCACTCCCCTGAAAACCCGCTCCTCGACGGCGCTGTCCCTGCTACCCGCCCAGAGCCCTCGAGACCGAGGATGCGCCCACACCCAGAGTGCGGGCGATGGCGGCATAGCTCTTCCCTTCGCCGCGCATCCTCTCCGCCTGGGCGATCCGCTCCGCACTCATCACCGTCGGACGCCCGCCGACGCGGCCCTGCGCCCGAGCGTTCGCCAGGCCCCGCCGGGTGTTCTCCCTGATCTGGTCAACGCGGAGCTGCGCGAACACCGCCACGATGCCGAACAGCGCCCGACCCATCGGAGTGGTCGTGTCGATGTCCGGCTCGGTAAGGCTCTTGATGTTGATGCCCCGCTCACCCAGCATGGTGATCGTCTGAATGGCCAAGGTGGTCGTTCCGGCGAGCCGATCCAGGGAACGCACCATGAGGGTGTCGCCCGAACGCAGATAGTCCTGGCAAGCGACCCACTGCGGACGGTCAGCGACACGGGAAGACTCCCCACGGTCGACGAACACCCGCTCGGCACCAGCTGCTCGCAGCTCGGCCTCCTGGGCGTCCGGATTCTGATCCTTCGTAGACACCCTCGCGTAGCCGATCACGCTCGCCACCCTGACCTCCATCCCCTGCCGAGGGCACGCTCCACCCCTCTCCCCCACACTCGTACACCGCCGATGACCCAAGGCCAGCGACGACGCGCCGAAAACGGTATGTCTGGTTTCGGCGGCCCGAAAGGTTTCGGTTGGCAGTTTCGGTTGGTACCCGCACGCTCGACCGCATCTCGCGGAAAGGCGGCCGGCGACCCGTCCGATAACGACCGTTTGTGAAGCGCACGCGGTTGTGTCCCGCTAGGTTCGCGAGCCACCGACGTCACCCGCCCCGAGACGCGACCAATAGGGAAGGTTTGGACCGCCTTCACGCCGAACCATCTCGCTCGTGGGGTCGGCGCCGTTCCTCGACGGGACGAGCCCCTCAGCGTCCTCCACTCGGAAGCGGAAGCCCAAGGATGTTGCGTCGCGCTCGGCTGTGATTCGCTGCGCCGGGCGGCTTACGCGCGACATGGTCGTCCGGAGTGAGTTGAACTTGAACAGCGAGCGACGACACACCCCCTACCGCCGGGAGTCCCCTAGCAAGAAGTTCGAAAGCCTCGAGGACTTCGGGCCAGCTACCGTCGATCAGCGCCATGGCGGAGGTCTCGACGTACTCCCACCCAGCCTGATCAAGGGCGTTGAGGAGCCTTGTATACGCGTTCCTATTCGCGCCGGACATGGTGTCGAGATGGATGCTCGCCTGATAAGTCATGTTCCCAAGCCTGACACAGCTGAGCAGGGCCCGACGGCTGAATCAACTTGACACCAACCTCGCGGGTTACGGCTGACCGACCACGAAGCCCAATGCATCCAGGACCTGCCGAACCGCCTCGCCATCATCGGCATCTACGTCTATCGCGATGACCGGGTATCCCAGTGGCGAGCCATGCTGTGATCGACTCACCCTGACGGGCTTCAGTTTGGCCGTCGAAAGGCGTCGGACAACCTCCTTCTCATCGGTGCGAGCGCACTCGACGGCCCAGCGATCGCCCCATCGTTCCGACCTACCGTAGAGACCAACGAGCACCGAGTTGTCCATTGCGCAATGGTGTCGGTGCCTGGGTCGCGCGTCCAAGCCGACTCGCCTTCCGCGTTGGACGAACTGTTGGTAGTGCAGCCGAGGTGGGTCATCCGAATCGCTTCTACCGCCACGCATCTTCTCTGCTCGCCAGATGCTCCACCGCCCCCTGCCAAACCCAGCAGCGCAGCCGATCGCCGCTCACCTCAACCTCCACCCCCACCGCGTCCGATGTCCACCGCATCACCCGGACGCACGCACGCACGTCGACGGAACCGAAGCGAAGCCAGGCGCGGCCCCACATCTCCGCACCGTCCGGAACGATCGAGACAACCTCGCGGCAAAGCCTGAGCTGGCCGTCCGTCAGTGACTGCAGAGGGCCGCTCTCACGAGCCTCGCGTAACTCCCGTTCCTCAGCGAGTTGCGGACCCAACTGTGGGTAGCGTCGATTAGAGCCCATGTTCTAATAGTGGCACCGCTGGGAAGTCCCAGCGCAATCGAGGATCCCGACCAAGACTCAAGCCCACCACCCTTGGCGGGCTAGCCGCGGCACGCCTTGCGAACCCCGGTCAACGCTCGACGATGATCCGCGGCTGCCGGCCCGGTGGGTACACGTCGGCCGAACTGGACTCGTCACCTCGCATCGTATGAGCGGTGTCTGGATAGAGAACCAGGCTGCAGTCCCGATAGTGGTGCAGCATCCTGGCGACCTGCTCAGCAGCCACAGCGATGTCCTGGGTAAGGCCAGCCGGGGAATCGGAGACGTTCCACGTCACGGTTCCGCTACTGGCCTCGCTGGAGATGCTGGCCACGACTCCCTGATCGTCCAGGAAGTTGATCCTGCGCGTCAGTCGCCCAACACCTCCGTCCAGAGCATTGGCGTTGAACTTCATCCTGGGTTCCTTCCCCTGTTGGTTCAGATTCAGCGAGCGTGGAATCAGCCCGCGTTGTTCGTGGCGGCACGATCGGCGTAGGTCCGACCCGCACGACGGAGCGCGTCGGCCGGGCGACCATCGGTCCAGTCCGGCGCCTGACCAGTCATGGGCAGCGCCGCGCTCTTGCGTGCATGCTCGTGAAGGTCCTCGGTGAGGTCGTCCCACACCCAGGGATCGCCAGCCTCCACGTCGACGAGTTCAACGGCGAGCTGGCCCAGGCCGCGATCCGTGAGCATCTGGCGGGCGGCACTGGCGTAGGCGTCGCGGTAGGCAAGCTTGTCGGCCTCCCACAACTCGTCCATCTCATCGCTGAGGCGTTGCGCCGCTGCCGCCGACTCGAGCAAGGGCCCGCCGGCTGCCTCAGCGCGCTTCCAGACCCTCGCGTAGAGATCGTCGTACTCCTGGAAGCGCGCAGTAACACGAGCCGTCTCGGCCTCGTCAAGGGCGGTCCCGAGAACCCCGTTGAGTGCCGCCTCCAGCTCGCGGGCGCGGGCCAGCTCCTCGGAAGTTGCCGCCCCCTCGAACACCGCTACCCGTGCCGCCTGGTGGGCATCCTGAGCATCAGCAGACTCCTCCTCATACAACTCGTAGATGCCCATGTCCATGAACGTGTCCTCGACGTCGAACTCGAGCCGGACCGGCTCAGTGCGCCAGCGCATCAAGTCCTGCTCGTCGCTGCCCGCAGTGCTGTCAACGATCTGTCGGACGTAGCCGGCCTCCCAGGACCCCGGCCGACCGGCGAGGAGTTGGTCGGCACCGCCCAAGTTCGCGGCCACGGACGCGACGACACGGCAGATCATCTCGGCGGCGTCGACGGGCTCGGTGTGCTCGTCCGCGGTGCCGGCGCCGACGACGCGGCGAGCACGCGCGGCCACGGTCAGTGCGCTGATCGCAACAGCGACCTGGTCAACGTGGTCGACGCCCGATTCGGTCATGATCAACTCTTCCTTCTGTGGTTCGGCTCAATCTTCGCCGACAGCGGTGACAATGGCGCCGGCTGCGGCGGTGTGTTCAGACATGTGCTGCTGCTCTCTTCGCAGCAGCACGGGTCAAATCGGCGGTGAGCACCAGGGCCAACTCCACCAGCTCCAGGCCGGCCCGATGAAGGAGCACCGTCCGATGGCCACCCACGATGCCGAACACCGTCAGTTCGTGGGCGCCGCCCGCCGTCCGCAGAATCTCGAGATCCGCAGTCCGGCCGGCCCACTGAACGGTTTCGAGCCGCACCCCCGGCCACGGCGCGACGAGCGCAGTGCAATGCTCGATCGCGGTCGCGTGCGGCATCCGGATCACCGACAGCGGCAGCGCTTGGACGATCTGTGCCACAACCTCTGGAGATGCTCCCGTCTGACTCATGGCACCACAATACAGCGCACGCTGTAACCAATGGAAGATGCAGCGCGAGTTGTATGATTCGTCCCGTGGCCGCACCAGAACCCGGAGACGTCGCGCTGCGCGTCGCCGACATCGCCCACCGATTCAAGATCGCGGAGTCCACGGTGCGCGCCTACCACGCCCGCGGCGAGATGCCCGCCGCGACCGGCTACGACAAAGCCGGCCCTTGGTGGTCAGAGTCCACCATCGCCTCCTGGGACCGGCCCGGCCGCGGCCGCCGCCGCGCCACCAGCTAACGCGCGACCGGCCGGATTATTCCGCGGAATATCGCCTTGGCACACAAGGCCCCGACAGCGCTTTCCCGGCCAAGGCCAAGCTCGTTCTAGACTCGGCACACAGCGTCCGGGGCAGGGTCCACCGCCTGGGGGTGGGTATGGTTGCGGCCCGCCCCGGACGCACCCTCGTCGCATCGATCACCGGCAGATCGCGGCTACCGCTTGGTGTCCGCCAGTGAGGAAGCCGCGCACGATCTACTTGATGATCAGCGAAGGCTGCTCCAAACGGGTCCGCAGGCTCAAGCCAAGGTACTCAGCGTTGATGTCGATGCCAACGTAACGATGACCCAGCTCGGCCGCGGCGAGTCCAGTCGTTCCGGAGCCGGAGAACACGTCCAGGACTGTGCAGCCCGGCCGGCAGCCTGCGCGGATAGCGCGGCGCGGGATCTCAGGAGGGAACACCGCGAAATGGGCGGCGGAGAAGGGCGCGGTCGGGATGGTCCACACATCGCCCGGGTTCCTGCCAGCCGGGTGCCCATCCACACCGACCTCATCGCGGACCGACGTCGACCAGGACTGGCGAGGCTGTCCGAGCCGCGGCGTGGCGTCGGACGGGCGACCGTTGGGGCGACGCTGCGGACGCATCGAGTGCGGCAGCCGCAGCGAGTCCAGGTCGAACCAGTACCGACGGCTCCTGCTGAACATGAAGATCGACTCGTGGGTGCAGCTGAACCGGTCCTTCACCGATTCGGGCATCGGGTTCGGCTTCACCCACACGATCTCGTTCCGCAGAATCCAGCCGTCGTCCTGCAGGGCGAACGCAACCCGCCACGGCATCCCCATCAGGTTCTTCGGCGGCAGATCGCTGGCGCCATGCCGCCCCCGCTGCGCTTCCCTGATCCGGTGCGCGCCGCCACGTCCGTTCACCGACGACCAGGAAGCGAGGTTGGACGCTGCCCGCCTGCCCGAGGAGTAGGCGTCCCCCATCACCAGCCACAAGGTGCCGTCAGGGTTGAGCACACGCCGCGCCTCACCGAAGACCCGCACCAGCGCGGCCACATACTCCTCCGGCGTCGGCTCAGCTCCGATCTGTCCCGGCGCCCCATAGTCGCGCAGACCGTAGTAAGGCGGACTGGTGACGATGCATCCCACGCTGCTCGATGCCAGACCGGCCAACACGTCGCCGGCGTGGCCGTGATACAGCGTCACCAGGTCGTCGTCGAAGAAGGGCTCAGGCATCGCCGCTCGCCCCTACCCGTGGTCGCGGGCCGACAGCACGCGTGCGCCAGGGCCGCTCACGACCGGCCCTGGTTGAGCAGCTCGGCGCGCTCCTGCTGGGCGATCCCGCAGCTGCCGCGCCGAAGCATCGTGGCCAAGGTCGGCCCGAAGCCCTCGGCGATCACACGTCGGTCGCCGAGTCTCTCCAGGGCAACCGACCAGCGCGCAGCGAAGAAGCCGGTCGACCAGCTCAGCACCGCGAAGACGGCGACCAGCACCATCGCCGCCCACCGCTGGTTGAGGTAGCAGTCCACGACGGCCACCCCGAACACAACCCAGCGGACCTTCCACGCAAACGGGGCCAGCGGCACCCGCCCCGCGGCCGCGGCGAGCCCTCCAAGCACCTGATCGACGATCAGCCACGGCCCGCAGTACGCGCCGAGGCTGGCCACCAGCGCCGAGGAGTCGACCACCTGCCGGCCGAGAGCGTGGCTCACCACCGCGCAGGTCTCGTCCTCGCTGAGCTTCCCGGTGGCAACCCACGTCACGAACCGGTCGCTGAGCACCAGGTCGTGAGCGGTGGCCATGACCACGTCCCGGCCACCCATCCGACGTCCAACCCAGACCGCCGGCTGCCGGCGGCCGCGCAAGGAGGCGATCGGCACCATCGCGGCGCACACCTTGTCCCGCTCGAATCCGGTCGCCGGCCTAACACCGAACCGCCACCACAGCCCCCACCGCGTGCCACGGCCCAGAACCAGCACCACCCCGACCACCAGCAGTGCCGGCGCGACCGGCACCGGGGTCGCGATCACCACGATCCACACCATCGAGCTGAACAGGACACCAGTGAGCTGAGAACCAGCCCAGGCGCGCCGCCACCTGGTCACCGGTCGGCCCCCGCCGGATCCACCCCGATCCTCGACAGCCGCTGAACCTCCTTGACGTCGACCTGGCCGCTGCACAGCTCGACCACCTCCGCAACGCTCAGCCCCTCCCCCAGCAGAGACCGGAGCGCAGCGGCGGCCGCCGCCTCCGTGACCGTGACTGCCTCGTCCCTCTCGGCGACAGCGGTCAACACATCAACCGCCAGAGCAGCCTGGCGCCGCTCCCGCTCCAGCCGCTTCCGCTGCTTCGCCGCCAACGCCTCCTGGACCTTGATCCTCGCGGCCTGCTTCAACGCCTGCTTAGCCATCTGCAACTTCCTCTCTAGCGAACTTCCTGCACCCGTAAGCCGCACCCCCACCCCGATCCGGACAACCACCAGCCAAAGTCCCGCCCGACGTCCCCCCGACCCCAGCCGTCAGCACCCACCCGAGCCACGTCACCACCAGCCACGTCCAACCCCCGAAATCGACCCCGTTCAAGTCCCACACACCTCTTGCACCCAGGCCGAGACCATTGCGAATCCCGTCTGATGGGATCTCACAAACGTTGTTGATCGGCTGCGAGTTCGTGGCGTCCGTGCTGGTCAGGTGCGGGACGGTTGTGTTCTGTCGCTGGCGGTCGCACGGCTCGACGTGACGAGTGCTGTCGACGAACCAGCGGTTGGCTACGCGCTCGGCTGCGCGATCCCGTTAAACGGGATATTGTCCCGTCTGACGCGATGCTGATGGGGTGAGGTTGTGGCGCGAAGGGCGGGGTCACCGGCGGGCTCGATGCAGCTGGTGCTGCCTGCTGGCGTGCCGTTACTGCACCCGGAGACGCAGGTGTTCGAGGGGATGATCGAGGGCTGGCGGAACCAGATGCTCGCCAGGAACTTGGCCGAATCGACGATCGTTGCGGCGGTCCGCGTGGTGCGGGTGTTCAAGGCTCACCACGACGTGTGGCCGTGGTTGTGGACGGCCGCAATGTCTGATGAGTGGTTCGCTGACCTACGTTCGGTGCGCCACATAGCAAACAGCACGGTGCGTTCCTACCAGGTCGCGCTGCGCGGTTTCTGCCGGTACGTCACCGACCCGGCTTACGGGTGGGCCGAGGAATGCGAGCGTCGGTTCGGCACTCACCCGATCCAGCTGATCAACGACGTCAACGCGGCCGCGCACGTGGCCGACGTGGAGTCCCAGCCTCGGAAGCGGGCGTTCACCCGGCCCGAGTTACAGGCGCTGTTCGACTGGGCCGACGACCAGGTTGAGCAGCGACGCATGGCCGGTCGCAAGGGCTGGCTGCCGGCGTTCCGGGACGCGACCATGTTGAAGACCGCGTACGCGTTCGGGCTGCGAAGGACCGAGACCAGGATGCTGGACGTGGTCGACTTCGGGCCGAACCCTGCGGCGTCGGAGTTCGGGAACTACGGCGCCTTGTACGTGCGCTACGGCAAGGCTCAGCGCGGCTCGCCGCCGAAACGCCGCAGCGTGCTCACGGTGTGGCCGTGGGTGGTGCCCGTATTGGAGCAGTGGTTCGGCGAGGTCCGGCCCTTCCTGGCCAGTGACGGCCCGGCCGCGTGGCCGTCGGAGCGTGCGATCAGGATCACGTCGCCGTCGGTGGACGCGCTGCTGCGCCAGGCACGGACCGCGATCGGTCTGGACCCCGTGCTGGACTTCCACTCGCTGCGCCGTTCGTACGTGACCCACCTGATCGAGGACGGCTGGGACGCCCGGTTCGTGCAGGAACAGGTCGGCCACGAACACGCCTCGACCACGGCTCTCTACACCTGCGTCTCATCCGACTACCGGACCCGGACACTGCGCCGGGCCTTGGACGCCCTGGTCGGCGAGGTCCTCGATGACTCGCCCGCAACCGCACGGAAAGGACTGTGATGACCCGTCAACGACGCGTCGTTTCTTACACCTGGCGGCTCCGGCAGGTGATGGCCCAGGCCGGGATGTTCGCCACCACCGACCTGGTCGAACCGCTCGCCGAACGGGGTGTGCACCTGTCCACCTCACAGGTTCACCGGCTGGTCACCACACCGCCGGAACGGCTCAATCTGACCGTTCTGGCCGCCTTGTGCGACATCCTCGCCACCACTCCGGACGAGCTGATCCTGGTCGAGTCCGCGAACGTGCCCTCCCGCAAGGTCGTCAACGATGCGCCCACCCCGCGCGGGGACCGGGTCCGGCCGATCCGTGCCCAGGTCGTGCACGATACCGACCAGCGGTGAGCCCGCGGCCACGGGTCATTGACCCCGGCAACCTGAAGTGCGCCCGCTGCCACCGACCCGCACGACTGGCCACCCGTGAACCCTCACCGGCCCGCGGAAAGATCATCACCCTGATCCGCAACTGGCCCGACGGCAGGATCTGCTCGGGCTGCTACGCCACCGCCACCGAAACCTTCGGAACCTGCCAACGCTGCGACACCCACCGCCTCCTGCCCGGCCGCGGTCCCACCGGCGAACTGTGGTGCTCCGACTGCGCCGGCATCCCCAGCCAGGCCTGTACCCGCTGCGGCCGGGAAGGCTGGCTGGAACACAAACAGACGTGCGGCTGGTGCGTGCTCGGCGACAAGCTCACCACCGCCCTCGACGACGGCACCGGCCGGATCCGGCCCGAACTCCAACCCTTCTACGACCGGATCATCGCGATGCCCAGGCCCCGCACCGGAATCCTGTGGCTCAACAAACCGCACGTCCAGCCCCTGCTGCACAAGATCGCGACCGGACAAGTCCCCCTCACCCATGACGGCATCACCAGCCTCACCCCAGCCCGCTCAGGCTCCTACGTCCGCCGGCTGCTCGTCGCTGCCGGCAACCTGCCCGACTACGACCATTACCTCGACCGGTTCGAACGCTGGCTCCCCGGCTGGCTCGCCACCATCCCCGATCCCGACCACCGCCAAATCCTCACCCGCTACGCCAAATGGCACGTCCACCGCCACCTCCGCAACGCCGCCACCAACGGCACCATCGGCCCCTACCGGGAACAGACCGCCCGACGCCAACTCCGGGTCGCCGCCGCATTCCTGACCGACCTGCAGGCCGCCGGCCGACCCCTCGAACGCTGCACCCAAGCCCACCTCGACGCATGGCTGGTGACCGCCACCTGGTCCGACACCTCCACCGCGCGAGACTTCCTCAGCTGGGCCATCCGTACCCGGATCGCACCCCGCCTGCGACTCCCACGCGTCAGGGACAACCCTGCGGCGGTGATCAGCCAACAACGCCGCCTCGAGATCCTCCGCAGGGTGCTCAACGATCCGGCCATCCCCACCGTCGACCGGGTCGTCGCCACCCTGATCCTGCTCTACGCCCAACCTCTGCAACGCATCCTCGCGCTGCGCCGGCCCGACATCACCGACGGCCCCGACGACCTCACCATCAACCTCGCCGGCACCGCCGTGGCCGTCCCGGCACCCTTCGACACCCTCATCCGTGCCCACCTCGTCGAACACGCCACCACCATCGCACCCGCCGCGAACACCGGCAGCGACTGGCTCTTCCCCGGCCGGCTCGCCGGCCACCCCATCCAGCCCACCGGCATCCGCGCCCACCTCCAACGCCTCGGTATCCCCAACGCCTCCGGCCGCTCCAGGGCACTGCGCGAACTCGTCCTCCAAGCCCCACCCGCCGTCATCGCACCCCTCCTCGGCTACAAGGCCGAACACGCCGAGAAGATCGCAGCCGAAGCCGGCAACACCTGGCAGCGCTACGCCGCCGGCGCCCACACCCCACTCGCCGGCACCAACCGCTAGGAACACGCCGCGGCAACCAAGACCCTTCAGGCGAACGAAACCCAGCCCGCGTTCCCAAACCGGTGCCGACACCGCCAGCCGGTGTTTACACCGACCGCCCGATGAGCGACAGTCGGGTCAAGGCCGAACGACGCGGAGACAGCAATGAGACCGGACCCCACCGCCCCAAACCGTCGCCGGCGCGCGCGAGCGGCGACCATGCTCACCGCCATGCTCCCCCTGATCGCCGCCTGCACGATCACCACACCTTCAGCCCCGCCACCCAGCCGCCCGGGCAGCTCCGCGCCGCCGACCTAGGTCACCGCTCCCACCCCGACAGCGAAGCCCGGCAGCCTGCTCTGTGCCGACGCCTACGCCACCCAACCCAGCGGATCGACCCCAGTCGCCTTCACCCCAGCCGGGGTCGGCTTCGACTCACTCAGCAAAGCCGGCTTCGACCCGATCCCGGCAACCGAGGGCGACCTCCACCTCCCAGCCGACGCACCCCAGTACTTCACCAAGTCACCGATCTACCTCAGCAACGGCGTCACCTGGGCCGAAATCACGCTCATCCACGGCGACCCAACACTCGCCTGGGTGCCCGCCACCGTGTGGACCGGACCACCCGGATGGTCACTCGCGCCCTACCTCGCCAAGGCCGCCCGATTCGAATCGTGCAACGGCTCCTACACCGGCTTCCTAGGCGGCATCCTCACCGCCACAGCCAACGAGTGCATCACCCTCGGCATCCAAAGCAACCTCCACCCCGAAGTCGAACCACTCGAAGTGTCCATCGGCAAGCACGCCTGCCGCTAAAGCCCCCGCGCTTCACCATCCCCGCGACCAGACTGCGCGCTCTACTTACAAACCCTGAACACGAACAGGTACCAGTCAGGGCATGAATCCCTTCTGACGGGATCTCGGCATGCGCACTGGCCGGAACCGGCGAACCGTGAACCTCCTAGTCAGCGTCGTTTCGCCGCAGCAGGGGGAGGTTTCGCTGGAATTGGTGGCGCCAATCTGTCCGGATCGCGTGTCTGTGCAGGCGTAAGGGGACGTGACCATGAGCCTGCACAGGATCACCGCCGGGTCCGGCTACGACTACCTGACCCGGCAGGTGGCGGCCATGGACTCCACCGAGAAGGGACACACTGGGCTGGCGTCCTACTACACCGAGAAGGGCGAGACGCCCGGGGAGTGGATGGGCTCCGGCATGGCCGGGATCGACGGCCTGAACGCCGGCGACTTGGTGACATCTGGACAGATGCAGGCGCTGTACGGGTCGGGCCACCACCCACTCGCCGCTGAGCGGAAGGCGGCCCTGACCGGCCGCGGCCTGACCGAGAAGGACTACGTCGAAGCCACCCGGCTAGGTCAGCCGTTCAACGTGTACGACAACGACGTGTCTCCCTTCCGGATCGAGGTTGCCCGACGGCTGGAGGCGTTGAACAAGGAGCGCGGACTGCCCCGCAAGGCGTCGGTCGCGATCGAGGATCGGGCACGGATCCGCACCGAAGTCGGGCTTGAGATGTTCCGCGCCGAGCGCGGCCGTGACCCTCTGGATGAGCGGGAACTCGCCGGGCACATCGCAAAACTGTCCCGGCAGCAGACAACCGCTGTGGCCGGCTGGGACCTCACCTTCTCACCGGTGAAGTCCGTGTCGACACTGTGGGCGCTCGCAGATCAGCAGACCGCCGCGACCATCGAGAAGTGCCACCGGCAGGCTGTCGCCGACGCGCTCAGGTTCATCGAGGAGAACGCGCTGTTCACCCGGACCGGGCACGGCGGTGTACGTCAGGTCGAGGTCCGAGGCTTGGTCGCCGCGGCGTTCACACACCGTGACAGCAGGGCCGGGGACCCGGATCTGCACACGCATGTGGCGGTAGCGAACAAGGTTCAAACCCTCGACGACGGACGCTGGCTGTCGATCGACGGCCGGGTCCTCCACAAGGCTGCGGTCACCGCCTCGGAGACCTACAACAGCTCACTGGAGCGCCACCTCGCTGAGGCGCTCGGTGTCCGTTTCGCCGCCCGGGCAGGTGGTGATCCGAGGAAGCGGCCGGTTCGGGAACTGGTTGGTGTCGACCCGGCTCTCAACGAGCTGTGGTCGACCAGGCGGCACAGCATCGAGGCCCGGCGGCGTGAACTGGCCGCACAGTTCCAGCGCAGCCACGGACGCCCACCGACCCCTGTAGAAGCGATCGCGCTGGCCCAGCAGGCGACCCTGGAGACGAGGGAGGCCAAGCACGAGCCGCGCACCCTTGCAGAGCAGCGCGCCGCCTGGTGGGAGCAGGCGCGCCAGGCGCTCGGCGGCGAGCGGCGGATCCAGGCGATGATCCATCTGGTGCTCCGCCCGGACGCCAAGGCTGGTCCGCGGCTCGACGACGCGTGGCTGGAAGAGGCTGCGGCGACCGTCGTCGCTCACGTCCAGGCGGGTCGATCCAGCTGGCAAACCTGGCACCTGCACGCGGAGGCGCTGAGGGCGGTCAGGGTTGCGCAGGTGCCCGCGGCCAACCTGGACCGGACCGTGGAGGCGATCGTGGATCGTGCGATCGCCCGGTGCGAAGCGCTTTCGCGTCCGGTGGCCGGTGAGCCGTCCGAACCTGACCTGCTGCGGCGCAGCGACGGGTCCAGCGTGTACACCGTCGCCGGGTCCCAGCTGTACACCTCCGCCGCAGTACTGGCCGCGGAGGGACGGGTTGTGGCTGCGGCCGGGAGGCGGGGCGGCATGGTCGTTCCCGGCACCGCGATCGACCTGGCGCTGCTGGAGTCTGAGGCGAACGGGATCACGCTCAACCCCGGGCAGGTGCTGCTGGTGCGCGAAATGGCAACCTCCGGGGCCCGGGTGCAGATGGCGATCGCCCCCGCCGGATCCGGCAAGACGACCGCGATGAGCGCCTTATCGCGGGCGTGGGTCGAAGGCGGCGGGAACGTGCTCGGGCTCGCCCCGTCGGCCGCGGCGGCGGCCGGGCTCGGCGACCAGCTCGTCGGGAAGACGGACACGCTGGCCAAGCTGATCTGGGACCTGGGTCACGGTGCTGCGGCATCGTGGAAGAAGAGGATCGGGCCGAAGACGCTGGTGGTGATCGACGAGGCAGGCATGGCCGACACCCTGTCGCTGGACGCGGCGGTCGACTTCATCCTGGACCAAGGCGGCAGTGTGCGGCTGATCGGAGACGACCAGCAGCTGGCCGCGATCGGGGCCGGCGGAGTGCTGCGTGACATCCAAGCCAGCCATGGGGCACTGCGGCTCACCGAGCTTCGCCGGTTCTCCAACCCGGCCGAAGGCATGGCGTCGTTGTCGCTGCGGCAAGGCGAGACCGCCGCGCTCGGCTTCTACCTGGACCAGCGCAGGGTCCACGTCGGTGACGAAACAACCATGGCCGATGATCTGTTCGCCGCCTGGTCCGCCGACCGTGCCGGCGGGCTGGACTCGATCATGCTCGCCCCAACCCGCGAGCTGGTCGCAGACCTCAACCGGCGTGCCCGCTCAGAACGGCTCGCCGGTACGACAGCCGGGCGAACGGTGGACCTGCCCGACGGCAACCTGGCCAGCACCGGCGACACCGTCATCGCCCGCCTGAACAAGCGCAGCCTGAAGCTCACAGCCACCGACTGGGTCAAGAACGGTGACCGGTTCGAGGTGATGAAAGTCCATCGAAACGGCGCGATCCGGGCCAGACACCTCCAGAGCGGACGCCACATCGTGCTGCCCGCGGACTATGTCAGCGAGCAGGTCGAGCTGGGCTACGCGTGCACCACCCACACCGCTCAAGGCGTCACCGCCGACACGATGCACGGCCTCCTGACCGGCGCCGAATCCCGGCAGCAGGCATACACGATGCTCACCCGGGGCCGGGACGCCAACCACGCCTACGTCGTCGTCGTTGGTGACGGAGATGAGCACACCGTGATCAGGCCAGAGACCCTCAACCCGCTCTCCCCCACCGACATGCTGGAACGAATCCTGGCCCGCGACGAATCCCCGGTCTCGGCAACCACCCAGCTGCGGCGAGCTGGTGACCCGAGGCTCCTGCTGGGGGACGCCTGCGCCCGCTACAGCGACGCGCTCGGCTTCGCCGCCACCCATGTCGCCGGCGACATCGGCGTCCGCGCCCTGGAACGGGCCGTCGACGATGCGCTCCCCCGGCTCACCCAAGCCGCCACCTGGTCCGCACTGCGGGCTCAGCTACTGATGGTCCAAGCCGACCAGCGCGACCCCGTGGAGGCGCTCGCCCGTGCGTGCGCCGAGCCGCTGACCACCGCGCACGACCCCTGCTCAGTGCTGGCCTGGCGCGTGGCCGCGGCCGAGTGGCGAGGCGACCGCGGGCCACTGCCCTGGCTGTCCCGGGTACCCGGCCAGCTCGCAGAGCACCCGACCTGGGGGCCGTATCTCGCCGCCCGCAGCGATCTGATTGCCGAGCTGGCCGACCAGGTGCGCACCAACACCGCACAGTCCGCGACCCAGCCGGACTGGGTCGCCGGGACCACTGGCCATCCCAGCGCCCACCTCGTGGCCGACATCGAGGTGTGGCGGGCTGCGACCCTCGTCCCGCCCAGCGATACCCGGCCGACAGGTGAGCGCCGCCACGGTCTGGCCGAGGCCCGCTGGCAGACCCACCTGGAAACGCGACTCGCATCCACCCAGACGGCGGCCCTCGCTGAATGGTCTCCGCTGCTGAACCGGATCGAGCCTGCCGTGGTGGTCGACGACTTCGCCCCCGTCCTGGCGGCGAGACTGTCGCAGCTGTCCTCCAGCGGCGTAGACGCCGGCAGGCTCCTCCGCGCCGCCGCCAGCGAAGGGCCGCTGCCAGACGACCACGCCGCAGCCGCCCTGTGGTGGCGCCTGGCGAAGCATCTCGCCCCCGCCGTCGCCCAGGCCGTCGACACCGACCATCACATCTCCACCGCCTGGCTCGACGACTTCACCGGCCGGGTCGGGGACATCTCCCGCGACCTGCAGTCCAGCCCCTGGTGGCCCTCCCTGGTCACCAGCATCGAACGCGGCCTGCAGCGCGGCTGGCCACTCGAACGTCTCCTGCAAGAGACCCAGACCCTCACCGACGCCGGCCACACCGATCTGTGTCAAGCATGGGTGTGGCGACTGTCACTGCTCACCGACAGCCACGAGCAAGCTGAGGAGGACCGCGACGACCCCGGGCAGGCGCCACCCGCCGACCTCTACGACGGCTGGGAGCCCTCCGGCCCGGTCGTCGACGCGATCGCCGACCCTGCCCCGATGCCGTCCGGCGAGCCGGCCATCGACGAACCCCCCGTGCGCTACGACGAGGGTGACCTGACCGCCGACGACGAGCAGGTCCTCACCATCGAGGGAATGATCCGGCGCACCATGGGCGCCCCCGACACCACCGATGCCGACGTGCGCCGGATGATGGAGCGCGGCGACGCGATCGCGGAAAGCCCAGTGCCGGCAGCACGACTGACGCAGATCAACGAACTCACCGCCACCTACTACCAGCGATGTCTGCCCGGCAGCTGGGCCGAGCCATACCTCACCCATCGGCTCCGCACCGACACCACCGCGCTGGACGCCGTGCGAGCCGGCTACGCCCCCGACGGCTGGACAGGACTCGTCTCCCACCTCCGCCGCCACGGCGTCACCGACACCGAAATGCTCACATCCGGCGTCGCCCAGACCGCGTCCACCGGACGCTTGATCGACCGGTTCCGGGACCGGGCGGTGGTGCCCATCGTCCACGACGGTGCCGTGCTCGGCTTCGTCGCCCGGCGAAACCCGGGCCACAGCGACGACGACAACCGCGGCCCGAAGTACCTCAACACCGCCACCACCCCCGTCTTCAACAAGGGCGACCAGCTCTACATCGCCGGCAGCCTCGAAGCCGGCCAGACCCCTGTGCTCGTCGAAGGGCCGATGGATGCGATCGCGGTCACCCTCGCCGGCGGCGGCCGGCACGTCGGGGTCGCGCCGTTGGGCACCAGCCTCACCGAACAGCAGGTCGCGCAGCTCCACCGGGCTGGCCGGGCCCCTGTCGTCGCCACCGACGCCGACTTGGCCGGAAGAGTCGCAGCCGAACGCGACTACTGGCTACTCGCCATGTACAACCTCAACCCGACCTACGCCGAACTGCCCGACGGTGCCGACCCGGCCGACCTAGTAGCCACCGGCCAGGCCGAGACCCTCAACCAGGCGATCGCCAACGCCAGACCCCTCGGCGAGACGCTGATCGACGAGCGGCTGGCCAACCTCGAGGGCGCCGAATCGGCGCTCGACGCGGTACGGGTGCTCGCCGCCCAGCCACCTGACCAGTGGACCAGCGGCGCCCAGCACATCGCCGAACAGACCGGTCTGCCATCGGCCCTGATCCGATCCTCACTGGCCAGCATGGTCCGGGCCTGGAACGCGAACCCTCGCCGGGCCGCCGAACAGGCCGCCTACCAGGCCTCACAGGTCAAGGACCGCCTGTCCGCCGCAGCCACCGCCCAGGCCGCACGCCGTAACCCGGAGGCTGCCACGCCGCCCCATCCGGCCGAACCACGGATCGAGCCGGCCCACACCCCAACCCGCAGCCAACGGCCAGGAGTGGAGCGCTGACAGCGCCTCCGTCCGGGATACTCAACCACTGAAGGAGACCAGCCCATGTACGAGATCCTCGCGATCGCCGTCGCCGCCGCGGCCGGCGCCGGGCTGGGCTGCTGGCAGCGGCGACGCCTCGCCACACTGCGGTACCGCGCCGAAGACGAAGTCGCCCTGCCCGACCCCGGCCCGCGCTGGTGGGTGGTGTGGGCCGGCATGCTCGCCGTCGGAGGACTCGCGGCAGCCGCCGTGTTCAGCGCCGATCCCATCAGCCGCCTGGGTCTCGCTCCGCTCGCCGTCAGCGGACCCTGGCTGGCCGCAGTCGACGCCGACGTGATGCGGCTACCCAACCGGGTCCTCGGCGGCACCGCCCTCCTCATGGCCGGCGCCATCCTCACAGTGGCGTGGGTCGGCGCCGGGCCGGACGCGGCGATCCAGACGCTGATCGGGGCCGCGGCGGGCGGCGGGCTGTTCGCGGTGATCCACTTCGCGAGTAGAGGTGAGCTGGGATTCGGCGACGTCAAGCTGGCCGCCATCATCGGCGCCGGCCTGGGCCCGCTCGGGCTGGGCCATGTCTGCGTCGCGTTGCTGGCCGGCTCGGCCGCCGCCCTGATCTGGATCAACGCGACCAAGCACACCGACCGCCACCTTCCCTACGGGCCGTGGCTACTTCTCGGCGCGTGGATCGCGGCACTAATTCCGTCGTGACAGGCCGAGACCCGGACTACAGGACTTCCCCTGTGGCCGGGTCGATCGTCACGCCGTCGGCGTCGATGAGCCGCAGCCTGGGCCGGCTGCCGGTCCGAGGTGACGGGTCCGGGTCGTCAGGCTTGCCGGGTATGGCGGTGACGTCGTCGTCGAACAGTTTCGCTCTGGCGTCGACGCTGCTGGCCTCGGTGTAGCGGCCGAATCGTCCCTTCGCCGGCCAGGCCGCGTGGCGCTCGTCGCAGGCGTTCTTCGTACGGGACCGGAGACGGTCCAGGAAGGCGGGCACGCAGTAGCGGTGCCATTCCTCCAGGCTGCCGCTGGTGGTGTCCACCCCAGCCCTTCGTCGCTGGTCGGCCAGCACGGCGATCTCGTGGACCAGATGTGGATGCTGTGGCCAGCAGGCCGGGATGACGCCGCCGTTGAAGTCCCAGACGTATTGGTGGTTGAACCAGGTCACCACCGCCTCCAGCCAGGCCCACAGCTCGCGGCGCAGTGCCGGCCGGGTGCAGGTCGGCGGGTCCCACGGCCGTGGCAGCAGCGCCGGGTTGCCGATCCGCCTCTTCGTTTCCTCATCGCCGTTCGCGGCAAGGAACAGGTCGTTGTAGGCGTTCTCCAGCTCGGGGGTGGGTGCCGGGAACGCCTCGGCGAGGCTGCTGCCGGTCACGGCCGGTCACTCCCTCGGTTCGTGGCGATCGCGGCGACGGCCCGGGCTTCACTGGCAATGGTGTGGGTGCGTCGGTCGTGGAGCCGTCGGCGCGCATCCTGCTGCTGGCTGCGTATCTGCTCACCGGCGCGGCCCTCGATGCAGCGTGACAGCTTGGCGATGATCGGCTTGCTGTTCTCGGCCACCACCAGCGCATGCTTCTCAGGGATCTGGCGGACCTCCTCAGGGCGCAGGATGAGCATGTCGTCGCCGTGAGCCGACCGGCCGCCGGTCTGGCCCATCTGCCAGGTGGTCCGGGCCACCCGCACCGTGCCGATCAGGTCTGACACCTCCTTGTTGAACTGTCCGTCCTTCGAACCGCCGAACATCACCAGCACGTTGGTGAGCCCGAAAACCGCTCGAGCCTCGGTCTCGCCGAACACGGAGGCGAGCTGCCGCCAGGTCTGGGCGGCGTAGATGATCGAGATCCCCAGGGCCCTTTCGTTGGCCATTCGGGTCCTCAGCGTCGGCAGCGGCGCGGTGGAGGGCAGCTCGTCGAGGCAGGCAAGCATGGGCGGGCACAGCCGTCCCCACGGGCTGGTGTTCGCCAACTGCAAAGCGGTGTCGAGGATGTGTTCGGCCAGCGCGGTCATCAGTGGTGAGGCGCTGGTGTACGGGTCGTCGCGGCCCAGGAGGTAGAAGGTTCCACCGGCTCGGATCACCTCAGCAATGTCGGTTGCGGGCCGGCCTGTGCTGGGGACGCATCGGGCCCGGATGCTGGGCTGGTAGAACAGGCCCATCGCCTGGTGCACCGTTGTGGTCGTGTTCCCGACGGTGCGGTCGTCGCCGGTCAGTGCCCCCTGCAGCAGGCCGTGCCAGTGCAGCGCGGCGCCGGGATGGTTCAGCAGGATCTCGGCGGGTTCGGAGGTGGCCTGCGGCCGGTCGACCCATTCCAGAACGCGGTCCAGGTCGAGCCCGGCGAGCGCGGCGGCGTGGAAGTAGCACTGCAACACTTTGGCCGCCTCGGCGGTGTAGAACCGGGCTGCCCCGTCGCTCGGCGACCCGTGACCGCTGGTGGAGGACTTGATCGTGCCGGCGATGAACGCCTTCGCCCGACGCTCCGCCACGGTCGGGTCGACGCAGCCGGCGATCGGGTCCCAGATCAGTTCGGGTAGTCCGTCGGCCTGGGAGAACGGATCAAGCACCCGGGTCGGGCGGCCGCCGCGGCCGCGGGCAGTGATCGACAACAGCAGGTCGTCGGTCTTCGTCAGCGTCACCAGGGCCGCCCCCGGCGCTGACAACAGCGCGGGGGTGAGCAGGTCCAAAGTCTTGCCCGACCCCTGCGGACCGATCACCCCGGCGGTACGGTCCCACGGGCACCACAGGTCGCTGCCGCGCGGTTCCACCGCCCGGCCGATGCGCCATCCCACCTGGCTCGGATCGAAGCCTGAACGTATGGTCATCGTGAGTTCCTCTCAGCTGGGTATGCGCCGCGAATGCGGTGAAGCAGTCTCCAGTGGAGCCTGCTGAAACCGGGCTTGCGGAGGGATCGGCTTCACCGTCTCCCAGACTGGGTTTGGGGCCTGATTGGGCGATGGCACTTCAGTGGCGTGCTTGGCAGGGACGGGCCCGTTCAGGACCTTGGGCCGTGCCAGCCGCGTCTGCGGCAGTCCCAGGTAGCTGTGATGTGCCTTCACGATCGCCTCAACAGTCAGGGTGTCGCCGACGTGGACGGTGTGGGCCCATCCGGCGGTGGTGACCATCTTTGCTACCGCTGTGCCGCAGTCGAGGACGAGCATGATCTGTGGGGCGGAGTTCCGGGTGAACCCGTCGACCTTGAGGGCTGTGACCACCTCGCCGGTCAGGGTTACCTTCTGCCCCACCTTCCCGAACCGTCTGATCCTGGTGGTCTGACCGTGGCCTCTCACCGCGGCCTGCTCGGCAGCAAGGCGGCGTTCGGCGAGCCGCCTGTAGACCGCGATGGCGCTGACCGCCAGGCCGAGCTGCGGCCCGGGCATCATCTTCCCGGCCCGCAGGAGCGCGGCCAGGTCCGCTTCGTAGCCTGCACTGCCGCTGAGCCGGGTCAGGAGGATCGCGGTGATCTGGGGAGCCATCTGCCGCCCGCGGTCCAGGTGCGGTCCGATCCGCTCTGAGATCTCGGCCCGCGCCTCGAGGGATTGTTCGGGCAGACTCGTTCCCAGCGCCAGCGTCACCCGGTCACTGGTCGACATGCGCCCTCGTGCGGCTACCGTCTTGGGCGCCCAGCCGTACTCCTCAACGACCGCCCAGGCGTAGGCCAGCACCGTGGGCACGTCCCATTCCCTCTCGCCGTCCGGTGAAGTGGTCATGGCGAGTTCCCTAGATCCCGATGCCCGGCGACGGCGGTGCTTCGCCGGGTCGCTGACGGGTGGGTTTCGGCACCGGCGGCGGCACGTTCTCCCAGCTCAGGGTGGGGACCGCTGGCTGCTGGATCGCCCGCCGCACCTCCGGTTCGGTGAGGGTGAGCGCCTGCTCGCGAACCTGCTCCCATGCCGTGGGAGGAACGACCTGGTCGATGAGCCTGTCGAGAAGGCCGGCCAGTGGCTCGGCGGCGGTCCTGTCGGCAATCTCGAGGGACCGGCTCAGCGCCACGCAGGCTACCGCGCCGTCGCCCGTCATCCAGGCGGCCATTCCCGCCAAGTAGGTGGCGGCTTCGGCGTAGGAGGCGGGGACGGCGTTGACGACCGCGCGCCACAACTCGAGGTGGCTGGCGGCGTCGGTGGGGGTGATCGACAGCAGCGCTGTGTCCCTGCCGGCACTGGTGAGTCCGAGCAGGGCCAGATGTGCGGCGTCCTCTGCGGGGATCCGGCCCGCCGCGTTGGGCGGCGCCGCGTTGTTGTCGTCACGGCGGTACTGGCCGATGAGGTCGAGGGTGCGTTCGACGATCCGGGCGGTGTCGGTGACGGCCGGCAGCCGGCCGCTGGCGGCGGCGACCGCCCGGTCCAGTTCGACACTGTCGGCCGGGCTGGCGAAGCGGGCTTCCAGATCGGCTCTGCTTCGTGATGCTGCCATACCGGCGTAGGTGGCCTGGGCGGCGATGCGGCCGAACCGGTCGACCATCCCGGCCGCGCCACCCTCGGTGTGCCAGGTGTCGCCTGCGACGAGCATGCATTGGCCGTCGGCGCCGGCTGGGAGGTGCTGGCGGCAGCGTCGGAGGACGCCCCACCCCTGTGCGGGCTGATCGGTGTAGGCCACCATGAACGCGTCAGCGTCGGGGAAGCGTCCCCAGATCCGATCGATCAGGTGCTCAGCTTGGCCGTTGGGCTGGACGTCGGCGAGGTCGGCGCGGGCCGTGACTTCGACTCTGCCCTGTCTGGTGACCAGAAGAACCAAGGACTCCTGCGGAACGAAGCCGATCAGGTAGGGGACCAGCTGGGCGACATCACCGGGGCTGGACAGCTGAAGCCGCGGCACGGGCTCATGCGTGGTCATCGGTGGTCTCGTTCGGGTTGGCCCCCGCCTGCTCCAGCACCGATTCCAGCTGGTCGTTCGGGCGCCAGAGGAGGTCGGCGCGCAGCGGATTGTGCGGTGCGTTCAGCGCGTCAGGCGCCGGATCGATCGGGTGGGGCTGCTGGGTCATGTGCGTTCTCCTTGTCGGCTGGACATGCGTCCTGGTTGGGTGTCGGGGATGCCGCGGGGGCCGGCGTTGCCCCGCGCGGGTGAGTTGGGGTGAAGGTCGGGCCGGATGATCCTGGCGGCCTTCCGTAGCCGGGTGAGCCCCAGCACGGCCTCGGCCTCGGCTCGGCTGGCCATGCCCTTCATCCGTCCTGGGCCCCAGCGGCGCACCGCCCACACGCCGCCGGTGATGGTGGCGGCCAGGAGCAGCAGCTGCAGGCTGACGATCCAGCCGGCGAGGGAGGCGGGGCTGCCGCCGTTGGGTCGCCGGCCAAGAGCGCCGGCAAGCTTGTGAACAGGGTCCGGCTGGACGGCCACGTCCACCCGGCGCCGGAGGTGAGGTTCGCCAAGGCACGGCCGAGGTGGGCCGTCAGGACCGCCAGCATCACCCACACGGCGAGAGCGGCGGCCGGGATCTCCCAGGTGAACGGGTACGGGTCCTTTGTCCGGCCCGACTGGAGCATCATCAGGAGCATTCCTTCCTCGGGTTAGCGGGCGTAGAAGCTGACGTGGACGTGGTTCTTGTGTGCGAGGGTCGGGTTGCTGTTGCCGTAGGGATGCCGGTAGGGCCGCCACTTCTGGCCGGCCGACGGGTTCCACTTCTTGACGTCCCAGATGATGTACTTCACGCGCAGCTGTTTGGCGTGGGCCTGCACCCAGTGCGCGACCCGCCAGCCGTAGGCGTTGCCCGCACGCGTGTTCCACTTGGGGATCATGAAGTCCACCGCCAGACCGGTGCAGTGGTCGGAGAAGCTGCACGTCGACGAGGAGCTCGAGCGGCGGCCGCCCATGCTGGTGATCGCCGGGAACGCCTGCTTGACGCACCGCAGTCCGTGCACCGCCGTGGCCCGCAGGCCGCGCTCAGCCGCCGAGTGGGAAGCCGCGCAGGTGTCGTCGAAGCCGGGCAGGTCACCGTCGACGGGGATGCAGTCGTCGGGGTCCTCGGTGGACACCACCACCCCGGCTTTGCCGGCGTACGACCAAGCGTAGTAGAGCACGTCGTTGCGGTAGGTGATCGACCGGTTGTAGGCCCACAGCGCCCTGATCACTCCGGCTTTGCCGTTCTTGACCCCGGAATGAACCAGGTAGTTGGCGGCGGAGAAGATGCTGTCGGCGTCGTTGTGGATGTCGCGGCGCCCGTCGCCGTCGCCGTCGACCCCGTAGGCGCGGAAGGTGCCCGGCATGAACTGCATCAGGCCTTGGGCGCCGGCGGAGCTGGTGCGGTTGTTGCGGCCGTGCCGGGTCTCGGCCATCCCGATGCCGGCCAGCAGCTGCCAAGGGATCTTGTAGCGGTTCGCGGCCGCGACGTACAGGGTCTTGACGCGGGCCGGGATGGACTGGGCCGGGCTGCTCAGTGACTGGTGTCGGGGTGTGCCCCATCGGGGCAGTTCGAAGCTGCTGCTGGAGGCGGTCGAGCTGGTGGCCGACAAGGTGGTGGCGGCGGTGTCGTAGGCGCTGCACGGGTCTTGCCGGATCTGTTCCTGCACGGCTGGCGCAACAGCGACCACGCCCACGGTGATGATCCCGATCGGGATCCCGAGGAACACGACCAGGGCCAACGCCACAGACAATCCCACCCACTTCATGTGCTGGGCCCGCCGAAACCGTCACTATTCATCCGAACTTCTCGCTTGCTGCTTCCAGCGAAGCGTTCGTCCAGGTCAGGGCCCGTTCGGCGGGGTGGAGGATCGTCTGGACCTTGAACACCCAGTCGCCCACTTTCCAGACCGCCCGGCCCGGTGACTGCCGGCACCAGTCGGTGATCCAGCCGATCTCGGTTTCGGTCAGCTCCAGCAGTTCTCCCAGGTGCCGTGCCACGGCGGCGTCCTGGCCGTGGAGGATCTTGGTGTCTGCCAGGTGCAGGAGATCCTTGGCGATCTGGGCCGCCTGAGAGCCAGAGTCGCCGACGCTCTCCAGATCGGTCGGCTTGTGCCCGATCGCATACTGGATGTCGCCGTCTCGCCGGCTCAGCCGCAGGTCGGCGTCCAGGCTCTTCACCGCATCCAGGCCGAGGCGCATGATCTTCCACACCTCGTCGCGAACCACGATCCGCATGTCGCCGGGGGCGGCGACTTCCCGCATCGCCCTGCCCCAGGAGTTGAGGCATAGCAGCGCCATGCCGATCGCTTCGTCGCCGAGCCCCTCCAGCCGGGACAGCGACAGCGACTGGATCGGCGCCTGCCAGTCCACGTCGATCGTGGTGTGGTCGTCGAACAGGCCCTTCAGGGTGCCGCCGACCATCTTGCCGAGCGCATCCCTCAGCAGCCGGGTCTCGTCGAGGAAGTGCCGCTCGGAGGCGTACCTGCATAGCTGGACGAGTTCGGCCGGCGGGTCATCCAGCAGGTGCCACAGCGCCGGGATGGTTGTCTCCTGCAGGCGGGTGTTCCCGTCGGTGTAGCCGGTGAGCATCTTCAACGCCGCGTCGACCACGGTCTCCTCGCTCGGACCGAACGGCACCGGTACCGACCCGATCTTCTGGGACCCCACCAGGCCGCGGATCAAGGTCAGCCAGCGGGAGAAGACGACCTTCGCCCGCTCCTGGGCCACGGTTGGGCCGAGCTGCTCCCATCCGGTCTTCAGCGGCCCGAACTCGAGCGGGTTGATCCGAGCGCTCAGACCCTGCCCGATCGCGATCGGCGCCACCCCCACCGCCCGGCACAGCGGCTCGTACTCGTCCTTCGGATCTCCCAGGATCAAGGCGCGGTAGTTGAACCCCATCATCCGCAGCAGGAACGCCTTCACCGTCGCTGACTTGCCCATCCCCGGCTTGCCGAACGTGAACATGTTCGGGTTCGACACCGGAATAGTGGGGTCGAGCACCCACCCGGAGGGGTCAGCATGGAAACTCGTGCGGGACAGGAAGTCGATGCCCATCTGGGCGCCGCGCGCGGGAATCGCCGGGCTGGTGACGAAGGGCCACAGCACCGGCGCCTGGTCCGAGGTCATCCGCCACACCGACACCGGGGCCGGCGCCGGCGACCATCCCCGATCCGGGCGATGCTCGCCGCGCCGGCCGACCGGCCGGAACAGCCTCGGCTCCGGCACGACAGGCCCGGCCGGCGCGATGGTCGGCACCTCGTGGCCGAAGTCGGCGAGCAGCCGGTCGACCCGTCGGCCGGAGCGGGCCTTCGTGGCGGTGTTCACTGCTCGGACTTCCGGTGCAGCCCCAGGCCCAGCGGGATGTTGGCGGCGGCGAAGCCGGCGTCCTGGGACAGGTCCAGGCGTAGCGGGGCGAACCCGGCGCGGCGGATCGACGCGTCCAGCCTTCGTCCGAACTCCGCGATGCGCTGCGTCTTGGGCACCGTGACGCAGGCGACTGCGTACGGCCTCACCATCGCGTTGCCGGAAGCGAGCTTGGCGTCCAGGCCGCGAGTGCGTGCCACCGCGGTGCGGTCTCTGGCCCTGGTCTTCATTCCGGCCCTGGAGCGCAGCCCCTCCCCCATGTCTGCGGCCCACTCCGCCGACTGGACCTGCTTGTCGGCTGTGGACTGGGCGAGAATCGGGAACACCGTCACCATCGAGCGGCGCTCACCCGGCTCGGTGGGAACCAGGACAGGGGCCAGCGCACCCAACACAGCGCCTTTGGCGGGCAGCTTCACCGTCGCGGAGATGCTGTGCCAGGCGTCGTGGGCGTAGTGACGCACCACCAGGTCGGCGCCGGACGGGCCAGCTTGGGCCCACGGCACCTCCGCGTTGACTGCGGGATCGGCCTCCCGGGCCGCCAACGCCTCGACGATGCCGGCCCTGTCGCCGGGGGCGAAACCGGTCCTGACCGCGGCGGCGAGCTGCGGTGAGGTCAGCCACTCCACCGAACTCATCCGCATGCCGGTGCGGAGATGGCCCTCCACCTCGGCCATCAGCATGGCCATGGCGCGGGCCCGGGCGTCCACCCCGCGGCCGAACTCCTTGGCCTCCTTCGCCAGTCGGTCCTCGGGCACCACGATCGTGCAGAACGCCTCGGTGCGGACGCTGGCCTGGCTGAGCGTGGCGGCCATCTGGTCGTTCACCAGATTCGCCAGCGCGGGCGCCGACGTCGAGCGGTGGCGGGCCAGCCACTGCTCGCGTTCGGCACCGTCGTCGGGCACCGATCGGACCATGAACAGCACCTCGGAGATCAGCTCGGTGCGGGCGCAGGCGTTCAGCAGGGTCGCCAGGCCGCGGCCCTGGCTGTCCCGCTCGGCTGCATCAGCCAGCGCCAGGCCGGGATGGGTGATCGAGGCGGTGGCCGCCCATACCCGGCCGGCGTGGTCCTGGACGACCGCGAACCGGGTGTTGGTCGGGCCCTGGGGAGGGCCGTCGTGGACCGTCACCGATTGCAGGACACCGGGCAGGTCGGGCTCGGCCAGGTCGTCGACCTGGCCCTTGGACGCTTTCGAACGCCACTGCGTCCACCGCATCACCGTCCCGGCTGCGTGCGCCGTGGCCGCCACCATCCAGCCGATCGCGGACCGGCCCCGGATCGGGACGGTCACCATCCCCAACACCACAACCCACAGCAGTGTGAAGCCGGCCAGCAGGCCCCACTCCTCCTGCTGGAAGGCCCACAGCGCGGGGACGGCGGTCACGACCAGCGTGATCAGCTGTGCCCCGGTGAGCCCGAAGAACATGCCGACCCGGTCCCGGGTGTACTCGCCATAGACGGCCATGGTCCTGTCTCCTCCCCGGCCCTCTACAGGGCCACCACGGCGACTTCGGCGACTTCGGCGGCGCTGGCCCCACCCGCGCCGCCAGCCCCCGCCGCGCCACCAGACCCGCCGGACCCACCGCCGCCGGCTGAGCCCTGCCCGCCACCGGCCGGACCGGTCGACGGGGAACCGCCCGGCGCGCTGAACGCGTCACCGGTGGCCGGTCCGCTGCCGGTGCTCGGAGAGGTGGGCGCCGGATCGCCGCCACCGGAGTCCTCGTCCTTGGAGTTCGCTTCCCGGTTCTGCCGGCCGGCGCCGTCCTGGCGGCCGCCCTGGTAGTCGGGCTGGTAGGTGTTGTGGCCGACCCCCTCCTGGTTGGTCAGATCGGTCAACACCGACGTCCCGACCGAGCCGATCGTGGTCACCGCGCCGATGCCGGCAGCCAACGCTCCCCCGATCGGGCCGAGCGCCGACGCCATCTGCGCGGTCACCCCGCTCACCTTGCTGGTTGTTGCGGCGTCGGCGCTGGCCTCGCCCGCCGACTGCCCACCGCTGGTCTGGGAGGCGGTGTCGTCGCCGTCCGCGTCCGAGTTGCCTCGCAGCAGCCCCTGGACACCGCCCATCGTCTGCATGCCGGCCCGCATCGAAGCGCCGCTGGCCGTCCCCGGGTCGACGAACGCGAGCAGTTTGAACAACGCCACCGGCGACACCACGGCGATGCAGATCAGCACCACAGCCGGCACCACCGTCCCGATCGACGCTTCGATCGACCCGGCCTTACCGGCAGCCACCCCTTCGGCGAACTTCATGCCCACCCCGGTGACGATGACGACCAGCAGCGGTGTCGCGACAGCGGCGTGGAACCATCTGAACGCCTTCCAGAACCACGCCCTGGTGGTCTCGTTCACCAGGCCGGCGGCGGCGACCGGGCCGGTTGCGACCAGCACCATCAGCGAGGCGTCGCGGCCCAGGATCACCAGCAGATGCCCGATCGCCGCGATCCACATGAACAGGCCCAGCATGCCAAGCACGAACGCGAGGCCGGCGTCGGTCACCTGCTTGGCGTCGAAACTGGTCCACGGCTCCCAGCTGTTCCAGCTGGTCACCCCCATCAGCGACTGCATCACGCCACGGGTCAGCCCGCCCACCGCGGCGGTCACCGCCACGGTGTAGGCGATCCACCCGCCGGTGATCACGACGAACTGGCCCAGGCCGATCGCCGCCCTGCCCAAGCTCTTGCCGTCGCGGCGGCCGGCGGCGATCCCGATCTGGACGACCAGCATGATGACCACCAGCACGCCGGCAAGCCAGTACATGACCTGGTACAGGTCGTGGCCCGGGCCGTTTGCGGACAGGTCCGGGGTCAACCAAGCGTCCATCCACGACAAGATCAGCCTCAGGATCCACAGCCCGGCGTTCCAGACGCTCAGCCAGGCTGCCGTCCAGGCGTCAGTGACGATCTGGGCAGCAGTTGAGCCCAGCTTCGCGAACGGATTCCACCACTCCATTGCTCACTCCACCTCGTCAGTCCAGGTCAGCCAGCCGGCATCGGCCGCGGCCCGCGAGCCCGGCCACGCCGACGGCGCTTTCGCAGGCGCGGCGCCGGCGGCGACCTGCCAGCGGCCATCGATCCATTGCATGCGCGAACACAGCCCGTAGCCCATCCGGGACTCGGTCTTGATCGCCGCCTGAACGTCCATCAGGACGCACACCACCGCCCAATCAGACCCGTCCGTTCCTTTCACCAGGCCAGCGGCAGGGTTGGCGGTGATGAGGGTCGTGAAGTCCTTCTCCTGGCCGCCCTGGCGGGCGCTGGCCAGAAAGGTCTGGACGTTGCGGGTAAGCTCCCACTCCTCCAGCGACGGCCCGTCCGGCTGCACCCATGCCGAATGCACCTCGGCGGTCACGGGCAGGCTCATCGATTCCAGGACCGTCTGCTCGATCGCGGCCAGTTGGCCGACCGCGCCTTGCGGGGTGCGGGGGAACCCGGACGGCACATCGGCCGGGCCGACAGTGGTAGGCATGGGCACCTTGATCGCGGCCGCTTCCGTCACGGCCGGGTCCGGGGTGAACGCCGCGTCCGGGTCGAGGCTGGCCATCGGCGCGGCCGCGATCCGATCCCGGATCGGTGCATCCGCCGCGACCTGGCCGTCCTCGCCCGCGGTGACCGCTGCGGTGCCGCGATCGGTGAGCGCGTACACGATCGCCATGACGAGCCCGGCGAGCAGCACCGCGACGGTCAGCGCCGAGCCGATCAGCATCACCAGGAGCCGCTCTCGGCTCCACGGCCGCGTCGCGGTCGTCTGGTTGCGGCGGCGGAAGCGTCTGAACATGAGGGCAGCCAGCCTTAGATGCAGCCGTTGCCGAGGATGCTGTCGACGATGCCGGGGGCGACCACGAAGGCGATCGCGGCCAGCAGGACGACGAAGATCCCGACGATCCCCGCCTTGGAGGCGTGGGGCATGTTGAAGATCCGTCCGGCGACGATGCCTCCGATGGCGACGATCACGCCGACGCTGAACAAGATGATCACCCCCCACAGGACGTAGCCGGTGATGTCGTCGGCGTACTGCTGGGCGCCGGGCGGCGCCTTCGGGCAGATCTTCAGCGGGATCACGGCCGGCGCCAGGTAGGTGGTCGCCGCGGCGGAAATGCCGGCAAGAATGGTGTTCATCGGGTTCCTTTCAACACGGTGAGCAGGTCGGAGCAGGCGGCCAGGACGGCGGCCGGCAGCGGATCGGGGGTGACACCGGCAGTGGCGAGCTGCGGGTCACTGGGTACGCCGGTGAGCCGGCCTTCAGACCTGAGCCGTCGCGTTGCGGCGCCCATCGCCTGTTCCACCTGCCGGGGCCAACGCCTGTCGACGCCGACGACGACGGCGTGCACGCGGTGCTCCCCCAGCAGGGCGATCGCCACTTCCAGCCGGCGCATGCCCGGGATGGTCGGCCTGGTCACGACCGCGACCGCGGGCAGGGTGCGGGCCAGGTCGCCCAGCCATGCCCCGCTCGCGACGAGAAGGTCGAGGTCCCAGGAGCAGTCCAGCACGGTGACCGGCACCGAGGTGGGCGCCGGGGACGGCAGCAGGTCCACCGACGGCACTCGGTCTCCGCGCCGCTCGATCAGCACCTCACCTCGAGAGCCCTGGACCCAGCCGTCGACGGTCATGCCGAGCTCGGCGCTGCTCGCCGCCGCCAGACCTGAGGACGCGACCGTGCAGCACTCCACGACCCGGGCGGAAGCGGCGCAGCTGGCCACCGCCAAGGCCACGGTGGAGGTTCCAGCAGACCCCATGCTGCCCGCGACCAGGACAACCTGCTCGGCGGGGGCAGGCTCCCAGGTGGCGGCCAGATGCTGCCCACGGGCGGCGGTCGGGGTGGTGGCATGTCGGTGTCCGTTACGGAACTCGCCGTTGACAGCGGCCCGGTAGGCGAGTGCGAGTTCGTCGACCGCCACGATGCCGGTGGTCATGCGCCCTCCACGAGGCTGGCGTGGCGGCGCTCCAGCGCTGCCCGCAGCGCGGAGGGATCCAGCAGGGCCAAGTCACGCTTGGCCTGCTGAATGCGCCGCAGCTTCGCGGTGCCCTCGGCGAGCTGGTCGATCACGGCCTGCTCGGTGGCGATCTCGGCAAACAGGACCGCCGCCATGTCGGGGTCGTCAGTCATTGAGCTTCCACCGCCTTTCGTGTCCACTGCCGTAAGCCAGCGGGGGCGGGGATTCCGGACAGTCATGCGATGCCCGCCTGCCTCTGGCCGGCGGCGACCTGGGCGAGCGCGCTGATGGAAGCGGCCGCCCGGCGGCGTACGGTGCGACCACTGATCCCCCAGTGGGTGCCGACTGAGTCCGAGACTCTGTCGCCGAGGAGAGCGGCACCGGAGCGATGCCAGGTGGGGTCGTCGGCCGCGGTCGCTATGACGTCCAGCAGCAGGAGCCGGTCCTCGCTGGTGATGAGTCCGCGGCGGCACCCCCACTCCAGCACCGACAGCAGCTCATCCATCGGTGACGGGCCGTCTTCAGGGCCGCCCACGCCGTACTGGCGCGCGAGGGTGGCCACCACCCCGGTGTCGGCCAGCGAGGTCGGGGGAACCTCTGCCGAGGGCAGATCGGACAGATCCGTACCCAAGTGCTTGCGGAGCCGTCCGGCGATGTTCGCCGCCACCTTCGACGTGGACTGCCAGGAGAACGAGCGCACCTCGATCCACAGCTGCGCCGCCACGTGCTCGTCGATGTCGGCGACCCGGGCGAAGCTGCCCGCGACCCGGCATGCCGCCGGCAGCAGCACCCAGGCCAACACTCTGGCCGCGTCCACATCGTCGCCGCCATCCGCCGCGGCCAGCTGTGCCAGCGACAAAAGGACGTCGTCGGCGGCGGCCGGATCGGCATCGCGGAGCCAACGGTCCAGATCGAGAGGACGATCAACCCGCAGCAGCGCCGGTAGCCGCGCGGACCACCCGGACCACTGCTGCACGACGATGGTCTGCACCGCGTCGCGGTTGAGGTTCAGTGCTGATGCCACGCTCATCGCGCGGACCTCCTTCTGGGTCTGTTGAGACCACAGAAGGCCACCGCGACGACATGGCCACAGACGTCACCACAAATCTGGGGACAGCCCGAAAGTTATCCACAATTCCGGCCAGACCCCTTGCCAAAGGCACATCCCCTATGTCCCCTAAGTCATGCCTGGAACAGGGTTGACCAGCCGCCACAGCGGCCGGCGGCCCTGTTATTCCGCGGAATAATCGGGCCCGCCGGCCGCTGTGGTGACGTGGTTGGTGACGTGGCCTTAGCTGGCCGTGGACGCCTGCTCAAGCCAGCGATGGGTCCGCAGGATCGTCTCGGCACGATCCGACAGGTCGAGCGGCGGTTCGCCGCCGCCATCGCGCCACGACACAACACCCCGGGCGATCGCTGCCGCCTTCCCCGGCTGGCCCTCCCGGGCTGCGACAGCGGCCAGGTCCAGTTGCGGTGTTGCCTCACTCGGGGCAGCCAGGGCCGCGAGTTCGGCCGCAGCCCGGGCCTGCTGCATGTCGCCGGCCTCGAGGGCGATCGTGGACACCATGTGCGCCACGTCGACGATCCCGCACAACAGGTACTCGTCCAGCGGGTTCCTGACCAGCCACACCCCGCCCCTGGCGCGGATGTCGTCGAACGGCACGCCGTGGACCAGGCGGAGCGCCAGCCGCAGGTCGGCCAAGCCCTCCACGCCGCCGCGCGCCTCGCCCCGCATTCGCAGCCTGCGGAACAGGTCGGCGTCCGACAGCAGTCCCTCGATGTCGTACACGCCGACCCCGCGTTCGATCGCCCGCTTCGACTTCCTGGCCTCGGGCAGGAAGTCGGTCCCGGTGGCCGGGTTCACCCCGAGCCACTTCCGCACCACAGTCATGTCCTTGGGCACCCTCTTGACGCCGATTCTCAACGCGTCGGATGCTTCCTCGCTGGTCGCCCCGTGCGGCCTGGTGCTGAGATAGGCCACGATCTCGGTGTACCACTGGAGCCGGTCTGCGGCCCGTACCGGTTCCCCGGACGGGCCGACCCTGACCTTCACCCTGCCCAGCACCTGGAGCTTGGGCCGGTCACAAGAGTCAGCCCACCACTGCTCCAGGTCCGCGTCGAGTGTGGGGTCGACCGCCTCCACCTTCGCCCGCACCTCTGCCGGGACGCTCGGCGCCAACGCTGCCAGGTCCTCGACGGTGTTAGCCGTGCCGGCCACGTACACCTCGTCCGGTCCCGGCAAGAGGGACGCGTCATCGGCGCCGGATCCGCGGGGGACGGTGAGTTCTTCGCGCAGCGAGCCCGCCTCATTGCAGAAGCTGGCCCACTCCTCATTGTCTGGATCCTCGCGCGCCGGGATGCTGGTATCGGTGAAGTCCAGCCCGGCCGCGACCAGGTCGACGCAGCCGCGCGCCTCAGCCGCGGTGAGGCCGTTCACGACCAGGTCCAGCCCCAGAGCGGGCACCTCGATGCGGCCGGTCTCTGTCAGACGCATCTCGATCCCGGTCGGCTGCATCGCCTCGTCCACCAGCACCACCGATGTCGCGGTGCGGCCCTGCTGGTCGGTGACCAGCCGGGTCAGCACCTCGAGGTGCTCGGCGTCGAGGGCGGAGGTGACCAGCACCCGGCTGTCCCACAGCTCCTCCCGGGCGAACGTGGCCCGGGCCGTCTCGATGTTCGTGATGTCGGCCTCGGCCAGGCGGTCCGCGGTGGCAACCGCGGAGGCGACCCGGTCGGCGATCACCGCGGCGTCAGAGTGGAAATGCACCCGGGCCGGAGCCAGGCCGGGCAGCTCCTCGCAGATCGCCAGGCAATCGATCTCGACATCCCGCGACCAGGGCGACACGGCCAGCTCGGAAACCAGATAGCGGGCCAGGTCGGCGGCGTACACCGGGTCGCCGGTGATGCTGGCCACCCCCAGCGCCTCCAGGTTGACCAGCCGCCAGCCCAGGCTGTCCCAGCCCAGCGTGACCATCTGCGGCCACGGCGGCGGAGCGTCCGACTCCGCCGGCCCGACCTGGTCAAGGTCGACGTCACGGTTGATCCGCCACACCAGCCCATCCTCGACGTCGACCTGCTCCCACACCTGGGGCAGCCGGACGGCCTTCCGGAATCGCACGGTCAGACGGGTCGGGGCAGCATCCACCCCGACCAGCTCCGGCAGCTCCTGCCCGGCCGTGGTGAAGCCGGCGACCATCCTGCGCAGCACCTCGTCGATGAACAGCACCAGCGACCCGGTCGGGGAGCCTGCATGTGCCAGCGTCTTCTCCACCGGAGCCAGCTCCGGCGGCGGCGCGGCGATCATCCGGCCCGGTCTACGGCTGCGGAACTGTGTCGCCCGGCGGCGCCGCACCGCCAGCCACAACGACCCGGCCAGCAGGCTGCCGGCCCCAGCAAGCCCGCTCAGCAGCCACACCGGCGCCGAACCGTCGCCGGCAGCCTGGCCCGGCTCGGACGCCACGTCCTGGTCGGCGGGCGCAGAACTGGCCGACGTCGGCTCCGCCGACCGCTCAGCCGTATCCGGCGCCGGCGACGACGTTCCCGCCTTCTCGGCGGGGACCCGCGGAGTTGGATCGGCGTCCGGCGCCGGCGTCTTGTGCCGGCGCTCGGCAGGCGACTTCACAGACGCATCGGGGATGGTGATCTTCCAGCCGGGCAGGATCAAGTCCGCATCGCTGAGATGCCGCCCGCCCGGCTGGGCAGTCGCCTTCGACGCCTTGAACAGCTTCGGGTAGTTCGACGCCTTCCCGGTCTCCTCCAGCGCGATCTCGCTGAGCGTGTCGCCCTTGTGCACCGTGACCGTGTGGTCGCTGTGGCGCTGGCCCGGCGCCGCCAGCGGGGCCGCGTGGGCCGGCAGCTCCGCCGGGGCGACCGCGGTGTGCGGGGCCGCTCCCACCGGGGTGGGGTGGCTGGTGAGGCTGGTGCCGGCGACGAACAGGATCGCCGCGGCCGCAACCAGGTTCCGGGCCATGCCCTGCGCCACTCCCAGGCCACGGATCTGCGGCACCGGCAGGCGACGGGCACGTGCGCCCACCTCGAGCACCACGGCGGTTGTCAGGATCACCCACGACACCCAGCCGGCGACCTTGAACAGCGTCAACATCAGCGTGCCGTCGTCCGGGCTCATCAGCGCCTGCAGCAGACCCTGCCACGACCAGCCGATCCGGGGCGCACCCAGATTGTGGACGGCCACCAGCAGCACCGGCATCCCCGCCACAATCCCGGCCAGACCCAGCAGCGCCAACAATCCCTTGACTATCCGCATCATCAGCGTTCCTTCCCGTCCGCGACCCGCACCACCCTGATCGACGCCGACCCGGTCACCGTCAGGTCCCCGATGCCGGCGGCCGAGAGGAAGATCGGCTTGTAGGTGGTCTCGGTCTGCACCACCAGCTCGGTCCCCGACTCGACCCGCGCCGACCCGGTCATCCCGGCCGCCTCGATGTAGTCCACCGCCGCAGCCTTCGCCTTCGCCACCGCCAACTCGACGCTGCGGCCATCAGCCAGATACGCGTCCGGACTGATCTGCTGCCCGGCCACCCGCGCCGCCTGGGCAGCCACATCACCGGCACGGCGTTTCGCGTTCACCTGCCCGGACAGGTCGACCGCGATGCCGATCACCATGGTCAACACCATGACGATCAGCACCATCCAGACCGTCACCGACCCCCGCTCGCCCCTGCCCCTCACCGCTTTCTCTCCCTGTAGGTGTCCAACGGACTGGCCATAGTGGCCTCAACCCGCAACGTGCCCCGCACCCCCGGAAGACCGAGATCCCCCACAGCCACATCGCACACCACGGTCGCCCACACCACCCCCGGGGTGCCGACCGGGGCGGAGAAGGCGCTCACGTCCACCGCGACGTTCGTCGTGACACAGGCCAGCCCTTGGTTCGCCAAGGTCGCTGCCGCATACGTTCTCGCCGCAGACCTGGCCGAGGATGCCGTCCGGGCGATCGACGCCGCCCTGGCCGCGTCCGCGGCCGCCGTCTGGACCGCCTGATGGCCCACCGCCACCCGGCCACCGAAGATGATCGCGACGATGAACAGCCCCATCGCAGGGGTCCACATGGCCAGCTCCACCGCGGCCGAGCCGCGCTCCCCCTCACGCCGACGGTTTCGGAAATCTTGAACTCGCCGCCGGTTCATGTGATCCGCTCCACCGGTACCGTCGCAGTCTGAGTGAGGCTCGGCGTCCACCCCGGCACCAAGCTGAGCACCGAACCGGACACCGTTGCCGTCGCTGTGGTCGCGGTCAGCGAACAAGCGATGCGCAGATCGCTCAACGCATCCCCCACGCGGGCGGCCATGTCCCTGGCTGCCCGATCGCAGTCGGCGATCGTGCCGTCCTCGGCCGCAGCGGCCGCTGCGCCGGTCTGGGCAGCGTTCAGCGCCGCGGTCCGGCCCCAGTGGTACATGCCGGCGCCCAGCGCGATCCAGACCATCAGGATCATCGCCGGGAACAACAGCACCACCTCGACCGTGGCCGCGCCGCGTTCCCCCCGCCCCAGACGTGTCATCGCCACGTCACCTGATCAGGGCGACCTTGCCGTTCAGGAACGACATCACCGCCACGCTCACAATCCCGACGGCGGCGACCCAGAACACGATCCACAACACCTGCTCCACGGTCACGCCACGCTCACTGCGGACCCGCCCAGCCAGCGCGCTCACCCAGCCCCACCAGATCTTCAGATCCATCATCTTTCCTTCCCCCTTCGCTTCCCGTTCGTTGTCCCTGGGGTCGTTGTGGTTCAGCCGGCGAGCAGCCGCATGATCCCCGGCGCCGCGGCGATCGCGGCGAAGATCAGCCCGCAGGCCGTCGACGGCAACGCCATACGGCGTGCCAGTTCGTCTGCCTTGGTGTGTTCGGCGCTGAGCATCGCGCTGCGCATCGCCGAGGAGCGTGCCCGCAACGACTCGTACACGCGGGCGCCCTGCTCGCCGGACATCCGCATGATGTCGGCCACATCGTCCAGGGCCGCCACGTCCAGCTCGCGTGACAGGTCGTGGAGCGCATCCCACGGCTGCTGCTCCGACAATGAGCTGCGGGCCAGCGCGTGGCCGATCCGGCGGAACGGCCAGGCCGCGGCCACCCGGGCGGCGTTCTCCATCGCCTGTCGGGTACCCGAGCCGCCCGCGCGGCGCTCCAAGGCGAGCAGATCGGTGTAGACCGCCACCGCCTGGGTGAACTCGGCCCGGGCCGCCTTCGCCCGCTTCCGCACCTCCCCGTCCGGCACGAACCACAGCCCGGCCGCCGCAGCAAGCGATGCCGCCACCGGCACACCTGCAGGCAGGCCGAACGCGATCACGAACAGCGCCGACAGCAGCGGGCCGGCCACCAAGCCAATCCCGGCCATCAGCACCTTCTCCCCCACCAGCTCGTGGCGGGCCTTGCCCAAGATCGCCAAGTCCTGCTCAGGCACCCGCACCCACCCCGCCGGAAGGTGCTGCGCCGCCCACAACCCGACCCGGCGAGCGCCATCCACACCATCGGGGTTGAACGGTGAGGATCGCCGTCGCGGCCCGGCCGTCGGGGTCAGCCGATCCAGGACCGCCGCCAGATCGGGCTGGGCCGGCACCAGCCACCACACCAGCGACGCGACCCCGCCCATCACCAGCACCCCGGCCAGAATCCACCACTGCAACCCGTTCATCGCGCCACGCCCCCCTCGCTGGTCTCGGCCAGGAACCGGGGAGAGCGCGGCGGCTGCGACATGCGCTTCAGCGCCACCAGCGCCGCCACGTAGGCGGCCAGGAAGAACGCCAGCAGCAACTGGCCGGTCGGGGTGCCGTAGGGGGCCAGGAAGCTGCCGGTCAAGGAGAACACCCCCAGCGCCACCATGGAGATGATGGTCACCGTTCGGGCGGTCCCTCGCGGCTCGGCCTGCTTGCGGACGATCTCGCGCCGGACCCGCACATCCTCCGCGACCGACTCCGCCACGCCCGCAGCGCCTGCTCGGTCGACCAGCGAGACCGAAGCCGGGTCACCAGCCGCGACACCTCCGGCCGGATCGCTTCCGGCGTCGACCGCAGGCTCGCCTCCAGCGCCCCCTCCAGCGCCTGGCCGGCGGTCAGCACCCCGGCCAGGCTCCGGGCCCACTCCGCGATCGCATCCACCCTGGCGATCGTTCGGCCGTCGTCAGAGACCATCAGCACCGCCGGCAGCCCCAGCACGGCCGCCGGCAGCACCAGGATCGCGACCCACCAGCCCGTCGTCAGCGCCACGATCACCCCGACCGCCAGCGCAGCCACGGCCAGCACGCGCTGCACCGGGCGGACCGTCCGCCACCACCGAGGCGCCGGCCGCGTCTTGCGCGGCGACGGTGGACGCACCGGACGGGGAACAGCGGCCCACACCCCCAGCAGAATCCCGCCGACGACCAGAGCTCCGGCCGTCGCCGCCAGAACCGCACCGACGTCCATCACAGCCCCCTCGGCTGCTGCCGGTTGGCCTGGACCTCGGCGGTGAAAGCGTCCACGTCGAAGCCGTGCGCGGTCAGCCGCTCCAGCAGCCGGTCCGGCGGCATCGCCGCCACCGCGCACCGGCCCGGCTCACGCCGGAAGATCACGTTGGTGGCGTAGCCGGCCTCGTTCTCACCAGGCACAACTTCGGCGATCTCGGCGACGTAGCGGTGCTTGCGCACCTTCGACGGGTCGTCCGGGTCGCGGACCAGCTCACACGCCAGCTGCACCACCAGGTGCACCGCCTCGGCGAGCTTCCAGCCCGCAGCCTGCCGGCTGATCTGGCCGCCGGACGCCACCGCGGACGAGATCAGCTTGTCGATCGCCTGCTGGGCGCTGTCAGCATGAGTCGTGGACATCGAGCAGACCCCTGACTCCGTCAGCTTGATCATCGGCCACACCTCGGCGGCGCGAACCTCGCCGAGAATCCCGCGATCGAGCCGGAACCGGAAGCTGTCGAGAATCTGGTCGGCGGTCCGCCAAGGACCCTCCGACTCCGCACCCTGCCCGCCACGAGCCGCCCATGCGTGCACCAGGCCGGTGCGTTCCTCCTCGTGCAGGAACAGCTCGTACTCGGTTTCGAACGTGCCGATGACCTCCAGCGGGTCGATCTCGGCGCACAACGCCCGCAGCAGGGTGGTACTGCCGTCGCCCGGCTGGCCGGACACCACGATGCCCAGCCGCGCCCTCACCGCCGCTGACAGCAGCGAGGCGACCGTCTCCGACATGGCTCCCCACGCCACCAGCTGAGCCAGCGTCACCCGCCGCACCATCACAGCCCCCTCGGCTGCTGCCGGTTGGCCTGAACCTCGGCGGTGAAGGCGTCGACGTCGAAACCGTGCGCGGTCAGCCGCTCCATCAACCGGTCCGGCGGCATCGCCGCCACCGCACACTCACCCGCGCGGCGCCGGAAGATCACATTCGTCGCGTACCCGGCCTCGCTCTCACCGGGCACAACCTCGGCGATCTCAGCGACATAGCGGTGCTTCCGCGCCTTCGACGGATCATCCGGATCCCGTACCACCTCACACGCCAGCTGCACCACCAGGTGCACCGTCTGGGCCAGCTTCCACGCCGCGACCTGCGGCAGCGCGCCCGCCTCCATCGCATTCGAGATCAGCTTGTCGATCGCCTGCTGGGCGCTCGCGGCGTGCGTCGTCGACATCGAGCCAGCCCCGGACTCCATCAGCTTGATCATCAGCCACACCTCCGCGCCGCGAACCTCGCCCAAGATCGCGCGATCCAGCCGGAACCGGAAGCTGTCGAAGATCTGCTCGGCGGTCTGGCGAGAACCCGCGGCCCGGCCGCTCGCCGACTCCTCGCTCGACCCGCCACGCACCTCCCACGCGTACACCACGGCGTGGCGATCCTCAGGAAGCTCATGCAGGAACAACTCGTACTCGGTCTCGAACGTGCCGATCACATCCAGCGGGTCTATCTCGGCGCACAGCGCCCGCAGGAAGGTCGTCTTGCCGTCACCCTGCCCACCAGAAACCACGATGCTGAGCCGCGCCTTGACCGCGGCCGACAGCAGCGAAGCGACCGTCGGCGACGTTCCGCCCCACGCCACCAGCTGGTCGAGCGTCACTTCCCGCACCCGATGCCGACGGATCATCACCGACGTCCAGGCCGTGTCCCGCGCGGCCGCGAGCCGCTGGCCCCCAGGCAACGTCATGTGCAGGCTCGGCTGCGACTGGGTGAACGAGCGCGGGTTCTCCGCCCGGCCGGCCAGGAACTCCAGCCACGCCGCCAGCTCCTCGTCGCTGTCGGCGACCGGCGGCATCTTGTGCATCGTGCCGTCCGACCACTCCACCCACACCCGGTCGAACCGCGGGATGAGGATGTTCTCGATCCGGGGATCGTCGACCAGCGGCTGCAGCCGGCCCAGCCGGAACACCGAGTCGAACACGGCCGTGCCCAAAGCCTCACGCTCCGCCAAACTCCGCGTCTGAGCCGAGGTGGCCAGCTTCTCGCCGTCGTCCTCGTCCAGGATCTGGCGGATGACCGCCCAGCCCTCCTGCTCCTGCTCCTCCGCGGTCCAGTTCGTGTCGCCCCGCCGGTCCGCGAGCCGCCGGGCGACCTCCGCCCGGTAGACGCCCACCAGCGTCCAGTCCACCAACTCCGCCGCCACAGCCGCCCGGTCCATACCAGCCGGCCGGATCGGAGTCACCGACTCAACAGCCGGCGGTGACCCGGCAGGAACCGTGTGCAGATGTGCGCGCGCCGGATGATGTGCCGGTGCTGGCCCGGCACCCGCACCATCACCGGACGGGGCGTCCTGCCGGTCTTCGCCGTAGGCGAACGAAGACCGGCGGCGGCCGCCACCGCCGCCGGTCTTGCCGCCGAAGATGGCCAGATCCAAAGGATCGGTCTCGAGCGTCATGCCCCCACCTCCGTCTCACCGAAACCCGCGATTATTCCGCGGAATAATGGGTCCCGCGTGTTGCCGGCGAGCGCCTTCTGAACCGCCACACCCACCTCCGTCACGCTGCGCCAATACGCCGACGCGGCGAACGCCCGATCGGCGCCCGCCTCCCCACCCAGCCGTGCCGGCGGCTTCGCCGCACCCTCGCTGAACACCCGGGCCCGGCGCTGGTCCCACTCCACCGACGCCAGAACCGGCAGGTCCAGCACCCGCGACACCTCCCGCGGCCCGTACGGCTGCCCCGCACCCACCAGCAACACCTGCACCTGGTGGTCCGGCAGCACATCCTCAGCCAGCGTCTGCGCCCACGACCGGGCAGCCGCCAACGCCGGCAGCGTGCTCCGACACACCAGCAGCGTCAGGTCCGAATGCCGCACGAACGGCCGCGGCCACCCCTCCAAGCCCAGCCGGCCCGCATCCACCAGCACGTCCTGTCCCGCCGCCGCCACGCTCCGCAGCGCGTCCAGCAGCGGATCCCACAGCCGGACCAGGCCCGCCGCCTGGTCGTGCGATTTCGCACCCACCAGCACAGACACGTCGGAGCCATCGACCGGAACCGCGAGCCGCCGCAGCGCCTCCGCCATCACCCCCGACCGGTTCGCCATCACCAACTCGACCAGATCGGCCGGGTCCCGCTGCCCCCGGAAATACCCGGCCAGAATGCCCGAGCCGCCCGTCGGGTCAGCCTCCACCACCAGCACCGGCCGCGGCCACGCCATCGCCGCCGCCAGCACCGTCGAAGTCACCCCCGGAGAGCCGGAAGCCGACGTGAAAGTGATCAACGCCACGAGGGCCCCCCTTACCGTGCTCTCGAATCGACCACCAGGGCGACCCGGCCCGTGCCCGCCCGGGCTGCCAGCTCGGCCGCCCGATCGGCCGCCACGACCACGTTCACCACCGTCTGGGTATCACCCGGCGTCACCGACACCACCGTCGCCGGGATCGTCACCGGCACCCCACCCACCTCACCCGACTGGCCCGGCGTCTGCACCAGACGCACCCGGTC
>PHEV01000002.1 GCA_002843035.1 Actinobacteria bacterium HGW-Actinobacteria-5 | reverse complement strand
CCGAACCAGCTCCGAGGGGGCCTTGTCGTGAGCATCCAGACCCAGGTGAAGGACCGCCGCACCAAGGCCGGCGACACCGTCCTGAGCGTGCGCGACCTGCACGTCACGTTCCCGAGTGAGGCCGGGCCCGTTCGCGCCGTTCGCGGGCTGAGCTTCGACCTCGCCGCAGGCGAGACGATGGCGATCGTCGGCGAGTCCGGCTCCGGCAAGTCCGTGACGTCGCTGGCGGTGATGGGCCTGCACCCGCCGACCACCCGGATCGAAGGCTCGATCAAGCTGCACGGCGAGGAACTGCTGGGTAGCGCCGACGAGCAGCTGTCGAAGATCCGCGGACGCGATGTGGCCATGGTCTTCCAGGATCCGCTGTCCGCACTGACGCCGGTGTACACGATCGGCGACCAGATCGTCGAGGCGATCCAGGCGCACTATGACATCGGCAGGTCGAAGGCGTGGGACCGGGCGATCGAACTGCTCGACCTGGTCGGCATCCCGAACCCGAAGGTGCGGGTGAAGTCGTTCCCGTTCGAGTTCTCCGGCGGCATGCGGCAGCGCGTGATGATCGCGATGGCGATCGCGAACGATCCGGACGTGATCATCGCCGACGAGCCCACCACGGCGCTGGACGTGACCATCCAGGCGCAGGTCCTGGAGGTGCTGAAGACCGCCCAGAAGGAGACCGGCGCCGCGATCATCATGATCACCCACGACCTGGGCATCGTCGCTGGCATGGCCGAGCGGGTGGTCGTCATGTACGCCGGACGCCCGGTCGAGCAGGGCTCGGTGGACGACATCTTCTACGCGCCCAGGATGCCGTACACGATTGGCCTGCTGGGCACGGTTCCCCGGCTCGACCAGGCCAGCGAGGGTGCGCTCCCGGTGCTGGAGGGCAACCCCCCCTCGGTCGTGGACCTCCCTGCGGGGTGCCCGTTCGTGCCGCGCTGCCCGAAGGCGATCGAGCAGTGCTCGCGGGTTGAACCGGAACTCGAGCCGACGGACTCGATGGACCACCTGGCGGCCTGCCACCGGCTCAACGACCTGGTCGGGATGGGCCACGCCGACCTGTTCCCCGCGCCGGAGCTCACCGCGTCCGAACTGGCCAAGGTGCCGCGCGAGGCGCGTCCGGTCGTGCTGGAGCTGGACGGCCTGAAGCGGCACTACCCGCTGATGAAGGGCGCGATCTACCGCCGCCGGATCGGTACGGTGCACGCGGTGGACGGGATCGACCTCGACATTCGCGAGGGGGAGACCCTCGGCCTGGTCGGGGAGTCCGGCTGCGGCAAGTCCACGACGCTGCTGGAGATCCTGAACCTCGGCAAGCCGACCAGCGGCACGGTGAACGTGCTCGGCCGGGACACCTCGACGCTGAGCCGGCGTGAGCGCAAGCAGTTGCGGCGCAACCTGCAGGTGGTGTTCCAGGATCCGATGGCCTCCCTCGACCCCCGGCTGCCGATCTTCGACATCATCGCCGAGCCGATGGGCGTGTTCGGCTACAAGAAGAACGAGATCGAGACCCGCGTCGCTGACCTGCTCCGGCTGGTCGGGCTTGAGCCGAGCCACGCCGACCGGTACCCGCAGCACTTCTCGGGTGGACAGCGCCAGCGCATCGGGATCGCCCGGGCGCTCTCCCTGGAGCCGAAGGTGATGATGCTGGACGAGCCGGTCTCCGCGCTCGACGTGTCCATCCAGGCCGGCGTGATCAACCTGCTGCAGGACCTGCAGGGCAAGCTCGGGCTGTCCTACCTGTTCGTGGCGCACGACCTGGCGGTGATCCGGCACATCGCCGACCGCGTGGCCGTGATGTACCTCGGCTCGATCGTCGAGATCGGCGACGTGGACGAGGTGTACTCCAACCCCGTCCACCCGTACACGCAGGCGCTGCTGTCGGCGATCCCGATCCCTGACCCCGAGACGGAGCGCTCCCGGCACCGAATCGTCCTGTCCGGCGACCTGCCCAGCCCTGCCGACCCACCCTCGGGGTGCAAGTTCCGCACCCGTTGCTTCCGTTACGCCGCCCTCGGCGAGGCCGACCAGGCCCGCTGCCGCGAGGTGTCGCCGGAGCTCACTCAGAAGTCCGGCGACCACCGGTTCGCCTGCCACTTCCCGGCTCCGGTGCCCGGCGAGACGGAGGCCTCCGCCTCGGTCTGAGCCCGCGCCTGCCTGCCGACCGGGGATTCCGGTCGGCAGTCGAGTGTGCCGGGCAGGGGAGCGGGCCCAAATGTGGCCGAAATCCACGACTGGAACAGATCGTTAACAGGTCGTTACGCCGTGTGGCGCGCTCGCGAGTCGCTCAACGAGTATCGTCGGCTGGTATCTGAATGGCAGCTGTGCGGCGCCGTAGCGTCGTGCCTGCCGTCAATCACACGGAGGTAATGTGAAGGCTTCAAGAATCCTGATGCCGCTGATCGCTACTGGTCTCGCCGTGACCATGGCGGCCTGTGGTGGCCCGTCGTCCACCCAATCCGCCACAAGCGGAGGCACGGTCGCGGGTTCGCCCGCCGCGAGCAGCGGCTGGGACATCAACGAGACCCCCCACGATCAGCTCGCGCAAGGGGGTGAGTTTGTCGGCTCAATGAGCAGCCAGATCACCACCTGGAACCAGTTCAACGTGACCGGCAACGATGCGGAACTGGTGTTCCTGCAGGCACCGATCCGGCCCGCCTACTACGACTTCAAGGGCGACGGCACCCCGGTGCTCAACCCGGACTACCTGACTTCGGCCAAGGATGCGGTGGTCGACGGCAAGCTGGTGGTCACCCTCGACCTGAACCCGAAGGCCGTCTGGAACGACGGGAGCCCGATCACCGCCGACGACTGGATCGCCACCTGGAAGGCGCAGAACGGCTCGAACAAGAAGTTCGCCGCGGCGTCGACTGACGGCTGGAACCAGGTCACCTCGGTGGCCGCGGGTACCAGCCCGCAGCAGGTGGTCTTCACGTTCAAGTCGACCTACCCCGACTGGACCGCGATCATCTCCGGTGGGCCGCTGCCCGCCGCTGGTGCCGCGACCCCCGCCGCATTCAACGACGGCTGGGGTGAGTACAAGGACGCGTGGTTCTCCGGGCCGTTCAAGGTGACCAGCTGGGACAAGACCAGTGGCACCGTGACCATGGTTCCGAACGACAAGTGGTGGGGCGCCAAGCCGCTGCTGGACAAGCTGACCTGGAAGAACATCCAGTCCGACGCACTGGCCTCGGCGTTCGCCAACCAGGAGGTCGACTACTACGACATCGGCGCGGATCCGGACGGCTACGCCCAGGCCAAGGGTGCGCAGAACTCCGCGGTGCGGGTTGCTGCCGGGCCCAACTTCCGGCACTTCACCCTCAACTCGCAGTCGCCGATCCTGTCCGACCAGAATGTGCGCCAGGCCCTGATGATGGGGATCGACCGGACGGTCATCGCCCAGTCCGACCTCGCCGGTCTGCCTGGTGACAAGGTTCCGCTGAACAACAACCTGTATGTGTCGAACCAGCCCGGCTACGTCGACCAGGCCAAGGCCACCGGCATCGACTACAACCCGGAGAAGGCCAAGGCGGCACTGGACGCGGCCGGCTGGACGATGAACGACGCCACCGGCTACCGGGAGAAGGACGGCAAGGAGCTGGACGTCGTCTTCGCCGTTCTCGGCGGGGTGAAGGCGTCGGAGAACGAGGGCCTGCAGGCGCAGAAGAGCCTGAAGGACATCGGCGTGAACCTGAAGCTGAAGACGGTGGATACGAACAAGGACTGGCCTGGTGTGCTGGTCAAGCACGAGTTCGACATCATCGCCTTCTCCTGGATCGGCACGCCGTACCCGCTGCGCAACATCGGCCAGATCTACGGCGGCACGGGTTCAGGTGATTCGTTCAAGCCCAACGAGTCGAACTTCGCCCAGCTCGACATCCCCAAGGTGAACGAGCTCATCCCGCAGATCGACACCGAGATGGATGCCACCAAGCGGGCCGACCTGGGCAACCAGGCCGCGCAGGCGATCTGGGAGGCCGGCCACACCCTGCCGCTGTACCAGCGCCCGATGCTGATCGGCGTTCGGGACAAGCTGGCCAACATCGGCGCCATGGGCATGGCGCAGATCCCGAAGTGGGAGAACGTCGGCTTCACCAAGTGAGCTGACCCAGCTGAGTGGGGGTCGGGCCTTCGGGCCCGGCCCCCATTGCTGTTGCGGGTGTCGATGCGCGGGAACCACAATCCCGGGGCAGAGAAAAGTGCGGTGGAATGCAATCCACCGCACGACGTGGCCAGGACCAGGATCGAACTGGTGACCTTTCACTTTTCAGGCGAACGCTCTACCGACTGAGCTACCTGGCCGAGAGAAGCAAATGACGCTTCCAGCGACCCCGACGGGACTCGAACCCGCGACCTCCGCCGTGACAGGGCGGCGCGCTAACCAACTGCGTCACGGGGCCTTGACAGGCCTCACCGACCGTTTTCCGGCCAGCCCCGAAACTATAACGTACGGCCTCGCCCGGGCGAAAATCGGGGTCCACACGGGGCCGCTGGCCTAGTCTGGCCCGCATGGGACGCCGAGTGATGATCCTCGCCGCAGGAGTGGGGTCGGGCCACAACATGGCCGCCAGCGCCGTGGAGGCCGGTCTCGCCACGCTGGAGCCGGACGCGCAGGTGCGCCGTCTGGACATTCTCGAGACGACGAACGAGGTGTTCAACCGGCTCTATGACGACGCGTACTTCCAACTCGTCTCCCAGGCGCCGTGGCTGGTCGGCTGGGGCTACGACAACGCCGACCCGCCGTTCAAGCTGGCTGCGTCGCCGCTGAAGTGGCTGGAGCAGCTGAACACCATCTCGTTCGTGCGGGAACTGCGCGAGTACGACCCCGACGTGGTGATCTGCACGCACTTCCTGCCGGCCCGGCTGGTCTCGCTGATGCTGGCCCGCAAGCAGCTCAGGGCGACGCTGACGGTGGTGACCACCGACTACGACTTCCAGGGGCTGTGGCTGACGTCGCCGTTCCATCACTTCTTCGCCGCGCGGGACGAGAGCCGCGAGTACCTGACCACGCTGGGGATCCCGGCGGACCGGGTGACGGCATCCGGGATCCCGGTTCGCACCGGCCTGGCCGATCCGGTGGACGACGCGTCCGTGCGGTCGGAGTTCGGGCTGCGTCCGGGGGTGCCGGTGGTGCTGATCTCCGCCGGCGCTGCCGGTGGCAGCTACACGCTGCAACTCGTCCGCCAGGCGATGCGGATGCGCAGCGAGTTCCAGGCTGTGGTCGTGTGCGGACGCAACGCGGAGCTGAAGTCCGGGGTCGAAGCACTCGTGGCGGGCAGAGATCGGGATTTCGTGGTGCTCGGCTTCACCGACCGGATGGCCGACCTGATGCGGGTGGCCAGCCTGTTCGTCGGCAAGCCGGGTGGGCTGTCGTCATCGGAGTGCATGGCTGCCGGGCTGCCGATGGTGATCGTGAACCCGATCCCCGGCCAGGAGGTGCGCAACGCGGACTACCTGCTGGAGGAGGGGGCTGCCGTCCGCTGCAACTACGCGACGACGGTCGGCTACAAGATCGACGGGCTGCTGTCCGACCCGGAGCGGCTGGCCGCGATGGCGGCCGCTGCGCGCAGGGTGGGCCGCCCCGACGCGGGCCGTGACGTGGCCAGGACGTCGCTGGCTGCGGCTCCGGAACCGCTGTGGATCAGCCGGGACGCGCAGCGGGCGATGCTGCAGGCTGCCGAGGACGGTGTGGCCGCGGTCGACGTGGAGGCGGAGCAGCGGCTGCGTACGCTCGTTGACCCGGAGACCGGTGCGTCCGTCGCGCTGCTGACCCAGGCCCAGCTGGAGGTGCTGGGGGCACGGGACTGGTCGACGTCGGTGAACCTGGCGCTGCCGTTCCTGAACGCGCTGCGCTGGCAGCCGGAGAACCTCGATCTCGCCTCGGCCGGACGCTGGCTGCTCGGCGATCGTGAGGAGCGGACGCTCGCTCTCCGCTGAGGGTGGTTCCGGCTCTGCTCAGCGGTGAGCTCGGCGGCCGGCTACTGGTCGCTGGCGAGGCGGGCGACGTGGAGGGTGAGGTAGACCACCTCGTCGGTGTTGATCGGCTTCTCCAGCCGCAGTTCCAGCAGCGCCTTCACCCGCTCCGCGCACACGAACGCCTCGGGGAACGAGGTCCGGATCGTGGTGACGAAGCTGTCCGGGTTCTCCGAGAGCTGCTGGCCGCTGTCCACCCGGACGAAGAAGTAGCGCAGGTGGGTGATGAACCGGGCGGCGTTGATGCTCTCGGTGTCGAAGTGCCGGTCGTAGGCAGAATCGAGCACGTCGAACACCTGCCGGAACAGTTCGGTCATCCGGACGGTGTGGGACAGGTCGTCGCTGGCGAACATCGCGTTCACGAAGTGCAGCGCGATCGGGACGGCCTCGTCGGGCGGCAGGTCGAGACCGGTGCGCTCCCGGACGAGAGCAACGCCGTTCCGTGCGGCCCGCAGTTCGTTCGGATACAGGTGGGCCACCTCTGCGCGCAGCGGGTAGCCCACCTCGATGTGCTGGCGGACCCGCTTGATCGCGAAGCTGATGTGATCGGCAAGCGGGATGACCATGGCCTGGCCGAACTCGGTACCGAGCTCTGCCTGAGCCAGGGCGAGGATCTCCGCCGCGAGCAGCAGGTGCTCCGGCGGGATCTCGGTGAGGAATGCCGAGAGCTGCTCGATGTCGTGCTGGGCGTCCGGCACGAAGACTTGCTGGACGCGTTCCCCGTCCACGACGTCGCCGCGGTGGGCCTGGTAGCCGACCCCGCGGCCGGTGAGCACGACCTCGCGGTACCCGTCCGTGGCGAGGACGACGTTGTTGTTGTAGACCTTCAGCACTTCCACGTGCCGGCCCTTTCTCGCGTCACTGCGATCATCGTGCATCCCGCGGGTCGGGGCCAGCAGCTGGCCGCGACCCGCGGGTGCGTCCGGATCAGGCCAGGCTGGCGCCGTTGGTCCGGATCACGTCGGCGTACCAGCCGAACGACTTCTTCCGGTAGCGGGCGAGGGTGCCGGAGCCGTCATCGTTGCGGTCGACGTAGATGAAGCCGTACCGCTTGCTCATCTGCGCCGTGCTGGCCGAGACGAGGTCGATCGGGCCCCAGGAGGTGTAGCCCATCACCTGGACGCCGTCGGCGATCGCCTGGCCCACCTGGACGAGGTGGTCGTTCAGGTAGGCGATCCGGTAGTCGTCGACGACGGTCTTCACGCCGCCGACCTCGACCAGCTCGTCCTTGGCGCCCAGCCCGTTCTCGACGATGAACAACGGCTTCTGCCAGCGGTCCCAGAACTGGTTGAGGACCACCCGCAGGCCGGTGGGGTCGATCTGCCAGCCCCATTCGCTCGCGGGAAGGGTGGGGTTCGGGACCCCGCCCATGATGTTGCCCGCGCCTGCGATCTTCTTCGCCGGGTCGCCGGTCTCGCAGACGCTCATGTAGTAGCTGAACGAGACGAAGTCGACGGTGTGCGTGAGCAGCTCGCGGTCCGCTTCGGTGATGTCGAGCTCGATGCCGTGGTCGCGCAAGTACCGCAGCGCGTAGCCGGGGTAGGCGCCGCGGACGTGGACGTCGCTGAACATCAGGTTGGCGTGGTCGGCCTCCATGGCGGCGACGACGTCGGTCGGATCGGGCGTGAGCGGGTAGATGGGCGCCGCGATCACCATGCAGCCGACCTGCGAGCCGGGCAGCACCTCGTGGGCGATCCTGGTGGCCAGCGCACTGGCCACCAGTTCGTGGTGGGCCGCCTGGAACAGGTCCTGTTCACTGAGCTGCTCCTTCGGTGTCCCGATCCCGCCCGACATCAGCGGCGCGTGCAGCACCGAGTTGATCTCGTTGAAGGTCAGCCAGTAGGTGACCTTGCCGCGGTACCGCTCGAACACCGTCCGCACGTAGCGCTCGTAGAGCCCGATCAGGTCGCGGCTGACCCAGCCGTTGTACTTCTCGGTCAGGTTCAGCGGAGTCTCGTAGTGCGACAGCGTCACCAGCGGCTCGATCCCGTGCTTCGCACACTCCCCGAACACCCGGTCGTAGAAGGCCAGGCCTTCCTCGTTGGGCTCGGCATCGTCACCGTTGGGGAAGATCCGGCTCCAGGCGATGGAGAGCCGGAACACCGTGAACCCCATCTCGGCGAACAGCGCGATGTCCTCGGCGTAGCGGTGGTAGAAGTCGATCGCCTCCAGCTTGAGGTTGTCCGGGGTGGGCCGGTCGACCCGGGGGGCCATGATGCCGCGCGGCATCACGTCCTGGATCGACAGCCCTTTCCCGCCCTCGGCGTACCCGCCCTCGATCTGGTTCGCTGCGGTCGCCCCACCCCACAGGAAGCCGGGTGGGAATGGCGTGTTGGTACTGGTCATTGTTGCCCGCCCCTCTCAGCGCTCGATGACGATCGCGGTGTCGCCGTGCGCGACCGCGTGACCCTCGGCGGGCAGGACGGCCGCGAACTGCGCGGTGTTGGTGATCACGAGGATCGTGGTGGGGTCGTACCCGGCAGCCTTCACGGCGTCCAGATCGACGGTGGCCACCAGGTCGCCGGCCTGCACGACCTGGCCCTGCTGGACGGCGGCGGTGAACCCCTTGCCGTCGAGCTGGACGGTGTCGATGCCGATGTGGATCAGCGCCTCGACACCGTCCGCGGACTTGATGCCGAACGCGTGGCCGGTGGGGAACGCGCTCACCACCGTGCCGCCGAACGGGGCGTAGACGGTGCCCGCACTGGGGACGATCCCGATGCCCTTGCCGAGCGCGCCCGAGGCGAACACCTTGTCCTTGATCTCGGAGAGGGCAACGGTCTGGCCGCTGACGGGGGCTGCGACCTCGACGGCGCCGACGGTGGCTGCCTCGGCGATCGGGTCGGCGGCCACCTCCTCGACGTCCGGGCTGTCCTTCACACCGAAGAGGAAGGTCAGGACGAAGGCGATCAGGATCGCCAGCCCGGTGCCGATCATCTGCCAGGTGAACGAGCTGGCGGGGATCGGGCCTTGCGGCAGGTAGGTCGGGATGGCGAGGACGGACGGGATGGCGAAGCCGGTCTGGGCCGAGCCCGCCTGGGCGCCGATGGCGCCACCGATCGCGCCGCCGATGCAGCCGAAGATGAACGGCTTCTTCAGGGGCAGGTTGACGCCGTAGATGATCGGCTCGGTGATGCCGGCGAGGAAGCCGGACGCCGCGCCGGGACCGGCGAGGCCCTTCAGCTTGGCGCTGCGGGTGCGGAAGAAGACGGCCAGAGCCGCGGCAGCCTGGGCGAGGACCGGGGCGAGCAGGGCGCCGGACAGCACGGAGTAGCCCTGGTTGGACAGGTCGACCATCATCACCGGGACGAAGGCCCAGTGCATACCGAAGATCACGAACACCTGCCACAGGCCCCCCATCAGGCCACCGGCGAGCCACGGGGCGACGGTCCACAGGCTGGTGATCAGCCAGGACATGCCCTGGCCGGCGTAGGTGGTGATCGGGCCGACGGTGAGGATGGTCAGCGGCACCATCACGAGCAGCACGATCATCGGTGTGCCGAAGTTGCGCACCATGCCGGGCAGGCCGGCGTTCAGGAGGCGCTCGAGGTGGCCCTGGAGCCACACCACGAAGATGATCGGGATGACGGAGCCGACGTAGCTGACGGCCGGTACCGGGATGCTGAAGAAGTCGGACGGGGTGGCCTTGAGGCCGGTCCACTGGGTGATCTCGAGGTACATCAGCGCGCCGGCCAGTACGACGGCGGTGAACTGGTTGGCCTTGAACCGCTTCGCTGCGGTGATGGCGAGCAGGACGGGGAGGAACTTCAGCACCGCGTCGCCGGAGGCGTTGAGGACGGCGTAGCCGTTGCTCGTCGGGTCGAGCCACCCGAAGTAGGCCGCGGCGCCGACGAACGCCTTGAGCAGCGCCGCGCCGGCCAGCGTCCACAGGAAGGGGAGGAAGATCGCGGAGATGAGCGCGACGAACCGGTTGAGCAGGTTGCCCTTGGGGCCGGCGTCGGCCTCTTCCGTGTCGCCGGTCAGCGAGGAGAGCTTGCCGACCTCGGCGAAGACGAGCGGCACGTTGTTGCCGATGACCACCTGGAACTGGCCGCCGGCCTCCATCACCGTGATCACGCCGGGGAGGCGCTCGACGCCGGCCTTGTCCGCCTTCGAGGCGTCCTTGAGCCGGAAACGCAGGCGGGTGGCGCAGTGCGCCAGGGAGGCGACGTTGGACTCGCCTCCGACCTTCTCGAGGATGTCACCGGCCAACGTCCGGTAATCGACAGCGGGCATTTGTTCTCCTTCGAACCTCTGCTGACAGGGTGCCCGAAAGACGAAAAGACCCGAGCTGGCCCCGGGATTGCGCAAGCGTGAGCAAGCCGAAGCTGACTCAGGCCTTGCCTCTTGCGAGTAACAACCCTGGGGAACCACTCAGGTTCCTACCGAAAAGCTAGCAGCGTTCGCTTTTTGTGTCAAGGGTCGCAGCCGCCCGTCCTCGTGCGGACGAGCATCGATTCGGCTGAGCTGACCCTCCCGCACTCCCGGAGCCGGCAGCAATGGCTGGCGGAGAGCTTTCACTGGCATCCCCAACGGGATTCGAACCCGCGCTGCCGCCTTGAAAGGGCGGTGTCCTAGGCCGCTAGACGATGGGGACCTGACGCGTCACTATACGGCCCGCGCAGCGGCTGGCTCAAAAGCGGGGCCGGTGCCCTCCGCTGCCGTGACGCGCCGGGCGTGACCAACGCTGTCAGGGCAGGTCTTTCGCTGCCCGGTGGGATCGGCCGGGGGTTCCGGCAGCCGTGAACGCAGGGCGGCCCCCGCCGGTGGCTGGCGGGGGCCGTCCTGTCGGGGGGTTGGAGGGGGCAGATCAGCTCGGCTCGAAAGAGACGTGCACGTGGTTCATGTGGTTCTGGGTGTCGCTGCCGCGGTCCTCCATCTTCTTCCAGGAACCGCGCGTGAGTGTGTAGCTGCGCTGCCGCCACAAGATGTAGGTGACGTGGAGGCGCTTGCCGTTGTCGATGAAGTACTGGGCGATGGAGTCGCCGAGCGCTTTGTTGGACGTGTAGCTGGGGATCATGATGTCGATCGCCCGGCCGTTGGGGTGGTCGGAGGAGTACGCGCTGGACGAGCGCCAGCCGTAGATGGTCTTGATCTGCGGGAAGTGCGATCGAACCTCGAGGACCGCGGCCTTGCCGTTCGGCTCCAGCTTGTTCAGGCTCGAGGAGCCGAGGTCGACAACCGGGCTCTTGGTGCTGAGCGAGGTGGTCGCGACCCAGCCGGTGGCTCCATTCCAGATCACCTCGGTGTAGGCGCCCTTGGTGGTGCCGGTGGTGCGGATCGCGAAGGCGAGCGCGATCGTGCCGAGCGTGCTGGATGCCGAGTCGGCCTTGGCGAGGATCGGCACGTCGGCGGAGGAGGCGTAGAGGGTCGCCTTGCGGAGGGGCAGGACGTAGGCGTCCGGGGTGCCGTCGACGGCTGCGAGGTAGCCGGTGATGACCCAGCCGACCTTGCCCTTGTAGATGACCTGGCTGTAGGTGCCCTCGTGGGTGCCGGTGCCGCCGACCGTCGACCCCTTCGCGATCGTGACCTGGTTCGTCGCGGCGACGGATGAGGTGCTGCGCAGGGCGAGGTTGGTGGTCGTGGTGTACGAGGCGACCACCTCGGGTGAGGTGTCGGTGGTGGTGGACAGGAACTGGGAGTGGATCCATCCGGTCTGGCCGTCCACGCTGACCTGGGCGAAGACCCCGGAGGAGTACCCGGTGACCTTGATCGCGGTGCCCTTGTTGAGGATGGCGGTGATCGCGGCGTCCAGGCTGGCGGTGGCGCGGACGTTGACGTTCTCCAGGGCGGCTCTGCGTCCAGCGGGCCCGGAGAGCACGACGCTGGCTGCCTTGGAGTCCTTGTCGAGGTAGGCGGCCCAGACGTAGGCGGTGGTGTTGTCGTAGCTGATCGGCAGCCAGCTGCCGGAGACCGAGCCGGCGGCGACGACGGTCTGGCCGTCCTGCAACTGGGTGAGGACGGTCTTGCTGGTGCTGGGGCCGGTGCGGACGTTGACGGAGGTGTTGGCCGTGTAGGTGGTGGTGGCAGCTCCGGCGGTGGGGGCGAACAGGACGCCGGTGGTGACCAGGGACGCGGACAGCACGGCCCAGGCCAAGGCGGCGCGAGTGACCCTCAGCGCTCTCTTCACGTCCGTTCCTTCCGGTCCTGCGGAACTCCAAGAGAGGCAGGGGACGAGCCTTCCCCGGTGACCTGCGTCACACCCGTCCCAACTGCCTCAGATGGAACAGGACTGTATTCGCGGCGGCATTCGTGGTCAGTAGATGCTGAATAACTACATTCTTGTCATTTCGTGCTGGTGGCCGCGGATAGGGTGGGGGCATGGCCTTGTCCGTGACGCCGGAGCGGTTCGACGAACTGGTCGACGAGGCGCTGGAACTGATCCCCGAGCAGCTGTTCGACCTGGTCGAGAACTGTGCGCTGATCGTGGAGGAGGAGCCGGACCCTGAATACGGGGACGTGCTCGGCTTCTACTCGGGAACCCCCTTGTCAGAGCGCACTTCGCAGTACTCGGGAGTGCTTCCGGACCGGATCCTGATCTTCCGTGGGCCGCTGCTCCGGCTGGTCTCGACGGAGGACGAGTTGGTCGAGCAGGTGCGGATCACCGTGCTGCACGAGGTGGCTCACTTCTTCGGCATCGACGACGACGAATTGGACGACCTCGGCTACGCCTGATGCCTGAGAAAAGACCTAGAGCACTACTTGAGGAATTGCGTCCCTCCGGCCGTTCCTGAGGAGCAGCCAGGGCCGGCAGCGTCGTGAAGACCGCCCGAACGTCGGCCTACCCGACCACAAGAGCGTTCAACTCGCCTACCGGCAGCTGCCGGGTACCGGTGAAGCTCCCGGGCATCGAGCCGTGCATCCCCAGCGCGCTCCAGGCGATCCTCCAGTTGGTGGTGGCGGTGACGGTGTAGTTGTCCTTTGGCAGCGAAGCCTTCGGGTAGGTGTAGCCACACGCGGGGGAGGGTGTGCCCGGCTTCACGTCCTTCGTGAAGGGGCGGGAACTGGTGCAGGTGACACTGTGCCCGTCGCCCATGTCGAAACGGGACGACACCCAGGTGGCGCGCAGTGTGAACGTGACACCGTAGGCGTGGACCCGATCGGTCACCGTGTGGGGGCCGGCGGTCCACAGCCACAATGGATAGCCGACCGCCACCATCTTCCACTCGTTCAGCTTTGGGTCGGGCCCGATCTGCGGAGTCGGATCCGGCAACTGGATGCGGGTGAGCAACGTGCGGGCGATCGCATCGAGGTCGAGCACGAGGCGTGCGGGCTCGTGGCCGTTCCTCTTCGGCGGGGTGTACTCGCACGAGATGCCGGCTTCCCTGGCTTCGCGGCACATCACCTCGATCGCCGCAGCTCGCTGCTCGTCGGTGTGCTTGTCGAGCACGACCTTCTTCAGGGTCTTGTTCTGCCTTGAATTGCCGGACGTCTTCTTGTGCTTCGTCTTGCCGGCCACGCGTGTGTGGCCTTCGAAGGTGCCTTTCGACGGTTCGGTGATCGTTGTGGTGCCGCCGGAGCTCCGGCCTGCGACCGCGTTGCCAACTGGTGCAACCCAGCAGATCAGCACACACGCGATCGCGACAGCAGCCTTCATTGATCGCACGAGCTGACCTCCTTGCCGTCGGCGCCCTCGATCTTCAGCGCTCCATCAACTCGGATGAAGTAGAGAAGATCAGACCCCCTTCGGCCCGGCCCCGAGTCCTTCCCCTCGATCACGATTCGAGCAGAGCTAGCATCGGAGCAGGCTCGCAATGCAATCACGGAACCAGCCTTCGATACTCCCGGTACGCGCACGAGAGTCGCTAGACGTACCTCACCACCGACCAAAGTCGCCTTGTCAGACCTGAGCGAGAGATAGTAGTCCATCACGTCGGCTAGAAAGGCGCCGGTTGTCGTCTCCTCGAGCGTGGGCGTGACAGCGGCAGTGCCGCCAGCGCGCAGGATCCGAACCTCCTCCGCGAAGAACTTGCGGTAGACGGCCTCTGCTTCGGCGTAGAGCTTGTCCTTGGCGATCATCTCGTCGTGCTGGGCTTGGGTGCAGTCGAACTCGTCCCCACCGGCCTCGGGGGTGCAGCGGTAGCTCGGCGCGGGGCTCGGTGTAGGCGTGGGACTGATGGGAGTGCAGGCAGCGAGCAGGCACAGCGCAGCGGCGGTGAAGACGAGTCGCCGTGGCCTGTGCAGCATGGCTACCTCCTGGGGTGCCGGCAGTCTGACACAAGCGGAGCACATCCCGGCAGAGGTGAGCGGGGTTATCCACATGGCCCGGTCGAGTTCGTTCACTTGTCCACAGGAGACCCACCAACAGGAGTGGGCTACTCGGCGTCCTGAAGCACCCACAGCTGGTCGGGGCTGCTCACCCACGTGGCGCAGGTGCCAAGGTCGGCGGTGGGAATGTAGCCGGCGCGCAGGTCCTCCCAGGGAATCGGGACGGCGCCGACCAGGGAGCACAGCGCACGGCGCTGCCCTGCGTCCGGGATGAGCACGACCGCGCAGCTGAGGGTCTGCTTGACGGCGTTCACCTGCAGGGTGGCGAGCACTTCGCGTCCCAGAGACGGAGCGACGACGATCACGCGATGGTCGGTGGCCCGGGCCTTCTCGATGAAGGGGAGGAGTTCGCGGATGGTGGTCACGCTCTGATCCGCGACGAGAATCCAGGGGTCGGCGAGGACGCAGAGTCCGCTGGGCTCGTCGGTGGTGAACTCCCGGGCGGCGTGCCCGTGGGGGAGGCTGGGGGCTCCGCCGAGGCGGCGTTGCAGGTCGGCGCGCTCGGCGTCGGTGAGCGTGGTGGCGGGGTGGTACTCGGACTGGTGGAGCACCTCGTACTCGGTCACGTAGCTGGGTGCGGGAGCATCGGGGGAGTGGCCCGGGATCGGCCGGTCGGGGGCGCCCGTGAGGGCTTCCTGGCGGCGTCGGGTGTCGGCGCGGTCGGACAGCCAGCCGTAGACGACGATGGCGATGCCGACCACGAGCACCAGCGCGATGCCGAGGTAGCCGAGGGTCACACTCCCAGTGTGCACGGACGCGTGGGGCGCCGATACGCTACGAGGGCGCCACGCGCGAGGGCCTATAGCTCAATTGGCAGAGCAGCGGACTTTTAATCCGCGGGTTCTGGGTTCGATTCCCAGTGGGCCCACCAGCGGTTTCAGCGTCGTGACTAGGGCAAACGCACCAGGGTACACCAGGCTCTGGTAGGCGGTCATAGGCCCAGATGTGATGAGATATCGCACGCTTATCGCACGGAATCGCACGATCTGGAGGCCTCTGATGGCGGAGCGCAGAGAGTTCGGCTACATCGGGAAGCTGCCGTCGGGCCGCTATCAGGCTAGCTACATCGGCCCCGACATGCAGAGGTACAACGGCCCGGTGACCTTCGAGGCCAAGGACCTGGCGATCGTCTGGCTGCACAACGAGAAGAAGCGGATCGCCGAGGCAGCAGCCGACGATGTGCCCTGGCTGTCTCCTGCGGCTCGCCTCGAGGAGGCCCGGCGTCAGCTGATGCCTAAGGAGACGTTCGGTGAGTACGCCACGCGCTGGATCGACGAGCGCCGCAACTCCAAGGGAGAGCCGTTGCGGATCCTGACGCAGAAGGACTACCGGCACATTCTCGCCGCCTACCTGATGCCGACCTTCGGCAAGCGGCCCATTGACGCGATCGCGCGCGCTGACGTCCGGGCCTGGCATGCCAGCCTGGGCACGTCGACAACGCTGAAGTCACGAACCAAGGCGTACGGGCTCCTGCGGGCCATCATGAACTCGGCGGTCGACGAGGAGCTGATCCAGGCGTCGCCCGTCCACATCCGCGGCGCGGGCGCCGCTGCGACGAAGCGCCCGGTCGAGCCCGCCACGCCGGCCGAGATCGACGTCATGGCGGCGAACATGCCGCCCCGGCTCCGCGCTTCGGTCTACATCGCCGCTTGGTGCGCTCGGCGGTACGGAGAACTGGCCGAGCTGCGCCGGAAGGACATCGACTTCGCCAACCGGCAGATCAAGGTTCGTCGGGCGGTCACGTTCCCGCCTGGCGGGCCCGTCGTCGGACCACCGAAGTCGGAGGCCGGCTACCGCGATGTCTCCATCCCTCCGCATATCTGGCCGATCATCGAAGAGCACCTTGAGAGGTGGGTTCGACCGGGACAGAACACTCTGCTCTTCCCCGGCGAGGCGCGTGGCCACATGCGGCATTCGGTGATGGGCACCTACTTCGCCAAGGCGAAAAAGGCGGCTGGCCGCGAAGACCTCAAGTGGCACGACCTCCGCCACACAGGAGCGACGATGGCCGCCCAGGTAGGGGCCACGACCGCCGAGCTTCAGGCCCGTCTTGGCCACTCGACTTCAGTGGCTGCGCAGCTCTACCAGCACGCCGCCAAGGACCGTGATCGTCAGATCGCGGAACGACTATCCCGCTTGGTTGGCGGTGATTCTAGTTAGGCCGAGGCATTCGTCCGATCTGCCCTGCATCGCGGGCCACGATCGCGCCTCGGAACCCGAAGTCCTCCGAGGATGCAGGAACCCGACGAACGATCGTGTGATGCTCCGTCCTCACGGCGTCCGCGGCCGATGGCGCTCAATTCTGGCAAGCTTCTACTGGAAAGGAGTTGGCGTGGATCGGGCCCGAGTCGGCGAACTGCACTTCATGACGCCCATCAGCAACTTGGCATCGATCCGGCGGTACGGGATCTTGAGCCACGATCGAGCGTCGGCGCTTGACCACGAGTCGGTTGCGCTGGAGGCAGTGCAGGACCGTCGGGCTGGCAAGCGAGTGCCGGGTGGCCGGATGCTGCACGAGTACGCCAACCTCTACTTCGATGCTCGCAACGCCATGATGTTCATGCGGCGCGCAGATGACCTAGCCGTCGTTCGTGTCTCGCCTTCGGTCCTCGACCTTCCGGGTACGGTTATCTCAGATGGGAATGCCGCCAACGGAGTGACAAGGTTCTTCGCCTCGCCGGGCGGTGTGGGAGCCCTGGAGGCCGATCGAGTGTATGCGGAGTGGTGGACGCACGAGGACTACTGGGAGCAGCAGGAGCGCAAGCGACAACGTCAAGCAGAGGTGCTCGTTCCGGATGCAGTCCATCCTCGCTTCATCATCGGCTGCTACGCCTGGCGTCAGCCGGCCGCAAGGCAGTGTCAGAGCGTCGATGCAAACTGGAGAGTGGAGGTGAACGCTCATGTCTACTTCGGCTGATGGCGGGAAGGTCGCGATCGTCACCGGGAACCTGCTCGACTCGGGTCGGCAGACGCTGGTCAACACGGTAAATACGGTCGGGGTCATGGGCAAGGGTATTGCGCTTGCCTTCAAGAAGCGGTACCCCAGGATGTTCGCAGACTACGTTGAGCGATGCGAACGGGGTGAGGTTGAGCTGGGTCGACCGTACCTATACCGAGAGACAGATCACCTGATTGTCAATTTCCCTACTAAATCCCACTGGCGGTCTGTAAGCAGGCTCGAGGATATTGTTAGGGGGCTCGAGCATTTGGAGCGGCACTACAGGGAATGGGGTATTACATCCATCGCCGTGCCGCCGCTCGGTTGTGGCAACGGCCAGCTTGAGTGGGAGGTTGTTGGTCCAACTCTGCTGCGACATCTGGCGCGCCTGGATATTCCGGTGGATTTGTATGCACCGATCGGCGCCTCTACGGACCGAGCGCAGCTCGAACTCTGGGATTCACCTCAATCGGTTGAACGTCGCGTTCCTGCCGAATGGGTCGCCGTAGTTGCGGTTCTTGATCGACTCCAGCGGCAGCCCTACCGCTGGCCGGTTGGCCGCATTATGTTCCAAAAGCTCGCCTACTTCGCGACTGAGGCCGGGATCTCGACAGGACTGGCATTCGAGCGAGGATCCTACGGCCCGTTCAGTGCGGATCTCAAGCGTCGCATCGCGCAACTACAGAACAACGGCTTGGCAGTTGAAGCTAGACACGGCCAGATGTTCGAAGTTTTGGTCGGGCCAACCTACTATGACGCGGTAACGCAGGCGCGAGAGTGGATGGAGCCCTACAGGGATGCGGTTGACCGTACGGTCGACCTGATGGCGCGAATGAACACGAGTTCTGCAGAGGTAGCCGCAACGGTGCATTTTGTCGCTGCTGCCGCCGAGGAGGAGTCTGGCCGCGCCCCCCAGCTCACGGAGGTCATTGATCGCGTATCGGAATGGAAGCCGGGTCGCTTCACTACCGAAGAAGTCGTCGACGCCGCGGCGCTTCTCTGCATGAGGGGCTGGTCCCGAATTGCGGTTGACGAGCAGACGGAGTCCCTGGTCGAGGACCGCCTGCTCAACGCGTGAGCTCCGCTGTCTCGACAGGTAGTGTTGCTTTCGACGACTTTCTTGCTGTCCGCACTGTGTTTACGCGCTCTCCTACGCTCCGTCCCTTGAGTCGCGCTCGTGGTTGAGAACCGCATGCAGAATTAGCTCGGATGGACCGGTCGGAAGAGCCGCTTCAGATCCCCCGTCGTGACCCGTACAATCCGACGACCTGAGCGCACGGCTGGCAGGGTGCCGTCGACGATTCGGTGGCGGATGTAATCGCGTGAAACGTGGTAGAGGGCGGCGGCCTCGGCGATTGATAGGTACTCGACTGGATGGTTTGTCGGCTTCGGCTGGGCGGTCATAGGTGCTCCTCCTGGTGGGTGGGTCAGATACCGATTCCAAGGCCGTGCGACGGGCCGAGATCTGGCGGGCGCATTCGCTCCTGGCGTTGGCGAATTCTCTCGGTGGGTTCGACCGTCTCCCACACCTCGTCTATCGGCCGGTTCCGCGAACGACGCTCGAGGCGGTAGAGAAGTGCCGCGGCAGCGTGCTCGTCCGGCAATGGCCGACGTCCCAGGGCGTGCTCAAGAAGCGCGGGCACGTCCTCGCCCTGGTGCGACAGCGAGGAGAGCCTTGCAGCCAGCACTGGGGCCTGCGGGTCACCCCGGAGCTTCGGCGCAAGCTGACGCACGACCGCCATCCAGTGCCGTAGCGATGGGCTGGAGAGCTCGAGATGGTCGTCGAGGACGTGCTGCCATCGAGCGGCGGCACCGGGCGGCTGTGTCGAGCCGGTCGGGCTGGGATCGTCCTCGGGCACTCCCATCGCCGCCCGCCAAACCGATACCTGCGCCACGAGTTCCGGCGTGAGGTCCGCCGAGAGCGCGTCCTGCCAGCGATGCTCCGTGGCTGCAGATGCGTCGCGCACCTCGGCGGCCAGGTCGCGGACGAGCTGCGAGCGGGAGGTCAGGTACGGACCCCATTGCGGGTGCTCGGCCAGCCGTTTCGGAATCCCGCTGAGCCAGGGGAGCGGACCGTTGCGGTCCACCCGGGCGAGTCGCCACGACAGGACCGCCGCCGGGTCGCGCGCTTCGGCGAGTTCGCCTTCCTGGACCGCGGTCGACAGAACGGTGATCGGGTCCGCTCCCGACGCAGCGAGGAGCATCAGCTGCGACTTCAGCACCGGCCACGCGGGAGCGTCGGTCAGCTCGGGGACGACCTGATCGGCATCGGCCTCGATCTGCGCGGCCTGCTCGCTTCCGATCACCTTCTCGGCGGCGAAGCCAAGCGCGTCAACGTAGCGGTCGACGGCCGGCGTCAGCTGCGTCGCCGGGTCGGCTTCGGCACGACGCAAGCCGGTCGCCGGCAGCGCCGACTCGTCCCGCGCCAGCACCGACTCCAGGACTTCGGTCGGGGTGGGCGGCCTGGCCGTCTCCCACCGCGGCAGGCTGTCCGGTGCACCGTCACCGACGACCTGGACGTAGGCGTGGTTCGCCAGCCGTCCGCGGGTCATGATCGTGTACAGCTGCTGGCGGCTCTCGGAACCGGTGAGCACCGCGTGCATGGTGTCGACCGTCGCGCCCTGCGCGCCGTGGATCGTAGTCGCGTAGCCCAGCTCCACGTCGTCGCGGACGTAGTCGGCCGGCAGGGTGATTCGAGAGCCGCGGCTGTTCGCCACGACCAGGCTCTGGTCGCGGCCGACCGCGGTCACCGTCCACCGGTCACCGTTGCGCACCCAACCGGTTCGCGAGTACTGCAGGCGCCGATCATTCCGCCGGGTCACCACGGTGTCCCCGACCGAAGCACGGTTTCCGTCAGACAGTGGGACCTCGGCGGTGCGTGCTGCACCGCCGAGCCGGTAGTCCCGCGCCCGCCGGTTCAGCTTGGCCACCAGCTCGCGAGTCGGCGCGAGCATCAGGCTGTCCAGCCCGGACGCCCGGTCGACCGCCCACGCGATGAACGCCTGGTCCAGCGTCGAACCGGCATCCCCGACGTGGACACGTCCCTGGTCGAGGTAGAAGCCGAGAGCGTCCGGACGTCCCTCCCGCAACGCGAGCGAGGCTGCCGCCTCGGCCGGGTCGGAGAACCGCACCACCTCGGTGAGCCGCACGGCGCCGTACTCGGCGGCGAGGTCCTTCAGCACCCCGCCGGCCTCGACCGCGGCGAGCTGGTGATCGTCCCCGACCAGCCGGACGCTGCCTCCCCGACCGACCACGAACGACACCGCGACCTCAAGGGTGAGCGTGTCGGCCATGCCGGCCTCGTCGATGACCACCAGCGTGCGCGGCCCGATCTGCTCGGCCCACGCTGGTAGCCGGCGCTTCGCCAGACCGTGGGTGAGGATGTGCAGGGTGTCGGCATGCCCGCCGAGCTGTTCGCCGAGCGCGGCGGCCGCGGTCGCGGACGGCGCCATCCCCAACACCTCGCCGCCGGCCTCGCGCCATGCGGCGGCCAGCACGCTCATCGCCGTCGTCTTGCCGGCTCCGGCCGGTGCGAGCGCCAACTGCAGACGATCGCCGGAACTGGCCATCGACCGCACCAGGTTCACCTGACCGGTATTGAGTTCGACGCCGTTGGCCGTCGCTGCCAGCAGCGCCAGGCTGATCGACCGCTCGCCGACCACCATGCCGTCGCGGCGTCCAGCGACGGCGAGCAGCCGGGTCTCGGCGTCCAGGATCTGCCGCGAGGTATAGGTCGCCGAGTCGGCCACCGTGTAGACCGAGCTACCGTCGGGTCCCACCTCGGTTCCTGGCGTATGCCCCCATGCGGAGTTCGGCAGGGTCACCTCCATAAGCCAGCGAAGGTGGGGTTCCGGACACGATCCGTGAAGAAGTCCCGGACTTCTTGGGAATGTGGCTCCCGGCCATCGACTCGGGGGTGGGGCCAAGAGCCAAGTCGCCCGGGCGGGTACTTCATCGAGTGCTGAATCCGGTGGGAAGCTCTCTAGGTGACCCGCCGGAGCAGACGATGAGCGAGGACGCGGTCGTCGAGCCCACTGCAACTCCGGCGGTGAAGAGGATGCGGCTTCGCTACGCGGGCATCTGTTCGCGGTGTGGGGCATCGCTCGAGGCGGGCGTGACCGCGGACTACGACCGGACGTCGAAGACGGTCGCCTGTGTCGAGTGCCCGGCCCGGCGCGCCATGCCCGAGCGGGCGGAGGAGTCCGCCGCCCCGCGCCACGCGATCACTCCGGGCGCGCCGCCCCAGCTCGAGGTGGTCGACGGCACGGCCGGCGGCTCGGCTGCGCGGGAGTTCGACCGTCGACACGACGCCCGGCGGCAGTGTGTCCAGGCCAACCATCCGAAGATCGGCAGGTTCCTGCTGGCGGTGTTCGATGACCCGCAGTCCACCACGGCGTGGGCGACCGGCGCGGTGGGGGAGCAGCTGCTCGGGGGCATGTTGGCCCGGATTGCCGGCCCGACCCTCCGGGTGTTGCACGACAGACGGATCCCGAAGACGACGGCGAATATCGACCACCTGGTCGTCTGCTCGTCCGGGGTGTTCGTCGTGGACGCCAAGCGTTACAAGGACGCCCGGCCTGCGTTGCGGATTGAGGGTGGGTTGATTCGTGCTCGACAAGAGCTGCTGGTCGTCGGGGGCCGGGAGCGCACCAAGCTCGTGGAGGGCATGCACAAGCAACTCGGCTTGGTCCGCGCGGCCCTCGCCGATCAGCCGGACGTGCCGGTGCAGGGCGTCTTGTGTTTTGTGGATGCGGACTGGCCGCTGATCGGCGGCTCGTTCACGGTTCAGGGCGTCTCGGTGATGTGGCCGAAGAAGCTCAAGGCGATGCTCGCCGAGGCTGGGCCGCTGGACGCTGATCGGATCGCCGAGCTGCAATGGCAGCTCCACGAGGCCTTCCCACGTCAGAGAGAAGTCTAGGTAGCTCGACAGTGTCCTTCAGAGTCGATGTGGGTGCGGGGATCCTGCTGGAGGACTGGGTCGACGGATGCAATTGGCGTCTCACTCAGCCCGACCAGGTCGAACTGAGACGGGCATAGCCGGTGATTCGCGTCAGGGTCGCTCCGTCGAGATAGTGCGGTTGGCTCCGTAGGTAATCGACCAGGGCGGAGTGGTTGACGATCTGCACGATGTTCGAAGGCTGCTTCACGACGTCCTTGTTCGCGCCGACGGGCACGATCAGGCCCTGAACGCGAACGCAGATCCTCGTCGCTGCGGTGAGGATCCCTGCTACGCGTTGAGTCTGGTATCGGCCGGCGCGGATGTCGCCGCCGGTCCAGGCGCGGCCGCCGGAGTGACGCCCGGCGTTGATGGTGAAGACGCCGCCTGGACCGATCACGAGGTGGTCGATCGCGGTGCCCTTCCTTCCGCCCGGGATTGAGTTGAGACACACCCAGCGGCGGTCAGTCGTCTTCAGCCGGTCCAGCTCGCGGGCCACCATCGCCCCACTGATCGCACCTGCTCTGCGGGGCGATGAAGCAAGGTCTGCCACGACCGGTGGCCCGACGGGCGCGATCCACTGAGTGCGTGGAACCGATGCAGCAGAACCACTTGGCTCGAACGCCGGCACGCCGACTCGAGCGGGCCCGGGGTCGTCGATGGGGTCGGCTACTTCGATCAGGACCCGACGCGGCCGGTACTCGGTGACCGCGTCCTGGCCGGGGCTCACCCTGCCTCCGAGTTCGAGCGCTCCGTCAAGCATCGCGCGACTCTTCCTGTGACATCCGCGGACGCGGAGTCTCGCGATCCCGCTCACGGCGGCGGACGATGTCGGCCGATCCCAGGTATGCCAAAGCTGTCGTTGGCGCGACGGGGGTGGACGCTGGCACAGCCGTCAGCCTGCCGAGGTCCCTACCCGGTGCCAAGACCCCGTTCGGGCGACACTGTTGCTGCTGGCGAGATGGGGTCGGGGACGAAGCTGATGAGCTCAAGGAAGCCTGTGCCTCAAACCCGCGGGACCGCTGTCGGCCGGGATACGCAAGCGCGCCACGACCCTGCGACCACGCTGTTCATCACCGGCACCCGCTTGACCCTCGGCACTGCAAGCAGGACACCGGCGACTACACTCCGCTGACTCACGTCCTGGACCACCCTCGAAGTGCCACAGACCTCATGCATCCCGGCAGGCAGGGAGTCCAGGCAAGGGGCAACAGTTCGCATCGAGGTCAGTCGTTGCTGAGCAGTCTCACAATCTCGTCGTGCAGCCGGAGGTCGGCTGGAGCGAGCCCGTCTAGCACCTCTTGGAGCGTTACGGCGGACTGGCGGATCTCCCTGTTCTTCGCGCGGGTGATGAACACTCGCGAGTAGTCAGCCAGCCCTGGTTCGACGGTGTTGGTCCAGTTTGGGTCCTTCTCGTTGGCGAACCAGGCTGACGGGCCGAACTTGAGTTGGAGCCGGGCTTCGCCGAAATCGGTCCCGTCGTCGGACGCCTCGAAGTTGATCGTCCATTGGTAGATGCCAGAGTAAGTAGCGCTCACCTTGCGCACGAACCCATCGCCCAACGTCGCATTGAGCTGCGGCCCCAGGACCTCGGTGCCGAAGCTCCTTAGCCGCGCCTTGACCCGATGCATTAGCTCGCGGCCTTCGCCGAATCGTTCACGCGCTTGCTCGGCAAGGTCATTGGCGAACCGGTCTGCCGCGAGGTCTTGAGGCCGCTCCTGGTAGCGCCCGGCCTCTCCTGTGTCACACATTGCGACGACGAAGTCGAGCACGTCTTGGTCTTCCATGCGACCTCTTCCCTTCACGAACTTGCGGTACATCTGCTCGATGAATGAGTAGGACTCAGGATTCTGCAGCTGGTAGTTGCGGTCGGTTACAACTTCATCGTGCAGGCGACGTACCAGGGCGGCGTAGGTGAGGACGGCAGCGTTCTCCCAGCCAGCCGTCTGCAATGACCCGTCCTCATCGCGACACAGGAGAACGACCACTCCGTGACGGCCATCGCGCTGGCTGTACTGGAGGTAGCTGTCGTAGCTGTGCCCGTGCCCATCCGAGGTCAGGTAGTTCTCGACCACCACGACCGCCGCACCGCTCTCAAGAACGAGATCCGCGATGTCGCCGGGGTCTCCCGCCACTGAAGTGTTCACCTCTTGATGAACCCAGTACCCGTCGAGTGCGAGGTCGGGCTGGCCATGCTGGATCAGGTTCAGCTCGCCAAGGAAGATGCGTTGAAATCGGTCGCCGAGCCTGTGGGTGTCATCGGTGTCCAGCAGCCATCGGAAGAGATTCGAGATCTGCTTCTCGTGGGTTCCGTGGTGCAACACGTCGAAGACGTTGAAACCCAACGCTAGAGGCCGGCCCAGCACAGGCAGCAGCCCTGTCACCAGATGGTCGGGCACGACTTCCTCCAGACATCGCCATTGCTGGAATGAGGCTAACCCATGGACCCGATCCTCGTTCCGGCTCGCTGAAGACCACCTACGGATGACTTCGCTGGTCGTCGGCGGTGATAACAGATGTAATGCCGGCCGAGCTGCCATGCTGTCCAGGTGTCGACCGAGAGTGAATACCCCGAGGGATTGTACGAATCGGTCGTGAGCCGGCGGCTGTTGCGCGAGCTGGAACGTCGCGCTGAGCTCCGACAACAGATCGCCCACGTGGATGAGGCTGATCAGCCACACGTGCTGGGTAATCACATATCCGAAGCCGTGCTTCGTGCCTTCACCGCCCGTCGACCAGACGAACGGCTCGCGCTCGCGAACGAACTCATGGAGATTCTCGAAGCGCCAGAGGATGCGCCGGCCGGGGGAGTGAGGCAGTTGCTCAGTTTGAGCTCGCCGCCGACCCCGGGCAGGCACAGGATCGACGTCTCTCGTCGACCGTCGACGCCCTTGGCGGAGGCGGCTCTGCTAACCAACGCGCCGGGTGAACCGACAGTCGGGTCCGAGCTTCGACACGAACTTGCGACCTGTGATGAGGTCGACCTGCTCTGCGCCTTCGTGATGTGGCCTGGCTTACGCCTGCTTGAGGCGGAGCTGCGGGACGCGCGAGATCGCGGTGTTCCTTTCCGCGTTGTCACCACCACGTACCTGGGCGGGACCGAGCGCGCCGCGCTCGACCGACTCGTGCGCGACTACGGCGCGGAGGTCAAGGTCCAGTACGACGCGAGGCGCACGAGGCTCCATGCCAAGGCTTGGCTCTTCCGTCGCCACAGCGGATTCGACACCGCCTACATCGGTTCGTCGAACCTTTCTCGCGCTGCGCTGCTCGACGGCATCGAGTGGAATGTCCGTCTGTCCCGCGTCGGAACGCCGAGCCTTCTGGACAAGTTCCTCGCCACCTTCGACACCTACTGGAACTCAGACTCCTTCGACACCTACGACCCGGATACCGATCGTGACCGGCTCGACGACGCACTGGCTTCCGCGCGTGGAGAGCGCGCAGGTTCAGCCACGATCAGCCTGTCTGGCCTCGAACTCCGCCCGTACCCCTATCAGCAGACGATCCTCGAGTCGCTGGAGTCCGAGCGGACCAACCATGATCGGCACCGGAATCTCGTGATCGCTGCCACAGGGACCGGGAAGACCGTGATGGCGGCCCTCGACTACCGCAACCTTGCTCGCGCAGCAGGGAAGCAGCCGAACCTCCTCTTCGTCGCGCATCGCCGCGAAATCCTCCAGCAGTCTCTGCGCACCTACAGAGAAGCCCTGGTCGATGCCAACTTCGGCGAGCTCTACGTCGACGGGGCCCGACCCGAGCGATGGCATCACGTCTTCGCGAGCGTCCAGGCACTCAGCCAGTACGGGGTCGAGAACATACCGGCAGACCACTTCGGCGTCGTCGTGGTCGACGAGTTCCACCACGCTGAGGCGCCGACCTACCGCCGGATTCTCGACCACCTCCAGCCCGCGGAACTTCTCGGCCTTACTGCTACTCCCGAACGTGGAGACGGGACGGACGTCCGTGCACTTTTCGACGGTCGGACCGCCGCGGAACTCCGGATCTGGGACGCCATCAACCAGGGTTTGCTGAGCCCGTTCCACTACTTCGGAATCAGCGACAACACCGACCTCACCCAGGTTCCCTGGAGTAGAGGCAGGTACGACGAGGGCGCTCTCTCCCGTCTCTACACCGGGAACGATGCGCGTGCTGCGGTCGTGGTGAAGGAGGTGCGCGACAAGATCAGCACGCCACATCAAATGCGTGCCCTCGGATTCTGCGTCAGCATCGACCACGCGCACTTCATGGCGGACACGTTCAACCGTGCGGGTATCGCGGCGATCGCCCTCAGCGGCAAGACCCCCGGCGCTGAACGGGCTCAAGCTCTGGCTGATCTCCGAGCGGGGGTCCTGAACGTCGTGTTCGCTGCTGATCTGCTCAACGAGGGCGTCGACATTCCTGCCGTCGATACTGTGCTCTTCCTCCGCCCAACTGAGAGCCCGACCCTCTTTCTTCAGCAGTTGGGCCGGGGGCTGAGGCTTGCGCCCGACAAGGACGTACTGACGGTGCTGGACTTCGTCGGCAACAACCGAGCCGAGTTCAGGCTTGACCTTCGATACCGTGCTCTGACTGGAGCGACTCGCAAGGGCCTAGAACGCGATGTCGACCGCGGGTTCCCATTCCTTCCGTCCGGATGCCAGATCGTCCTCGACGAAGTGACCCAGGAGAAGGTCCTCGCCAGTGTGCGACAGCACCTTGCCCTGCGCTGGAACCTGCTGGTCCGCGAACTCAGGGCCCATCCAACCGAGAGCCTTCCTCAGTTCCTGAACGACAGCGGTGCCGAACTGTCGCAGGTTATCCGCAGCGATCGCTCTTGGACGACCCTACGGCGCCAGGCGGGAATGCTCGGCGCGGCTCCGACAGGGGAGGAGCCGCTCTTGAAGCGTGTCCGAGCGCTGGCACACGTCGATGATCTCCAACGGGCGGAGGCCTATCGTCAGCTGCTCTCGGGACGCCGGCGCTTCGACCCCCGGGACCCCTTCGCGCGGATGCTGTACTTCACCATCTGGCCGAGCGGCGGCGGATACGTCGACTTCAACCAAGGCTGGGCAGCGCTCTCGAGCCACGGCGAGGCTCGAGAGGAGATGCAGCTCATCGTCGAACTAGCCTTCGCCGATAGCCGTCGGCTTACCCGCGCAGACGACGGGTTTGAGGGGCTGTCCCTTGCGCTCCACGGGAGCTACCAGCGTGAGGAGATCCTGGCCGCGCTCGGACACGCAGAGCTGAATCGGCCGCCAAGCCAGTTCCGCGAAGGAGTGCTCAAGACCACTGTGAGCGGACGGACCGTCGACGCGTTCTTCATCACTCTCAACAAATCGGAAGCCGAGTACTCGCCCAGCACCATGTACCGGGACTACCCGATCAGCCCAACGCTCTTTCACTGGGAGTCGCAGTCGACGACGTCGGTCGCGTCGGAGACTGGGCAGCGGTACATCAACGGCGGAAGCACCGTGCTGCTGTTCGTGCGCAGGGAGCGGAGGAACGAGTTCGGTACCGCGCCGTATACGTACCTCGGAACCGCCAACCATGTGTCGCACGCAGGCGACCGTCCCATCGCCATTACCTGGAAGTTGGAGAATCCCATGCCGCCGGACCTCTACTCGGAAACGGCTCTCGCAGTCGGCTGAGTCGCATAGCCAAGCCCGTGGAAGCTTCACTCGCTGAGCTTCGCGATGGTGTTGGCCAGCGCGTCGAGACGGAGGCTCACTTCGGACCATTCCCCTCCGAGCCCCAGTGGGTAGCAGAGGAGATCCTGGCCACCGCCAACTACTTGAATCTGCCGTTGTGGCGCGTCGTCGGCCTGGCAGTAGATGAGGATACCTCGGCGTAGCTGGAGTGCCGTGGCGTATGCGAGGAGCTGGTAGTAGTCGGGGTTCCGGGCGAACCCGGAGCCTGACAACTTGTACTTCACGTCGCCCACCAAGGCCAACTTTCGGCCGGCGCGGAACAGCAGATCGGGCTGCATCGAGACTGTTGGGCGGCGGCTGAGTGCGACCCATTCCTGCTCTGCCACTTGGAACGTCGGCCATAGCCGCGTCGTGAGCTCGGCTCCGATCCACCGTTCGTAGAGCTTGTTCATGTCGATCAGAAAGGCCATGCCCTCTATGTCACCGGCAGTGTGCGCAAGACCCGTGCCTTCGAGCACGATGGCAGAAAGCGCGAGTGCAGGTAGGTAGTGCTCATTCAGCGGGCTCTCCTCGATTAACTCGGCCTCCAGCAAGGGGGCCGCGCGCTCGGATACCTCGTCGAACCGAGTCACGAGATCGGCACAGAGCCGTCTCACCTCGGGCGGGAGGGACCAGCGCCGGATGACGCCCACCGCAGCAAGCAAGATCCGGTTCTCTGGAACATCGGCTGTGAAGTCGTCGTAGCGGCACGGCGCCGGCCAGACGTCCCAGGGCCGGGAGGCCATCTCGGATACCAGAAGCCGCCCCCTCAATATCGGCAGGCGATCCTCTCGGGTCTGGTACCCGTGGATGAGTCCTCTTCGGGTCGCCTGGTCGATCACGCGAAGCACGAGTTCGGCAATCCCCTCAACAAGGTCTGCCCTGGAGAAATCAGTACTCCGTGACGACCAGTCGGCGAGACCGGCAACGGATGCGAACATCATCAAGACATTCCGCAGGTCGTCGACCTTCGGCACCATCCGGACTCGGACGGTACCGAGATCCACGGTGCCTACCCACGATGTGGCATGGAGCGTGTACCAACCACGCTCCGTCGTCGGTATCGCCCATAGCCGATCCCGCGGGACGTTCTCGAGCAGCCTCAGATCTCGCCGATCCAGCCGGAGGGGCAGAGACGCGCCGTACTCGGAGAGTTCGATTCTTCTATCCGGCATCCGAGTCTCTGCTCGCTTCGAGAGCCTCCTGTTCCTCTATCGCCGCAGCGGAACTGGGTCCGAAGCGCTTGAGTACTGCGTCCCAAGTGAAATCGGCGAGCTTGTCGGGCTTGCCGTAGAGCTGGTCCTCGATCATCGGGTAGATGCCGTAGTCCCAGATACGCCGAAGTCGCGCCTCACCAAGGACGGTTGGCTTGCCCTTTCCCGCGGCAGGCACAATGAAGTGCGAGTGACCGATGAGTAGGTGGCTTCCGCGCAGCAGCACCCTAAGTTCCTCATTGATCCGATCGACCATCGAAGCGATCCACGCCGGCTCTTCGTTCTTCTTGAGCCAGTTGCGCAGCACATCCGCAAGCGGGCCCTCGTTTGGTATGAACGGGATGAAGTGGAATCGCCTCCGCAACGCGGCGTCGATCATGGCGATTGAACGGTCGGCGGTGTTCATCGTTCCGATGAAGTACAGGTTCGATGGTAGCTCGAAAGGCTCTTCAGCCCGGTATTGGGTGCGGACCCACTTGCGCCGATACTCCAGCAGGTAAAGCAACTCTCCGAACACTCGCGGCAGGTTGGCTCGGTTCAGTTCGTCGATGATCAGCACATGGGGCTGCCCGGGCGACGCCTCTGCCTTCTCGGCGATGAGTGCGAGCGGACCCCGTCGTAGCTCGTAGGACATCTGGCCGACCTCATCAGTGCGAGGGCGGTAGCCCTCGAAGAAGTCCTCGTAGGACATCGACGGATGGAACTGAACAAGCATCCGCCGATCCGGATCCGGCTGGATTGCCGCAGCGAACTTCTCGGCGACATAGGTCTTGCCCGTACCTGGCGGGCCGTAGAACACCACCTGGCCCTTCTCCAGGATCAGCTCCCTGATCTCTTCCAGGAACTGCTTCGGTACGAACAACTCCGCCGCGGTTGGGTCGAGAAGGTCGATCTCGGGCTCTTTGCCGACAGCTTCGTTCTCGAGAAGCCAGTATGCGAACTGCGTCTGGCCCCATGGATCGTCCGGAAACAACGGCTCAAGCCGCGCCCTGAGCACGTCGTTTGCTTCGAGATGCCTTTGTCCACGCGAGCTCGTTGGTTCAGGTTCTGGGAGCCCGATGCGTCGGAGCATCGCGATCTTGCCATGGGGTCCGGTCAGAGGGAACGCCGCCAGGAACCGATCGGGCTCGACGATGGCGAACATCTTCATCACGATCGACTCGCCAAGGCCCTTAGTGCCGAGGTCCTCCCAGTCAAGTGCTCGGTCGATTCGGGTTGCGACTGGCTCGGTTCCCCAAAGGATCTCGTGGAGCTTGTGGGCAAACGCATCCAGCGCGATGGAGTCCATCGATGCGAGGCTTGCGTTGAGCACAGATTGCGGCCCAGGGCCGCCGTACCGGCCGGTATTGACGAGTTGGCGGAAGATCTCTAGATCGAAGATGACCAGGTTGTCGGCGCTGAGCATGTCTGCGAATCTTGCCCGCTGATCCTTCTGCCAGGCGTCCCGGTCGTTTGGGTACGGCCGTCCGCTTCGGAATCTGGCGGCGAGCTCCACGAACTCATCCGTAACCTCATTGCCAGGGGTGGGCGCAGGCGAGGTCTCGGGACGGGGCGCCATTATGTCGAAGGCGGGGATGAGCTCGTCGGCCACATCGAGGACGGCGTCCTGGAGGCTCAGCCCGATGGGCACCTCATCCCAGGTCCACCAACGGCCTACAAAGATCTGGCCCGTGGTGTAGTTCTCGACCGGGACGAGGCGGTCGCCGCTCAGATGTGGCTTGAGCTGGAAGAACGTCATTCCGGCGGGGACCTTTGGTGAAAGGCGCGCTGCGAGGCGGGCGGAATCCGCGTCGTTATCACCGTAGGCGTGGATGCCCATCGCCAGTCCGGAGCGCGTAGCCCACAGCCTAAAGCTCGGAGCGAAGCTTGCCTCGCTCTCCGTCCAGGCCGTGTAGGCATCAGCTCGGAACGCAGCGGTCTTCTCGAACGCTACTCGAGTATCGATCTTCTGCGGCCGGAGGGTGCGGCCCACTCTGGCGCTGATTTCTCCAGCGAGTCCATCCCCGGCGAGGCCGAGTTCCCCTCTCAACTGGTAGGCCAACGCCTCTGCCCGTGCTGCGACGTCATCGTCGGCGTAGCCGAGACCTCGGTTGTACTTGGCCATGAGGTCGGACGCTTCAGCGCACAGGCTTGGCAGCTCGGGGTTCAGGCCAACGAACTTATGCTCGGACAGATGCCACATCAGCCGGTAGAACCGGGAGATATCACTAGGGAAGAAGCTGCGTGCTGCCTCCACATACCCGGGCCAGCGATCCTGGTTGCTCCACGGCCGCGACCAGCCCAACTCGGCCATCATCGCCGGCGCGCTCGGCCACATTACCGGCCAGCGAGGGTCAGCGTCGTGATCGGTCGACCAGAAGAGCGACAACACGTACGGGATTCGCCCCACCTGGGGGCCACCCTTCGGGACAAGATTCTCCGTCACTCGCATCACGGAGTTCATCTTCTTGATCGAATCCTCGATGCTGTTGGGCGTCGTTAGCGCCTCTTGCAGCGCGTGTGTGACTTCCGTGTCGCCAAGAGGTGTGTGCTTGACAACCTGGTTCAGCCACATCTGCCCGAAGCCGGTGAATCCGACATATGGCCCTGGCCGGTGCGCCCAGTGGTCGACGGCCTCGCGGAACTCATCGAGTTCCGCCTTGGTCTGAAAGGCTTCGACGATCGTTCGCAACTCATCGTCGCGAACGTCGCGCAGCGCGTCCTGGCCCGCCCACCTATCAAGGACATCTCTGTCGGTCGCGACGGCCGCTTCGACCTGGAGGAGCTTCGCCTGCCACCTGGGCAAGTCGTTCTCGTGAATCACGACTGAGACCTCCTGCGGTAACGATGCCGTCCACAATCCTTCGTGTCAGACTACTTGCCGGGTCGTGCCGCGGCGCCGAACCGCCCCACGGCGTTCCCTTGGGATCAATCCGAGGCTTCGCGCCGGTCGCGGATCAGCGGATTACAAAAGCTGAGTCTTGTACATTCGGAGTGCATGAAGACGGTTACGTCAGCGTAACTTACCTAGTGAAACAAAAGTCAGAGACGGTCTTTTGGCCCGCGACCACATGGCCCGTCTTGTCGTCCCGCAGATCGCTCAGGAGCGAGTGCGACGATGTCAGCTACGCATCACGGCCACTTTCGCAACGAGATGGCTCAGTCGATTGTTGGGGCATGGCGGACGCTGCGGAGGAGAGCGGTGGGAAGGCGCTGGAGCTCATCGCCTCGCCCCTTGGCGGCCTCGTGCTGGCTCTTGTCGGTGCCTCGATCTGGTCCTGTGACGATGGGACCAGCCAGTTCGGTCTTGAGCTGCCCTACCGATACGTGCCTCGGTTCGGCCCGGTTGAGCTCGGTAGCGGCATCGGATGCACCCGTCCGCTGTTCTTCGCCCTCCAGAGCCAAGCCGCCCCATGGGTGGTGGGGCTGATCGCGGCGCTGCTCATCTACGTGGCCGTTCGGCTCTGGGGCAGGTTCGTCCGCGGAGGCGGAGCAGCCACGCCGTAGAGCGGGTGCTGCTCCTCCGCCCGGCGCGGCGCAGCCAGCGTCAGGTCTCGCGCGGCGACTCGTCGGTCGCGCACGTCAGACTGTGTCGGGCTCGACCCGTGCGGGGTGGGGCTTGCCGGTGGGGGCGGCGTCCACGAGGTCGTGGCGGACCGAGTACCGCGCCCGGAGCCGGGCGTCCTGTTTGATCCGGTAGCGCTCGCCGAGGGATGTCCGGAGCGGCAGGGTGCCGGGGATCCGGTCGACGATCCGGTTGACGCCGGCCAGCACGTGGCCGACGCCGCGGACGAGGCTCTTCAGGCGGGTGTCGGGGATGGCCAGCTCGTCGGCGATCTGGTCGCCGAGGAAGACCCGCTCCAGCGCGTGCACCACGCGCGGAGCCAGCGACCGGAGCGGCGGGAGGAGGATCTGCTCGATCTCGAGCACCAGGAACTCGTCGTTGATCGCGGCGACCAGGTCACGGCAGTAGTCGTCCACCTCCGGCCGGGTGAGCAGGTAGATCTCCTCCAGCGCCTCCTGCTCGCCCTGGTTGGTGGCCAGCAGCGTCGGGTCGATCCCCAGCAGGTGGCCGATGTAGCGCCAGCGGGCGTAGTACGCGCGCTCTTCGTGGGGGAGGAAGGTGGCCCCGATCGCCGCCATCCCGCGCATCGGGATCAGGCAGAACTCCACCAGTGTGTAGGCCAGGTACGCCTGGCAGATCGGCACCCCCCAGGCCGCCTCGTCCCAGCGCGGATCGCCGCTCAGGGCCCGCCGGACCAGCGCGTGGATGATCCGCACCCGGACGGTCAGTTCGAACCCGCGGGCGTACCGCTGCAGGCCTCCGGTGCTGCTGGCCGCGACCAGCCAGGACGAGACCTCGATCGTCCGCACCCCGGCGCTCTCGACGTACCGCCCGGTCAGCTGCAGGGGACGCGACGCCGCCGAGTTGGCGTACCCGCTGACCAGGGACGCCGCCCCCAGCACGATCCCGCCCTGCCGCGTGAACCGGCCCAGATAGCGACAGTCCCGGTCGATCGCCTCCAGATCGACCCAGTCCGGGACGGCATCCAGCTCGGCGAACAGGGCGACCAGGGAGGCGGGCGCGTCCGCCACTGCCTCGATCCCTTCCCGGCACGCGGTCCGGAGCATCCGCATCGCCCGACCGGTACCCAGTGCGGCGGCATCGGCGACGAAGGCGTCCGCCAACGGCTCGCCCTGCCACATCCCGGCAAGGTAGGCGGGGGCGAGCTCCGGGAACCGTTCCAGGGCCTCATCGCGCAGGCGAAGGCTGGACGGGATCCGCGACGGCGAATCCGGCTCGCTGAGGATGCCGCTCACCCCGACAGCCTATGTGTGGGCCCTCTCAGGATCCGCCGACACCCTGACCGGGCGGGGCGGTGTCTCGGCTGGGTCGTTGGGGTCGACGGTCCGGGTGCCCGCGGCCGACGCTCTCGCCCGAATCGTCGTAGCCGGTCATTTCATGGATTCCGGCCCGAATCCCTGGCCGGGCCGTTCGGGCGGCAGGATCGGCCCCTTCGCCGGAATCGGCGTGAGCCTCGGGAACCGAGGCGAGGGCTCCATCGGCGGCCGTGTGAGGAGGCGCTTAGGCTGGCATTGTGGAAATGGAGATCACCGGGCACACAACAGCCGCGCCGGCCGGGTGGAGGGTCGCCTGATGAACCGCCGGATACTGGTCAATGCCGGCCTCGGAGTTCTCGTTCTCGGTCTCGGCGTGGCCGGGTTGGTGGCGCTGTTCACCCCGCGCCAGGATCCCTACGCCAACCTGCCCACCACCAAAGTGCTCCGTGGCACCCTGGCAGCCACGGTCACCGCGAGCGGCAACGTGGAGAGCGGGATCACCGCCTCGCTCCAGATGCCCGGCGCCGGCGGAGTGATCACGCGCGTCTACGTCAAGACCGGGAGCCAGGTGAACGCCGGTGACCGCCTGGTCAGGGTCGACCCCACCAGCGCCCGGGAGCAGCTCGCCTCGGCACAGGCGAGCCTGGCCTCGGCGAACGCGGCCATGACCAACGCCACCCGGGGACGCACCGACGTAGAACGGCGCTCCGACGCGGCCTCGGTCGCCGCGGCCTCGCAGGCGCTGACCAACGCGAACCGGCTGCTGTCCATCGCCGAGGAGAGCTACGCCCTGGTGGTCCAGCAGCAGGCGGAGATCATCGCGCCGCTCCAGGCTGCGGTCGACGATGCCCAACAGGCGCTCTCCGACGACAAGGTCGAACTCGCGAGGCTGAAGGCCGAACTGGCCGCGACCGACCCGTCCGACACGGGCACGATCGCACAACTCGAGGCCCAGATCAGCCAGCTGGAAGCCCAGATCGTCACGGACACGGCCACCCTCACCGCAGCCGAGGGGTCGCTCGCCCAGGCCGAACGCACCCGGGACACCCTGGTCCTGCAGGCCAGGCAGTCCCTCACCGCCCAGCGGGCCAGCCGGGACGCGGCGCAGAAGGCGCTCGCGCAGGCGAAGGCAGCGGTGGCCGTCGCCCAGCAGCCGCCGAACCCCGGCTCGGTCCAGGCCGCCCAGGCCCAGATCGACGCAGCCAACGTCGCCGTTGACCAGGCCCGGCGGGCCCTCGACGACACGGTGCTGCGGGCGCCGTTCAGCGGCACGGTCTCCACGGTCAACGCCGTCGTCGGGCAGTCCGCCGCGGCCAGCCTCGGCTCCGCCTCCGGTGCCGGTGGCGGGCTGGTCACCCTGGTCAACCCGGACGGCAAGCGGGTCGTCGCCTTCATCGCTGAGGCCGACGTCGCCGCGGTGAAGGTCGGCCAGGAAGCCGCCGTCAACCTGCCGGCCACCGGCCTGGACCTCACCGCGAGGGTCGTCTCGGTGGACGTGCAGAGCACCGTCACCAACAACGTCGTGCAGTACCTCACCACCCTGGCCCTGGACGCGCCGCCGGCGTCGGTCAAGGTGGGCCAGACCGCCAGCCTGTCGATCACCACCGCCAGCAAGCCGGACGTGCTGTTCGTGCCGACCAGCGCCATCGCCACCGACGGCCTGACCAGCTACGTGATCAAGACCTCCGGCGGGAAGCCCACCCGGGTCGAGGTGACCACCGGCATGACCGGCACCACCGGCACCGAGATCACCAGCGGACTCAGCGAGGGCGACTCGGTTCTGTTGTCCAACACCGGAGGAACCGGCAATCCTGGACTGTTCCCCACCGCCGCACAGAGCAGCGCCCGATGACCGGCCCGCCGGACCGCCCGGTGATCGACCTGCGCAACGTGTCCAAGACCTACGGGGTGGGTGAGACCCTCGTGCACGCCGTCGACGGTGTCACCCTCCAGGTGCAGCGCGGCGACTATGTCGCCGTGATGGGGCCGTCCGGCTCAGGCAAGTCGACCATGATGAACCTGATCGGCTGCCTCGATGCGCAGACCCGCGGCCTCTACCGCCTCGACGGCGTCGACGTCAGGCTGCTCGACGACCGGCAGCAGTCCCGGATCCGCAACCGCAAGATCGGCTTCGTCTTCCAGAACTTCAACCTGATCGCCCGCACCACCGCCCTGTCGAACGTCGAGCTGCCGCTCGTCTACGCCGGGGTGCCGGCACGCGAACGGCGCCGGCGCGCCCTCGCCGCGCTGCGCGAGGTGGGCCTGGCCGACCGGATCGAGCACACCCCTGCCCAGCTCTCCGGAGGCCAGCAGCAGCGGGTGGCGATCGCCCGCGCGATGGTCACCGAGCCGGTCATCCTGCTCGCCGACGAACCCACCGGCGCCCTGGACAGCCACAGCAGCGAAGAGGTCCTGGCCCTGTTCGACCAGCTCTCCGCGCACGGCCGCACGCTGGTCGTGATCACCCACGAGGCGGGTGTCGCAGCCCACGCCAAGCGGGTGTTGCAGATGCACGACGGCAAGATCCGCTCGGACGAGCGCAACGCTCCCGTGGACGCACCGCCGCCGGCCCTGCGCCACCCGCCCACGGGGATGGCCTCATGAGCATCGCCGAGAGCGCCCGGTTCGCCTGGCGTGGTCTGACGGCCAACAAGCCCCGATCGGCACTGACCATGCTCGGCATCCTGATCGGCGTCGCCTCGGTCATCATCCTGGTCGGCGTCGGCACCGGCGCCAACCAGAGTGTCACCGACACCCTGAACTCCCTGGGGACCAACACCTTGACGATCACCCGCAAGAGTTCCGACACCACCCAGCTCCGCAACCCGTTCGTGGCGCCCTCCGTCGACGCCGCCGGCAGCGGCACCAACATTCGCGACACCCGCCTGACCATGTCCGACGCCGAAGCGCTCGCCGACCCCGAACTCGCCCCCGCGATCCGGCTCGTCGCGCCCGTGGTCGTCGCCACCCGGGTGACCGCCACCCTGAACGGCGCCTCGCACCCGATCCCCAGCACCACTGGCACGACCAACGCCTATCTCAGCATCAACAACGACACGGTCGTGGCCGGGCGCGTGTTCACCGACACCGACTACCGGGCGCACTCCCGCGTCCTGCTCACCGGACGCACCGTCGCTGAAGCGCTCGCCGGCGGGGACGGCAGCAGCCTGCTGGGCCAGGTCATCCGGCTCAACGGCAAGGAATTCACCGTCATCGGGATCCTCGAAGCCAAGGGCGTCACCGGTCGGCTCGACCAGGATGACCGGATCATCGCCCCGGCGACAGCAGTCCAGGACCATCTCGCTGGATACGGCGACCTGAGCAGCATCGTGGCGCAGGCCGTCTCGGCCGCCGCGGTCAACGACGCCCAGGCCCAGATCGAGTCGATCCTGGACGCCCGGCACCGCACCAACGTCGACACCAGGGATTTCACCGTCACGAACTCGGCCACCTTCCTCAACGCCGCCAAGTCGATCACGGACATCTTCACCGTCCTGCTCGGCTCGCTCGCAACCGTCTCCCTGCTCGTCGGCGGCATCGGAGTGATGAACATCATGCTGGTCACGGTGACCGAACGCACCCGTGAGATCGGGATCCGCAAGGCGATCGGAGCCGGTCGCAGCGACATCATTCTCCAGTTCATGCTGGAGGCTGTCCTGCTGTCCGTGCTCGGCGGCATCGCCGGCATCATCTTCGGCTATCTGGTCTGCCAGATCGAGATCTCGGGCTTCCGGGCCGTCGTCGCCCCCTACTCCGTGGCGCTCGCGTTCAGCTTCTCCCTGGCTGTCGGCCTGTTCTTCGGCATCTACCCCGCGATGCGAGCCGCCTCCCTGAAGCCCATCGATGCCCTCCGTTACGAGTGAAGCGGCTACACCCGAAGGAACTGCGATGACTGAACCCGGCACCCATCCCGCCGACGACCCCGTCGGGGGCGACGGCCTCAGCCTCGGCGCCGACGACGCCGAGCAGGACGACCTGGAGTTCCAACCCAGGCAGCGCAGGGGGCTGCACTGGCTCACCCTCCTCCTGATCGCCCTCGCCATCTGGGGGGCAGGCTTCCTGGTCGGAGTGCTCACCGACCGCGCTCTCGCGGGAGTCGCCGGCTGAGCGGTTCCGCGGCGATCAGGTGTCGTCGAAGGGCCGGGTGGCGCGGGGATCGCTGAGCCGGTGGGTCGCGGCATAGGTACGCCGGATCGCGTTCATGGACTGCTCGTAGTTGGTCTGCGCAACCCCGATGAACAGGCAGTCCACCACCATGAGCTGGGCGATCCGGCTCCCCAGCGCACCGGAGCGGAACCCGGTCTCCCGGGCGGCCGTGGTGAGCACGATGTCGGCGTGGGCGGCCAGAGTGGAGCGGGCGTGGTTGGTCAGCGCGATCGTCGTGGCTCCCGAATCGTGCGCCATCTCCAGGAACATGACCGTGTCGGAGGTGGTGCCGCTGTGCGAGATCGCCAGGGCGACGGTTCCGGTGTCGAGGGTCGCGGCCGACGTCCAGGCGGAGTGGGTGCTCGACCAGTTCAGGACGGTGCGGCCGATCCGGGTGAGCTTCTGCTGCAGGTCGAGCCCGACGAAGGAGCTTGCGCCCACGCCGAAGACGTCGACCCGGCGGGCGCCGCTGATCGCGTCCACCGCCTGCTGCAGCGCCGTGGCGTCCAGGGTCTTGGCCGTGTCCGCGATCGACATCGTCTCGGCGAGGGAGATCTTCGCGACGATGTCGGCCAGGGTGTCGTCCTTGTCGATGTCACCGGACGCCTCGGGGAGCCCGGCGGTCTCGATCGATTCCCGGGTGATCTCGCGGAGCACGTCCATCCGGAGGTCCCGGAAGTGGTCGTAGCCGAGGCTCCGGCAGAACCGGATCACCGACGTGGTCGAGGTGTCGCAACGGACGGCAACATCGTTCACCGAGAGCTCGGCGGCCCCGGCCGGATCGGCGAGGAAGAGCTCGGCGATCCGACGCTCGCTCGGTCGGAGTTCCGGCAGGAGGGCGCGCATGCTGACCAGGGCGTGCCGGCTCGCGTCCGGCCACGGCAGGGATACGGGCATCTGGGCTCCTACCCATCGACGCGGCGACTGTATTGCAATTCTGTAACAAGCTGGGGGAAGACAGTTACAAGATCCTAGCCAATCGCGTACTTTTAGTACATCGACAACACCGGGCGCTCCCGATGCCGCAGTCAGGATCGCCTTGTTCTGAGGAGTTTGCCCATGATCGCAGGTCGCCGCGCCCGTCGCGGAACCGCTGTTGCAGTAGGACTTTCCCTGGCTGGCGCGCTCGTCCTCTCGGGCTGCGCGCCGGCTGCTACCTCGACCGGGAGCGCCGCGCCGAGCGGTGCCGCCGGTGCCGGAGGAACCCTGGTGGTCGGCGTCACCAGTGAGCCCGACACCCTGTTCCCCTGGAAGGCGACCCAGTTCCAGGCGGTGAACGTGCTGCAGAACATCTACGGCACCCTCACCGAGTTCGACAAGGACCTCAACGTTGTGCCCGGCCTGGCCGAGTCCTGGGACACCTCTTCGGACGGGCTCACGCTCACGCTGCACCTGCGCAAGGGGGTCACCTTCGACGACGGCAGCGCCTTCGACTCCGCCGACGTCAAGTTCTCCCTCGACAAGATCAAGGAAGAAGCCACCGCGGCCGTCGCCGCGGCGTCCCTCGCCTCGGTGAAGAGCGTGGACGCCACCGACCCGGAGACCGTCACCGTCCACCTCAGCGCACCGGACGCGGGCCTGCTGGCCAACCTCGGCGTGGTGAACATGGCGATGCTGTCCTCCGATGACACCGAGGCCGCGCTCAACACCACCCCGAACGGCACCGGTCCGTTCACGCTCAAGGAGCGCAAGGCGAACCAGTCGCTCTCCCTGGTGCGCAACGACGCCTACTGGGGCGACAAGACCAAGCTCGACGGCGTCGAGTTCCGGGTGATCCCCGACGAGTCCTCGATCGTCTCAGCGATGCAGTCCGGCAATGTCCAGTTCGCGGTCTTCGACGATCCGCTGGTGGCCCAGACCGCCGCGGCGGCAGGGCTCGCCGTGGCCAAGACCCCGCAGCTGAGCTACCACGTGCTGCAACTCAACGCGAGGAAGGGCCCGCTCACGGACGTGAACGTCCGCCTGGCGATGCAGTGCGCGATCGATCGGCAGCAGGTCCTCGATACCGCTGCCGCGGGCGAGGGCGAGATCACCGGTCCGATCACCTCTCCCGCCTTCCGCTCCGACCCCAACTCGCGTCCGTGCCCGACGCGCGACCTGACCAAGGCTGCCGAGTACCTCGCCAAGGCGGGCAAGCCGGACGGAGTCACGATCAAGACCATCGTGTCCCAGGGTGAGTACTCGACCTCGGTCAACGAGGCGCAGAACCTCAAGGCCCAGCTCGCCGAGGCCAAGATCACCCTCGACCTGGATGTGCTCGAATCCGGTGCCTACGTGGACCGCTGGATCGGTGCCGACTTCGAAGCTGCGGTCGCCCTGAACGGCGGACGTCCTGATCCCGACGGCGCCTACTCCCGCTACTTCACCAGCACCGGGAACCTGAACAAGGTCGCCGGGTACTCCTCGCCGGAGCTCGACAAGTTGTTCGCCGAAGGCAGGCAGACCTCCGATCTCGCCAAGCGCAAGGAGATCTACACCCAGATCTCCAACAACCTCGAGGACAACGCGGTGTGGATCTGGATGTTCACCAGCTACACCTACACCGCCACCACCTCGAACGTCACCGGGTTCACCCCCATGGCGAACAGCTCGCTGCAGTACCTCCGCGAGACCGCCATCGGCTGATCAGCGCGACGGTGTGGGCCGGGTGAAACCGGCCCACACCGCGGTGCACTATTCATCATGAACCTTGTCAGAGCTGTCGCGTCCCACCGCGTGCTGCGCCCGATCATCTCCGCGCTGGGGACGTTGCTCGGCGTCGCCGTGTTCGTCTTCGTCATGCTGCGGGCCATCCCCGGGAACCAGATCACCGCGGGTCTGGGCACCGAGGCCGCTGCGCTGACCCCGGCCCAGCAGGCTGCGCTCGAGGCCTACTACGGCCTGGACAAGCCCCTGGTCACCCAGTTCTTCAGCTGGCTCGGCAACATCTTCACCGGGAACCTCGGCTTCTCCTCCCGCGCCCAGCAGAGCGTCCTGGAGTTGACCGCGCAGTCGCTCCCGGTCACGCTCGAACTCGCGGTCTTCTCGATCGTGCTCGCCCTCCTGATCGGCATCCCGCTGGGCATGCTCTCGGCGTCCCGTCCGGATTCGCCGCGGGACGCGTTCGGCCAGGCGGTGGGCCTGATGGGGCTCTCGATCCCGTCCTTCCTGCTGGCCACGGCCCTGCTGGCGATCCTGTCGGCGACGGTCCGGTTCAACCCCAACGGGCAGGCTTTCGCCTACTTCAGCGAGGATCCGCTGCTCAACCTCCAGCAGATGCTGCTGCCGTCCCTGGTGCTGGGATTCGGCATCGCGGCACCCATCATGCGCACCACCCGCACCGCCGTGCTCGAGGTGCGGGGTCAGGACTTCATCCGGACCGCGCGGGCGAAAGGCGTCGGCCCGAGGCGGCTGCAGGTCCGCCACGTGCTCAAGAACGCGCTGGTCCCCATCGTCACCATGACCGGCCTCCAGTTCGGCTACCTGCTGGGCGGCGCGGTCGTGGTCGAACAGATCTTCTCCCTGCCCGGGATCGGCCGGCAGGTGCTGCTCGGCATCCAGCAGAAGGAGTACGCGCTGGTACAGAGCACCGTGCTGCTGATCGCGCTCGCGTTCGTGGTGGTCAACCTGCTCACCGACCTGCTGTACCGGATCATCGACCCACGGGTGCGTGCCGAATGACCGAGATCTCCGAATCCGCCCCGGCCAGCCTCGCCGGCGTCCAGTCCGGGCAGCGCCTGCGGCTGCTGCTGAAGAGCCGCAGCGGTGTGGCCGGGCTCGTCCTGGTCGGCCTGCTCGCGATCCTGTGCGTGCTCGCCGCCTTCGGCCTGCTGCCCTACGACCCCCTCGCCCAGGCCCCACAACAGAGGCTGCTGCCGCCGTCCGCCGCGCACTGGTTCGGCACCGACCAGTTCGGACGCGACGTGTTCTCCCGGGTGGCCGCCGGCGTCGCCAGTTCGGCGCTGATCGCCGTGGTCGCCGTGGCCTTCGCCACCGTGGTCGGCACGCTCGCCGGAGTCTCGGCCGGCTTCTTCCGCGGCGTCTCGGACGCGGTGGTCAGCGGGGTCACCAACGTGTTGTTCGCCTTCCCGCCGCTGCTGCTGGCGCTCTCCCTCGCCTCGGTGTTCGACCGCAACTGGTTCACCATCGCCGTGGCGATCGCGATCGTCTACGTCCCCATCTTCATCCGGGTCACGCGGGGCCCGGTGCTGTCGCTGCGCGAGATCGACTTCGTCCGGGCTGCGGTGAGTTCGGGGCAACGGCGAGCCGCGATCATGTTCCGCCACGTGCTGCCGAACATCACCTCGATCCTGATCGTCCAGGTCACGCTCTCGCTGTCCTGGGCGGTGCTCACGGAGGCATCACTGAGCTTCCTGGGTCTCGGCACCCCGCCGCCGGCGCCCTCACTCGGCTCGATGATCTACGAGGCCCGCACCCTGGTCTACATCGCGCCCTGGACGATGGTCGCCCCCGGCGTCATCGTCGTTCTCTTCGTCGTCGGCCTGAACCTGCTCGGCGATGGCCTCCGCGACTCCCTCGACCCCAGGAACAGAGGTAGGAAATGAGCACTCTCGAGGAGGATCTGGCCGACCTGGTCACGGAGGCGGTGAACCCCGACTACGCCATGCTGGACACGATGTCCGTCGCGGAGCTCGCCGACCTGATGAACCGGGCGGACGCCACCGTCGCCGGAGCCGTCCGGGCCGCGCTGCCCGCCATCGTCGCGGTGATCGAGGCGGCGGCCGCCCGGATGCAGGACGGAGGGCGGCTGGTCTACGTCGGGGCCGGTACGGCGGGGCGGATCGGCGTCGTGGACGCGTCCGAGTGCCCGCCGACGTTCAGCTCCCCACCGGAGCAGGTCTTCGCGATCATGGCCGGTGGCCCGAATGCCATCGTCACGCCCACCGAGGGCGCAGAGGACGACGCGCAGGCAGGCGCGAGTGCGGTGGCGGCGGCCGGCATCGGGCCCCTCGACACCGTCGTCGGCATCGCGTCGAGCGGACGCACGCCGTACGTGATCGGCGCCATCACCCAGGCGCGCGAGCGGGGGGCGCTCACGGTCGGGTTCTCCTGCAACAGCCATACCCGGCTGAGCGCTGCGGCCGAACTGGCGATCGAGATCGAACTCGGCCCAGAGGTGATCTCCGGCTCCACCCGGCTGAAGGCGGGGACCGCCCAGAAGATGGTGCTCAACATGATCTCGACGATCGTGATGGTCCGTCTGGGCAAGACCTACGGCAACCTCATGGTCGACCTCAAGGCAACCAACCACAAGCTACGGGAGCGGGCGATCCGGATGGTCGAGCTGATCGCCGATGCGTCGCGCGAGCAGGCGGTCGCCGCCTTGTCCGAAGTGGATTACGACGTGAAGGTGGCCTCCCTGATGCTGATCGCCCCGACCGACGCGGACACCGCCGTCGCCCGGATCGCCGCCGCCGACGGACGCCTGCGGGCGGCCCTGGAGATGGCGTGATGCGCGTCCTCGGCATGATCTCGGGCACCTCCCACGACGGCATCGACGTGGCCGTGGTCGACTTCGCCCAGCGCGCAGGCGTGCTGGAGGGCACGCTCGGGTTCAGTGGCTCGCGTCCCTACGACCCGTCGTTGCGCCGCCTGCTGATGGACATGCTGCCTCCGCGGCCCACCACCCTCGCCGGAGTCTGCGAGATCGACACCCGGATCGGGCAGGCCTTCGCCGACGCGGCCGAGTGGGCCATCGGTGAGGCCGGAGCGGTCGACGCGGTGTGCTCCCACGGCCAGACCGTCTTCCACTGGGTCGAGGACGGGCGCGCCCTGGGCACGCTCCAGCTCGGCCAGCCCGCATGGATCGCCGAGCGGGTGGGCGTCCCCGTGGTCGCCGACATCCGGGCGCGGGACCTGACCGTCGGAGGTCAGGGCGCACCGCTGGCCTCGCTGGTCGACTTCCTCCTGCTCAACCAGCGCAGCGGCGTCAGCGGAGCGCTCAACCTGGGTGGCATCTCGAACCTCACGGTCGTCTCCGCGGAGGGGGTGTCGGCCTGGGACATCGGGCCGGCGAACGCCCTGATGGACGCCGTGGTGGCGGACCGCGGACTGGACCCGCGCGGCTACGACGCCGACGCCCGGATCGCGCGCGAGGGGACCATCGACGACCGGCTCCTGGCCCGACTGCTCGCCGAGCCCTACTACGCGCAGGTCCCGCCCAAGAGCACAGGGAAGGAACTGTTCAACCTGGCCTATCTGCAGCGGGAACTGGACGCGGCCGGGTCCGCTCCGTCCGACGCCGATCTGCTGGCGACGCTGGTCGAGCTCACCGCCCGGACGGTCGCGGACGCCGTCCGGGACGCCGGGGTGGAATACCTGGCGGTCTCCGGCGGCGGCTGCCGCAATCCGCTCCTGATGGATCGGCTGGGCGCCCTGCTGCCCGGTGTCGAACTGGTCCTCACCGATGTTCTGGGGATGCCGGCCGACACCAAGGAAGCCATCCTGATGGCGCTGATCGGCTGGTGCACCCTGCACGGCGTCCCGGGGACGGTCCTGGGCGGCACCGGTGCCCTCGAACCGCGGATCCTGGGTTCGATCGTCCCCGGTCGCGGGCCCCTCGTTCTGCCGGACCCGGTACCGGCGATCACCGGCCTTCGACTGTCCGGCGAGCGGACGCGGCCGTGAACGTCGTGCTTCGTGAGGCGACTCCGGCCGATCTCGACGCGGTGGTCGAGGTCTTCCTGGCCTGCTGGCGGGGCAGCTACGCCGCGGTCCTGCCGCAGAGCCTGGTCGCCTCGATCTCCGACGAGCGGGCCGTCGAGATGTGGACGCGGGCACTCGGCTCTGCGCGCGGCCACACCGTGGTCGCCGACGATGGCGAACGGATCCTTGGACTGACCCGCTGGGAGGTCTCTGGCGCCGCCGGCCAGGTTCACTCGCTGTACGTCTCCCCGGTCGCGCAGGGCTCCGGGCTCGGTACCAGGCTGCTCGACCACGCCGAGGACGCCTTCGTCCAACAGCGGGTGACGTCGGCGACGCTGTGGGTGTTCGCAGCGAACGGCCCGTCGGTGGGCTTCTACCGCAGCCGCGGCTGGCGTCCCGACGGTGCCACCCGGGTCGAGCCCGAGTTCGGGCAGCCGGAACTGCGACTGCGCAAGGACCTCAGGGAAGGGGAACCCGGGTGATGGCCGTCACCGGGGCGCTGGACCGGCTGCTGGCCGGTCCGTCGGCGCCGCTGGGTGCCGTGGTGGGGATGGCGGGCCCCGAGGGCCGCCGGATCGCCGCGGGCGGCGTGTGCACGCCCGGCGGCGAGCCCGTCACCCAACGGACGCGCTTCGACCTGGCCTCGGTGACCAAGGTGGTCGCAACCACCTGTGCCCTGCACCGGCTTGCGGTCCTGGGCGAACTCGAGCTGACCGATCGACTGTCCCGCTACCTCCCGGGGGCGCGGCCCGGCGATCCGACCCTGAGCGACCTGCTCCACCACCGCGCCGGCCTGTGGGAGTGGCAACCTCTCTACCTGGCCGCGACGGAGCCGCTGGCTGCACTGGACGGGCTGCCCCTGCGGTACCCGCCGGGCCAGGGGCGGCACTACTCCGATCTGGGGTTCATCCTGCTCGGCGAGGTGATCGGTGCGGTCACCGGGGTGGGGTTGCGGCACGCGGTGGCGGAGCTGGTCGCAGGGCCGCTGGGGCTGGACAGCATCGGCTTCGGACCGGTGGACGCCGAGGTGGCCGCCGGTGGCGTGGGCGATCGCGTCGAGGCGACGATGGTGCGCAGCGGCGAGCCCTATCCAGTGCTGTTCGCCGACCCCTCCTTCGAGTGGCGGGACGGGCTCACCGTGGGCGAGGCGAACGACGGCAACGCGTTCCACGCCTTCGCCGGGGTGGCCGGCCACGCCGGACTGTTCGGCGCCGCGGACGACCTGCTCACCCTCGCCCTTTCCCTGGCCGACCCCGCGGCGGACGAGCTGTGGGGCGGCGACCTGCGAGAGGCGATCTTCCGGGACGGGCCGGACGCCGGCCAGGCGTCGGGATGGCGCACCGAGCCGGTGGCCCGTGGCGGCCGGGTCGGGCGGATGCTGTGGCATCCGGGCTTCACCGGCTGCGCGTTGGGCTTCGTGCCGGAGTTCGGCATCGCCGTGGTGATGCTCTCCAGTCGCCTGCTCGCCGCGCGTCCCGCGGCGACCGCGGACTTGTGGCATTCGGTCGTGGAGACCGTGGGGCTGGCTGTTGTCGGCCAGGAAGGATGGTGACCGTGACGAGTTCGGTTGAGCCGGTGCTCCAGATCCGCGACCTGTGCGTGTCGTTCCGGACCGGGGCCACGCTCGTCCCCGCGGTGATCGACGTCAGCCTCGACGTGGCCGCCGGTGAGACGGTCGCGGTGGTCGGGGAGTCGGGGTCGGGCAAGAGCACCACCGCGTCCGCGGTCAATCGGCTGCTTCCCGACAACGCCGTGATCACCGCCGGAACGATCCGTTTCGAGGGCAGGGAGATCGCCGATCTCGGTGAGCACGAGATGATCGGCCTGCGGGGAGCGGGCATCGGGCTCGTGCCCCAGGATCCGATGTCGAACCTGAACCCGCTGATGCGGGTGGGCGAGCAGATCGGCGAGGCGCTGGAGGTGCACGGCCGCACGCGGGGCCGGGCCACACAGGAGCGCGTCCGCGAGCTGCTCGAGATGGTGGGCATCCCGCAGCCGGCGGAGCGGGCTCGGCAGTACCCTCACGAGTTCTCCGGCGGCATGCGCCAGCGCGCGCTGATCGCGATGGGCCTGGCCTGCGGTCCCCGGCTGCTGATCGCCGACGAGCCGACCTCAGCGCTCGACGTGACGGTGCAGCGCCGAGTGCTCGACCAGCTCGGCTCGTTGACCCGCGAGCTCGGCACCGCGGTCTTCCTGATCACCCACGATCTCGCGCTGGCTGCGGAGCGTGCGGACCGGGTCGTGGTCATGTACCAGGGCCGGGTGGTCGAGGAGGGCCCGTCCGCTCGGGTGCTGGTGAACCCTCACCACGACTACACCAGGGAGCTGATCGCTGCGGCGCCGAGCCTGGCCACCCGTCGCGAGCCCGTGGTCAGGGACAGCGCGGCCGCCAAGGAGTCGTCGCCTCTGGTCGAGGTCGAGGGACTGGTCAAGGAGTTCCCGCTGCGCGCCCGCACGTCCCAGGGGTCGCGCACGTTCACGGCGGTGGACGGAGTGAGCTTCTCCATTCAGCGCGGTACCACGGTCTCGATCGTGGGGGAGTCCGGCTCGGGCAAGTCGACCACGGCCAGCCTGCTGCTCGGCCTGGACGAGCCGACCGCCGGCCGGATCCGGTTCGACGGCGTCGACCTGACCGGCGTGCGTGGCCGGCAGATGTTCGACTTCCGGCGCAGGGTCCAGCCGGTGTTCCAGAATCCCTACTCCTCGCTCGACCCGCGTTACTCGGTCGGCCAGAGCATCGCCGAGCCGCTTCGAGTGCATCGCCTGGGCGACGTGGCCGAGCGGCGCGCACGGGTGGGAGACCTGCTGGAGCAGGTCTCGCTGCCGCGGGACTTCGCGACCCGACTCCCGCACGAGCTGTCCGGCGGGCAGCGACAGCGGGTGGCCATCGCCCGGGCGCTCGCGCTGAAGCCCGACCTGGTCGTCCTCGACGAGGCCGTCTCGGCTCTCGACGTCCTGGTGCAGGCACAGATCCTGGAACTGCTCGCCGACCTTCAGTCGCAACTCGGTCTGAGCTACCTGTTCATCAGCCACGACCTCGCCGTGGTGCGAATGATCTCCGACCAGGTGCATGTGATGAGCCAGGGCCGCTTCGTCGAGAGCGGGACGCCGGAACAGATCTTCGAGAACGCGGTCGACCCCTACACCCAGGAACTGCTCGCCGCGATCCCGGGGCGCGGCCTCGTCGCGTGAACCGTGCCGGTCGCGGCGCGCCAGGGACGGCCTGCGTCCGAGTGTCCGGATCGGGGCCGGCGTCCTCGTCCTCGGAGGGGTTCGAGGACGAGGACAGCAGCCCCGGACGCCTACTTGAGCAGTCGGCCGAGATCCCCGGAGAGCTCGTCGCAGATCCAGGGCGCGCTGCGGGTACCGATGCGCTCGACGCCGAGCAGGAGGCAGCCGAGCGCCACCATCGGGGTCCAGAAGCTGCCGGTGCCGGCGATCTTGACCTTGACCCCCTCCGGCGCGGTGTCGCACATGATCTTGACCTGGGCGAACTGCGGTCCGCCGTGCCGGCCGGTGGAGGACTTGACCCAGTCGACGCCGGCCTCGCTGGCCAGTTCGACGGCTGCGCGGAGCTCGTCGTCGGTGAGCAGTTGGGCTTCGAGGATGGCCTTGCACTCGGCGCCCCCGTCATGGGCTGCCTTCACGACCTCGGCGATATCGCGCCGGTAGTCGTCGTAGTCCCCGCTCTTGAGCTTGCCGTGGTTGGCGACCATGTCGATCACCCAGGGTCGTCCGTTGAGGACGCGGGCGCCCTCCTGGGCCTCGGCGACCTTGGCTGCGGTGGAGAGGCAGCCGAAGGGGAATGCGACCACCCAGCCGGTCTCGATGCCGGTGCCTTCGAGCTGGTCGGCGACGTAGGGCGCCCAGCCGGGGTTGGTATGAAATCCCTTGAACCGATACTCCTTGCTGATCGCGATACCGCGATCGATGTCGGCCTTGCTGGCGTCAGGATTGAGGACGGAGAAGTCCATCAGGGAGGCGAGGTGCTCCCGGGACAGATCCAGTTGGCTGAGGGTGATCGGCTGGGGCATGGTGGCACCTCTCTGTGCATCGTCGTGAATGCCGTTCTGCCTACAGATATACCTGTCTGTACTAGGTTGCGCAACCCGCAGAACCGCTGTGGTGTACTCGTGAAGCCCGCGGTCCCGTCTGGTTGCGGCGGCCGGCATTCGCGTGCCGTGGATGAGGCCGGTAGTGAGGGGACGCCGCGAGGGGCGCATCCCGGGTCGCGCACGCACCCGCGCCCTGGTCGGGTCAGCGGGTCATGATGAAGCCCTACAGCTTGTACTCGAAGTCGAGCCGGATCTTGTCGCCCCGGAAGACGATCCGGGTGAACTCGAACGTGGTGCCGTTCTGCGCGCTGATCACATCCTCCAGCTGGAGCAGGGCAGCGCCACGCGGGACGCCGAGCCGCTTCGCCTCTTCGGCCTGGGCTGCGGCGACTTCGAGGGACTCGATGACGCGCTTCATGCGCAGGCCGTACTGCCCCTCGAGAATGACGCAGAGCTGCTCGTTCACCAGATCCTGCTCCTCCAGCCCGGGCGCGAGGGCCGCGGGAATGTAGGAGCGGTGCAGGCTGATCGGCTCGCCGCTGGCCAGACGAAGCCGATGCACGGCGTACACCGCGTCCGACTCGGCGAGGTTGAGCCGTTCCCGAACCCGCCGGGTGGGTGCCTCCTGGGCGACCCGGATGAGCTCGGTCCTGGTCTCGTACCCCATGGCCTCGAGTTGCTCGCGCACCCCGCGGTAGGCCGGCGAGATGGTGCTGATCTTCGTCGGGGAGACGAAAGTGCCCTTGCCGGGCACCCGGAACAGGACGCCGTCGTTGACCAGTTTGGTGAGCACCCCGCGCGCGGTCATGCGGCTCAGGCCGTACTCCCGGTTGAGTTCGTTCTCGGAGGCGATGCGTTCCCCTGGCTGCCACTCGCCCGCGCGGATGCGTTGCCGCAACGCGTCCTCAAGCTGTTGATACAGCGGCACGGACGAGTCGCGTTGGAGCTCAGCCACGGTCGCGCCTCCTCTCTAGGGCTGCCTAAGCCTGCCTAGCCTAGCAAGGGATGGGCGCAACTCCGCGCAAAGGCACGCGGCTGGTCCACGCGCGCACTCAGGTGGACCAGCCCCACCGGACACCGTGCGCTCCGGCGGCGCAAGCGGGCCCGGCGGCCATCGGCTCCCGGGCTCGCGGACGGCCGTTACCCGCTCACCCCCGGAGCCACCGGACGACTGCGGGCCCCCGATGCGGCGAAGGCCCTGATCCGTGCGGCGATCCCTTCCGGGTCCAGCGAGAACCTGGCTGAGAGCTCGTCGTAGCGGCCGCTCGGCACGTAGTCGTGTGGTACCGCCACTCGGTCCACCACCACCCCCGGGACGCCGGCGAGCAGCTCGCACACGGCGCTGCCCAGCCCACCGGGGAGATAGTGCTCCTCGACGGTGAGCACGCGAGAGGTGCGCAGCGCCGAGTCCAGGATCGCTTCGGCGTCCAGAGGCCACACCGTGCCCAGGCCGAGCAGGTCGACGTCGACCTCAGCACCAACCTGGTCGACCGCCTCCAGTACCCGGGGTGTGACGTAGCCGGTGCTGACGACCGTGAGATCGTTCCCGCTGCGCAGTCGCTTCGCCCGTCCGATCACGAAGCTGTCGTCCGGGAAGATCTCGGGCAGCGGTTCGCTCCCGATGCGCATGTACACCGGCCCCTCGTGGGCCAGCATGGCCGTGACTGCGCCCCTGATCTCGGCGGGATCCTGAGGGGCGAGCACGGTGACTCCAGGGATCATCCGCATCAGCGCGTAGTCCTCGAGCGAATGGTGGGTGGCCCCGAGGTCGGAGTAGGTGAACCCGCCGTTGCGGCCGACGACCTTCACGTTCTGGCGCATGTAGCCCAGGTCGTTGCGGAAGGCCTCGAAGTTCCGGCAGGTGACGAAGGGCGCGATCGCGCAGAACACGGGAATGTAGCCGCAGGTGGCCAGTCCCGACGCGACACCGGTGACGCCGTGTTCCTGGATCCCGAACTCCAGGTACCGCTCCGGGTGCGACGCGGCGAAGCCGCCCAGGCCGGACGAACCTCCGCTGTCGGCCGACAGCACAACGACCTTCGGGTCGAGCGCCGCGGCGTCGGCGACCGCCTGGCCGAAGGTGATCCGCGGGTCCAGCAGGTTGCCGGTCATGACGCCGCCACCAGAGCTTCGAGCCGCCTCGTGGTGTCCTCGCAGTACTCGATCGCCGCGGCGAGTTCGGCGGCGCTCGGCTTCCAGTAGTGGGAGGCGACTGTGCCCTCGATCGAGGGGATGCCCCGTCCCTTTACAGTGCGCGCGATGATCGCCGAAGGCCGCCCCGGGGTCAGGGGCAGTTCGTCCAGGACCCGAACGATGCTCGCCATGTCGTTGCCGTCCAGTTCCGTGGTGGCCCAGCCGAATGCGTCGAACTTCGCGCTGATCGATTCCATGCCCATGACCTCCCTGGTGGGACCGCTGATCTGGAGCCCGTTGGCGTCCACGAACACGGCCAGATGGTCGAGCCGGTGGTGGGCCGCGATCGCGGCGCCCTCCCAGTTCGATCCCTCAGGAAGCTCGCCGTCGCCCATCACGACGAAGACCCGGGAGCCGAAGCCGGACAGCCGTGCTCCGAGTGCCATCCCGCAGGCGATGGCGAGGCCGTGCCCCAGGGCTCCGGTGTTGGCCTCGACCCCGGGCAGCTTGTGCATGTCCGGATGCCCGGGCACGGCCGAGCCGGTCCTGCCGTAGCTGTCGAGGACGTCAGTGGGGATCAGCCCGGTTTCGGCCAGGACCGCGTACTGGGCCAGCGCCTTGTGCCCGGCCGAGAGCAGGAACCTGTCCCGGTCGGGCGCTGCGAGCCCGGGCACGGTCAGGCGCATCGCCGTGCGGTAGATCGCCTCGACCAGGTCAATCGCGGAGAGTGCGCCCCCGACGTGCCCGGCTGGATGTGCCTCCAGCATCCGCAGCACGAGCCGCCGCGCCCTGCTCGCGGCGAGCTCCAGTTCGAGGACGCTGGGGGACATCAGGCCCGCCCACGCTCGTAGTCGGTGATCGCCGCCACCTTGGGCGCACTTCGGGAGCCGGGGTCGAAGGACTCCTTGAGGTACTCCTCGAGGAGGCATTTCGCCAGCTCCGGTCCGATGACCTGTGCGCCCATCGCGATCAGGTTGGCGTTGTTGCTCAGCTGTGCGCGCCGGGCCTGGTACACATCGGACACCAGCGCGCAGTACGCGCCGGGAACCTTGTTGGCCGCGATCGAGACCCCGATTCCGGTGCCGCAGACCAGCACGCCGCGGTCGAGGCGGCCGGCCACGACCGCCTGGGCGACGACGATCGCGGTGTGGGCATAGATCGGGTCGTCCGAACCGAAGTCGACCACGTCGTGCCCGAGAGCGGACGCGCGGGCCATCAGCTCCTGGCGCAACTGCGTCGCGTTCGGGTCGGAGCCGAAACCGAGAATCATGCGTTGAGCCTCACTCCCGGTCGAGTGGCCGTCGCCGCGGCAGCCATGAACCGCCGCTGGTAGCTCACCACGTGGCTCGCCGAGGTGAAGCGGGCCAGGTAGCTCGGCTCCGCGGTGATGACCAGCCGGTCGATCACGTCGGCGAACTCGGGTTCGGTCGCGAGCTTGTCGATGTCGGGGTAGTTGTGCGGCCCCTCCATGCTGCAGACGATCACCCGGGTGTCCGGCAGGTTGCACTGCTTGAGGAGCCTCAGCTCGTGCCGGAGGGTGTCCAGGCCGTCGCTGCCCTCGGCGTCGTCGTAGTGCCGGTACTTGATCAGGTTCTCGCTGTACTGGAGAACCTCGACCAACTCCGTGTTCGCGTTCTCCGGGAGATGGTCGGTGCTGATCAGGTAGGCGCGCAGCTCCTTGAGGTGGCTGATCTCGCCGGTCTGCCTGAACGCGGAGACCAGCTGGGCGATCCGGCCGGTCTGCATCAGGCGGTGCCGGACGAAGGAGTTGATGAAGTAGGGACGGGCCTGTAGCGCGAGGGCGGCCTGGTGGGGCTCGAACATGAGCGTGTAGTTGACCCGGTACCCGTGCTCGCGCAGGCGCAGCGCGAGATTGTGCGACCGGAACGCATCCTCGGTGGCGGGCTTCAGGTAGGAGCTGCTCAGCCGGCCCGAGCCGGTCAGCAGCTCGCTCACGTTCTCGCCGTTCACCGGACCCGTGTGCGGCACCTTCACCACGAGGCGGTAGGGGGAGAGGATCTTCTCGTAGGGCTCGATCTCGGCGAGGATGTGGTCGAAGTCGGGGTCGAACGGGTTCTCGAGCTCGACGCTCACATCGCAACCCGGGCCCAGGACGCGGCCCAGCTCGGTCATGACCTCCTCGAGAGTGCTGAACCTGTGGCCCACATTCGCCTCGGGGTTGTTGATGAACAGGTCGTAGACGATGCCTGGGTTGCAGGTCAGGTTCCCCAGCAAGCCCGCCACCGGTGCGACCTCGTAGGGGTTCGCCGAGTCGGCCGAGAAGATCGTCCTGGTCGGACGCCTGGCGGAGTTGCGGCCGAAGCCGATGTCGCGAACCAGGTCCGCCTCCAGTAGCCCGTCGCTGTTCAGTTGGGTCTCCACGCGGAACCCGGGTGGCGTCTCGCCGGCCGGTGTCGGGAAGGTGCTCAGCACGTCGTGGAACCGGTCGCTGCCGCCCACCGAGATGGCGCGGTCGCGGAGCAGGGCGTATTCCTCCGGGTCCAGCGGGAGGTGCGCGATCCGCGGCAGGACGTCTTCCTGGCCGCGGGCGGGGGTGAGCCCGAGGCTGCCCACCGAGTAGCGCATGCGCAGTTCGGCGTCTCCATTCCGGGGCTGGTTGACGGTGATCATCGTTGAACTCCTTCACGGGCCGGACGCCAGGGTCATCTTCGCGTCCGCTCGAATGTACTTGTACATACGAGCATAGTCAACGATAGGGCTATCGACACCACTCGTCAACAGGGCGCCTCATCCGCGGGGGCTCAGGAGATGGTGTCGAGCACTGCGTCCAGTACCACCAGGACGCCGCGGTCCTCGTTGGATGGAGCCAGGTAGCGCGCGCGTCGGAGAACCTCGGGGTGGGCGTTGGCCATCGCGAACGAGTGTGTCGCTGCCTCCATCAGTTCGAGATCGTTGGGGTAGTCGCCGAAGACGATGGTCTCCTCCGGGGTTACTCCGAGTGCGGCCTGGAGATCGCGGAGTGCGACGCCCTTGTTGGCTTCGGGGTTCATGATGTCCAGCCAGTGCGGGGTGGAGACCACCAGTTGTGCCGGCGAGGACAGCGGCTGCAGCAGGCGGGCCGAGCCGCGTTCGGCGTCGCCGAAGTCGTAGACGGCCATCTTGATGGCCTCATCTGTGATCCGGGTGAGGTCGTCGACGAGTTCGAGGCTCCGATAGAAGGCGGTCACCTCCCGCAAGAAGGGTGCGTCCCTGCGCTCGGCATAGGCCACGTCCCGAGCGCACCACACGGCGCCGATGTCGTGGCTGCGGGCGGCAGTGCGAACGTTGAGCGCGGCCTTTCGCGCTACCGGGAGGGGGAGTGGTCGAGCGCTGATTTCGACTCCCGCGTGTACGGCGTAGCCGCCGTTCTCTGCGATGTAGGCGACTCCCTCCGGGGCGGGGTCGAAGTAGCTGCGGAGGGTGGGATACTGACGTCCGCTGGCGACCGCGAACACGATGCCCGCACGTCGCAATCGCGCCAGCGTGGACCAGAGGCCGTCCGGCAATTGTCCCGCTACGGTCAGCAGCGTTCCGTCCATGTCGGCGACGACCAGGCGCGCAGACGCTATTCGGTGCATCTGCTCGGTCCAGTTCGAGTCGTCCTGCATGCTGTTCCTCTCGCGCTGCTGGTGGCGTGTCGTCCTGCCAGCTGGGCCACGTCTGGCCGGAGATCTGCGGCCAGGTCGCTCGGCTACGGGAGGTGCCTCTGCGACGAAGGACTTACGCCACGGGTTGACCTCCAACCATAGACCTGTCTGTACTGGAGCTTGAGGCACGCCTGGAGGGCTCGAGGGCCGGGGGTGGTGGTTGTGGTTTCCGCCATCGCGGTAGCGGGAGTGGGTGCCTCTTGACCGGGTCGGCAGGGGTCAGTAGGTTGCTGTATGTACAAGAACATACTAGATAGTTAAAGCGTGTACAGGTCGGCAGGCTGACGTCACCGACGTTGAGGGTTCGTGAGACAAGGGAGGTGTTCAGCAGATGGTGGACCTCAGCCAGGTGGGCGCGTGGGAACTCGGCAAGTGCTTCGACCATTCCGTCCTTCCCAAGGACAGCGCGGAGGAGTCGATTCGCTCCGGTTGTCGTGAGGCTGTCGCCTACAACTGTGCGGCGTTCTACTCTTCCTCGACCTACTGGACTCCCGTTGTGCGGGAGGAACTCGCGGGCACCGATGTTCTTGTCGCCACCGGAGTGGCCTTTCCGTTCGGGTCGGCGAGCGTCGCGGTGAAGATGCGGGAGGTGGAGGAAGCAGTGGCCCTGGGCTGCACCGCGGTCGACCTCGTGATGAATATCGGAGCTCTCAAGAGTGGTCGCATCGCCGACGTTGAAGAGGAGCTCAGGCAGTTCAGGAGGGAAGCCGTCGATGCGATCACCAAAGTGATCCTGGACACATGCTTCCTGACCAATGAGGAGATCGCCACCGGCTGCAAGCTGATCGCAGAGGCTGGCATCGACTACGCAAAGACTGCTTCCGGGCAATTCGAGGGACCCTCGATGGACCAGTTCCTGATCATGAAGGAGACCCTCAAGGGCACCGGGGTGAAGCTCAAGGTTGCCGGCGTGAAGTTCCCGCGCCCGCAGAACGCCTATGCCTTCCTGCTGGCCGGCGCGGACCTGATCGGAACGCGCGCAGTGCCG